>DCAL01000079.1:28780-31805 GCA_002311975.1 Fidelibacterota bacterium UBA1134 | reverse complement strand
GTTACGATATTGAGATTCTTCAAGCATTGAATCAGGGGAGATAATCAGAAGTGCTGTGGATCACCATTCTCGAGGTATAGGCGGGCTCACGACTCAGGGAATGAAGTAAGTGGCTGAGGAACTGGGGAAATGAAAAAGCCCACCGCCATTAGCTAATGATAGTTACACGAAAAATAGAGTTGTTGATTGCCGAAGATGACAAAGATAAGCGGCGGGATATCTGGAATTACCTCCGCTCACTTGAGATGGACACTTTCAGAGCTGCCAACCTGATTGTATGTTACCAGTACTTTAATGATACTTTCAAAGATTGTTTAAAACAAGTGATAAGGATGAAAACCAATATGGTTCCGCAGACTAGATGAAACGCCCTTATTCTAATTCCGGATCTTTCTCTAAATTTAAATGAAAAATTTGTTGGACAGCCAACGGGACTCGTTTCACTCCCGAATCATCATTATTGAGGGAGATGGACAGTCTTCTGTTCTTGATTTACTCAAAGTTGACCATCAAGTTGTTTTGGCGGATGATTCTGTTCATCAAGGAATGATCACATCTATTAATGGGTTGAAAAATTCTGACTCGGAGTCTTGGAGATATGCTGTGGGAAATATAAAAATCCCAAAGCCGGCATCTGCAACTAAACCAGGAAAAGGTATTCAAGTTCTATGGTGGTTCGGCAATGAACCTGAGCCACCAAAACTGTACACATAAAAACTCAATTCTGTGGGGTGGGATTAGGGGAAAAACTAAAGACCCGCTTTTTAATCAGCATTCTCAACCACTTTCCCAATCTCAACGAGGAAAGTGACGAGTGACGGCCGGGATGAAAGATGCTAAAACCTTGTAATATAGTTATTAGTACGTTCTGGGTGTTTATTTTCCTGCTAAGTGGAGGATGTACCAATAATGATGAGCCATTGCTCGATGAATTGGTTAACGGTATCTACAAGTCGCGCACTGTGACTAATTACCAAGTGAATGGGATGCGTGATGGTGCAACTACACAAGTTTCCATCGAATTTGTGCTTGAAAATGGCGAACGAGTGCAATTGGAGCTTGAAGTAGTCTATAACCCTACACCCATACTTCGTTCAGGTTATTGGCGTCTTTATGGAAAGCAATCTGGTTCAGGTAATGTCCAGGCCAAATCGCTGAAATTCTTGGGCGGACAGGGAGAAGCTCCCAGTCTTGGTGGTCGCTTTGAACTTGAAGAGGACTCCCGATCTCGTTTTCGCGTCGTTGTACCACTAAGACCAGTCAATAAACCAAATTGGTAAGGTTAAAAATGATGAAATGAAAACATTGGTTATATTCGCCCACCCCAATCCCCAAAGTTTTTGTGGAGCGCTTCGGGACAGTTTTATGAGTAGTGCTAAGACGGGTAATCATACAGTCAAAGTCATAGATCTTTATAAAGAAGAATTTGATCCGGTTTCCTTCGGTGATAACAAAATATATCCCGATGTAGAGAAACACCAAACATTGATCAAGAATGCTCATTGCCTTGTTTTTATATATCCAATATGGTGGTTCAGAGCCCCAGCTATTTTAAAAGGGTGGATTGATAGGGTATTTACTTTAGGATTTGCATTCAAGTTCAAGAATGTCATTGGGAATTGGGGCAGACCCATTGGTTTGCTTCCTTGTGATCGGGCTATTATAATTAATACCTATGGCTCTCCGGCGATTGCCACAAAGTATTTCTATATGAATATTCCATTCAGGAGATTAAAGAGGGGAGTTTTAAAGATGTGCGGTATAAGGAAAATTAAAAGATTCAATTGCTGGTCAGTACCTTTTATTCCGGAAGAGAAAAGGAAGGCATATCTGAAAAAAGCATTTAGGATAGGTAAAAAGTTAATATGATCTTGTCTATTCTAATTGCTGAGGATACTTTCGAAATATGGCATCAGCAAAATAGAAAGATATATACGCAAGCCTCATGATCAGATTGTGTTCAAAGTGCTTAAGCGCAGCAAAATTGACCCTCCGACTTCAATAGGAGCGGAGTGAGGGTTGGGTACAAAGGAATAGTGGAGGATAGAAAAATGAGAAAAACGATCATCTTAGTTGTAACCGTATTGTCTTGGGCAACGGTTCTTTTTTCAGGGGACGAAAAGCCTATTACCGTTAAAGGAGAGGTTGTCTGTCTTACTTGCTACATGAAAGACGGCTCGGAGGCAACGGGTATATCTCACATAGGATGTGCACAAGCTTGCTATAAGCGCGGACTTCCTCTGGCTATCCTTGACAAGGGGAATAGTGAACTCTACTTACCCATTACCACCGAGTTCTCCAAAAGAGGAAGTAAGGAACAAACTTTTGTCTGTTCCCTTGTTGAACATATCCCCACGAGGGATCAGCTGGAAAAGTATTACGGGAAAAATATAATCGTCACGGGAGTTCCATTCGCCGGGAATGGTATCATGCTAATGGAAATACAGACGGCGGTTCTTGAGGAATAACTATCTCGTAGGGTAAATGCTGTTGTGAGTTTCCCACGACTGGGATAAAACGAATTTTCTAAGGTCTACCCAATCCGGATCGTCAACCGAAATTAGAACATGACGGAGGGACGGCCGGAATGAAAGAGGGACACACATTGTCGGGTCATTTTATAAGCTGGGTTAAAAGTGATGAAGCTGGATATGCCATCAAAGAGGAAATTACTCTTGTCTGATGGAGAGAAAATTGACAAACTGTTTCTTGCTGGTCTGGAGTTTTTTAATCAGGGAGAATATTTCGATGCCCATGAAGAGTGGGAGGAGATGTGGTCCGAGTTTAATCTTCCAGACAGGGTTTTTGTCCAGGGGCTCATTCAAGTCACCGTTTCTTTCTACCATCTTTCAACAGGAAATCTGAAGGGTGCAAGAAACCTTATGACACGGGCCATAGACAAATTGACAAAGAAAAGTCCTGATAAAGGCCATTGGAGTACTCCTCAACGGGGTACGGATGCCTCAAACTTTATTGAGGAGGTAAAAAAATGTTACGGCGAATTATTTCGCATAAATGAGCCGGG
>DCAL01000079.1:26667-28608 GCA_002311975.1 Fidelibacterota bacterium UBA1134 | reverse complement strand
TCGGGATGAAAGAAGCACCCACATCGTGGTATAATTTTTTGAGAAATAAACAAAGGAGACTACTGAAATAATGAAACACTTATTGGTCATATTACTTTTTACTGGTGCGGTCTATTCTCAGTCTGATAATGATAATCAGGAGAGGCCGAATATATTATTTATTTATTCGGATGATCATGCTGTACAGGCCATCAGCGCCTATAAGAGTTTTTTATCAGGTGTTGTAGAAACACCCAATTTGGATCGTTTAGCTAACGAAGGCATGCTTTTTGAAAATGCATTTAACACAAACTCCATTTGTACACCAGCTCGAGCAACTGTCCTGACAGGAAAATATAGTCATAATAATGGAATAAAAACATTAGATAGGGCTTTTGACGGTAGTCAGCAGACATTCCCAAAATTGTTACAAAAAGCAGGTTATTATACTGCCGTTGTGGGTAAGTGGCATTTAAAATCTAAACCAACGGGGTTCGATTATTATAATATCCTTCCTGTTCAGGGACGCTATTTTAATCCGATAATGACAGAGACAGGAATGCCTTGGTACCAAGTCCCCGGCGGAGATCCGAATATCCCATATTGGCGAGTCGAAGTAGATAAACCTGGTGGAATTAATTCTAAAGGTATAAACGAATATGAAGGTTATGTTACCGATATTGTTACTGATATTTCGCTTGATGTTCTAAAAAACCGTCCAAAGGACAAACCCTTTCTTTTGATGTATCAACACAAAGCACCACATGATTTATTTGAGTATGATCAGAAACATGCGACGCTTTACAAAGATATTGAGATTCCTGAACCATTTAATCTATCTGATAATTACGATAATCGCAGTAGAGCAATTAAAAGAACCGTGCAAAAAATATATATGCAATACGAAGATGAATTATCAGAAGCCGTGATTGATGGGCAACCAATTGCGAAAGAAGACCGATATTTGTTTTTTCGAAGCCTGGAGCAATTACATAAAAGACTACATGCAAATAAATCTAATGAATTTGATGATATCATGCTTTCAATAAAAGATGATGATCATATATTAAAGAAAATGATAAAATCACTCCTAGGAAATGTGGCAGAAAATAATAATTTGTCACATGAAGAGCGGAGAAAACTTGCATACCAGATGTATATCAAAGCGTATCTAAGATGCGTTGCAGCAATTGATGATAATGTTGGAAGGGTCTTAAACTATCTTGATGAAGAAGGTTTGACAGAAAATACGATTGTTATATATACATCGGACCAAGGTTTTTTTCTTGGTGAACACAATCTTTTTGACAAAAGATTTATGTATGAGGAATCGTTGCGTGTTCCACTGTTGGTTAGATATCCCAAAAAAATCAAGCCAGGATCTGTTACCAGTGATTTTGCGGTAAATATCGATTTTGCTCCTACATTCTTAGATTTCGCTGGGGTAGATGTCCCAGATGATATGGATGGTGTAAGTTTTAAACGGGTACTGGAAAATAATACACCTGAAAACTGGCGAACTGATATGTACTACCGTTACTGGATGCACCGGGCGCATTTTAATATTCCTGCTCATTATGGTATCAGAACGGAAAGATATAAGTTAATTTTCTACTATGGATTGCCTTTGGACGCCTCAGGTGCTTTTGAAGTATCCACAACTCCTGAATGGGAATTATTTGATTTGCAAGAGGATCCTCATGAAATGAATAATATTTACGATGATCCTGCTTATTCTGATATAATCAAAGAACTAAAAACAAGATTACTTGAACTCAAAAATGAATATGGCGATACGGATGAAAAGTATCCGGAACTCATGTCCGTGCGTAATAAAGTTTGGTAGCAATCGGTGTCCGCCGTAGCAATGGCGAAAAATGGCATTATGGAAACGCTTTGTGTAGCAACGGTGTAGCAACAGATGTAGCAACGCCACAATTCAACATTATGCTTCTCAACCTA
>DCAL01000079.1:16657-26650 GCA_002311975.1 Fidelibacterota bacterium UBA1134 | reverse complement strand
CACATCGTGATATAATTTTTTGAGAAAATCTGAAAGGAGTAAGTAATGGATTGGGCTAAGAAGTACGCAGTAACCGTAGAAGAATCTAACAATTTTGCTGCGGACTTCGCTCTCCGTTCACTTCTGCTTCCTGTCCGTCAAGAAAACTATTGATTTTGACTCTACTTGGGCGTAGCTTTGTTTAGAGATGAAAAGAAACCTTTTAGCTCCGCTCGTTCTGGTCTTCGTGCTGTTTGCTTCACAAGGGTGTTATACACAACTCGCCCTGTTTCATCCCCCAACCCCGGAAGAACAATCGGCCGTAGTTTCTGAAGATGACTATCCTTACGAAATCAATTACATCTATTCTGATTTCGAGCCGTTCCTCTCCAGCTTCAGCCCGTATGGCGATCCATTTTACAGATACGGCTACAACAACTGGGGATTCTCTGACTATTACTACGGTCTGAGCAATCAACTGGGCAACCCCTACGGATACGGTTATTACGGCAATTCATACGGCTATACCAATCCTGCTTACCTGACTGCATTTACCACTCTCCGTCAGAAACGAAACTGGGACCGGCGCGGCGGCGGATCGAACCTTTCTATCCGACGTTCTGAGCCGCAGACAATAGCGTTGGCAAAGACCGAGATGCGTCGCGTTAAACTGGTGACTCCGGGCCGTTCTTCGTATGACCGGCACAATAACTCGTATGACGGCAGGCGCAGCAACAGATTGCTGACACGGAGCAGTGCGACCTCAAGCTACGGGACCCTTTCATCTGGGGCATCGGGGAGTGGAGCGATTACCCGCTCTTCCTCCGGCGCCGGATCTCCTTCCGTCAGTTCTAAGCGCAATAACTAAAAGTTCTTTCCTCCACACACGGAACCTGATCCGCTCATGAAGCGAATCCACCGTTATCTCCTCGCTGTCCAAGGTATCACCCTCCTCCTGTCAACTCTCATTTCTTCTGTTTGCGGGCAGACCGCCTACGATGCCGTCCACATCATGGAGAGAGAGATGGGCTTCGGCTCACGTGCATTAGCCATGGGGGGCGCCTACACATCTCTGGCCGATGATTTCACAGCCCTCTACTGGAATCCCGCCGGTCTGGCAACGGTACGCAACGGAGGTCTATTCGGTGAATTCTCGCGTCTCAACTTCTCTAACGAAGCGCTGTTTTCTGATGAACGAACGATCGACAGCAGATTTTACAACCGACCGGCAGCCTTTGGCATGACTGTCCCCCTACCCACTATCAGAGGCAGTTTCGTCCTCGCGTTCGGATTTAGTCATATTGCCGATTTTGACGCAAATCTCAGATTCAGCGGATTCAGCCGTCACGATAATCACATCGGTTTTGAGATTCAAGACGAAAGTTCCATGCCGGGCTATTACCTGTTTAACAAGGATGTTCAGCGATCTGAAGAGATCAGCAACGAGGGGGGTATTGATCAGCTCAACCTCGGCGCCGGCATTGCCTTGTCACCCAATTCTACTTTTGGCATCACAATATCCCGCATCCTGGGTGAAGAGAATTACGAATTCCTTTTCCAGCAGGATGACACTATAGATGAGTATATCAACTATCCGGGCGACTTCGCCTCCTACACTGTCAGCAGGGCATTGAACGTTACTCATAACAGTTTCCTCATCAAGGTGGGGGGAATTGTAAGAGCTGGTAATCTTGTGGCCGTCGGCGGCACTTTCAGCCTGCCCACCAGGATGCGTATCAGAGAGGAGTACTCCAGCAGTGAAATCCTGATCTTCGATGACGGTTTCAGAGCGGATACAGCGTCCTCAGGGATATGGGATTATGATCTGGACCTGCCGTGGTACGTAGACGGAGGAGCCTCTCTCTCCACGAGATTCCTTACCGTTTCGGCCTCAGCACGTTACCGCGACTGGTCAGACACACAGTACGCTCTGGCCGCCGCAGATATGGACGACCCGCAAGTAGCAAAGCTATCGGCTGAGAACGATTCCCTCAGGCTCAACTACCGCGCCACTCTCGAAATCCATACCGGTGCAGAATTGACATTGCCCCTTTTCAAGCACCGACCCACAACCCTCCGCATCGGCTACGCACTTTACCCTTCACCCTTAATGGATTCGCTTGCCCCCGGAGAAGACAAACAATTCACCACCGCTGGTCTCGGCCTAGCCATCATGCGCAATATCACTTTGGATCTGTCCTACCTTCATGGAAGATGGGAACGCCGCATCAGCGACAGTTACACACCCAGCGGTACGAATGAAACGATCACAGTCCAGAAACTCGTAATGGGTCTATCTCTCACATTCTAAATCGACAATTCCGCGACCGATCAAGCTTATCAGATCTCTGATGAACGGCTGTATCACTCTGTGAATGAGCAATAATCTACCAGACCGGCGCTTCTTCGCTTGCATCTCTTATTCGACTGAGGCAAATTCACGTTCCAAGGGGACTCGCTGGATGCAAACATTATGTGTTCGCTGTCCCCATTATGGAACAGGCTCTTTACAATGAAGTCACAAGTCGTTATCATAAAGGGCTCACTGACTCAGGATTCCACCCTGAATCCATTGAAACACGGAACACCAATGTGTATACACCACAGTACAAATATTGTTACTATTCAGGATCCTCTGAGGAGGACTATAGATTCACGCTTCACACACTATGAATAATACTACACTCAAGATGAATATGGAGATATTCTGATGAACTCATTTAGACGCAGTGTGGCAGTACTTATCGTACTTGTTACCTCTCTTCCCTTGCAGGTCACTGCACAGGGTCAGATTATCGACGCCGCCGTTAAAAGATTTACAGCGCAGATAACAGACATACGCCACAACATTCATGAGAATCCTGAACTGGGCAATCGTGAATTCAAGACAGCTGAATTGGTAGCAAGTCATCTAAGAGAGCTGGGTATTGACGTGCAAACGGGTGTAGCGCATACAGGCGTGGTGGGTGTATTGGTCGGCGGGAGACCCGGCCCCGTGGTTGCGGTGCGTGCCGATATGGACGCTCTGCCTGTCACTGAAGATACCAATCTCCCTTTCAAGTCAACCGAAACAACAACCTATCTGGGCAAAGAGGTCGGCGTTATGCACGCCTGCGGCCACGATATTCACACTGCTGTCCAACTCGGCGTCGCATCTGTCCTCTCCTCCATGCGTGATAATCTTCCCGGTACGGTGAAATTCATTTTCCAGCCGGCTGAAGAGGGACCGCCCCCGGGCGAACAAGGAGGAGCTGAACTGATGGTGGATGAAGGCGTCATGGAGGATCCACGACCGACTGCCGTTTTTGGCCTCCATACGCTCTCAGACTTGGAAGTGGATAAGGTCGGATTCACAGTCGGCCCGGCTCTGGCAGCAGTAGATCAATTTATTGTCAAGATTCGGGGAAAACAGGCTCACGGCGCCGCGCCTCACAAGTCAGTTGATCCCATCGTCATGGCCTCCCAGGTCGTAACCGCATTCCAGACCATTCGTGCACGCACACTTTCACCGCTTGAACCCAGCGTTATCACCGTCGGCATTTTCCGAGGCGGCGAGCGATTCAATATCATTCCGGCGCAGGTGCATCTTGAGGGGACGGTTCGCACTTACAATCCCGATGTGAGAGACACCATCGAACGCAGGATGGGTGAAATCCTGGACGGCATCACCAGCGCCTACGGCGGCACATATACGCTGGACTATGATCGCGGCACGCCAGCCACCATCAATGACCCTGCGCTGGCAGAGAAGATGATGCCTACAATGAAGCATATTGTCGGCAGAGACAACGTCATCATGCTCGACCCCACCATGGGCGGCGAAGATTTTGCCTACTACGCCAATATAACACCCGGCTTCTTCTTCCGGCTCGGACAGGTGAAATCGGGCACCACATCCGGAGGGCACCACACACCCACCTTCCGCGCAGATGATGCATGTATTCCCGTAGGGATGAAGGTTATGTCAAACCTGCTGATGAACTACCTGAAATCTGGAGGACTTAACTGACTCGACAGACAGTTTACCTTCTCATTGCCTCTCTGCTGATTCTGGGTTGCGGCGGAAAATCTAACTATGATGAAGCAAAAAACTCGGCTGAGATATTCATCCGTGACTTCAATAATTTAGACTGGAACAAATTCCTGGCAAGATCCATGATGACGCAACTCTCTTCATGCCATACGGCGACAGAATACCACAATGCCTCAATGGAAAAAAGGGCGATAGCAATTGTCATGAAACCTCTGTTCGATGAATGATCAGACACCTTCACGCATCAAATTATCCATATAAGGAGTAGCCGAAATGAACTTAGCAGATATAAACGCGAAGAACTGGTTTGGATACATTAAAGTTTTTTCCATCTTGGCAGTTGCCGCATTAACAGCCTGCGGATCCAATCAAGATCACGGATATGTCGTTGTGCATGGATGGCCGCGCCTTCCCGAAGGACTGATTCTGGGGCAGGTGTCAGGCGTCGAGGTTGACTCACACGATCATGTATTTGTCTTCCACCGCGGCAGAGACGCCTGGTTTAATGGGGATCATACGGTCAGTACGATTGACATATGGACTAGGCTCACGATGTGGGCGTAGATTCGGAGAGTAACGTCTATGTCGCTGACGTTCACTTCGGGATGAGGATCCAGAAGTTTGCGAAATAGATGAAGAGTATATTGAACCAATTTCAGATCAACCAAAAGGGGATAATATGAAAACCGCCATCCTGATTGCGCTCCTTGCAGTGACTGCCTGCGGGCCGTCACTGCAAACCAAAGCACCCCACCGGTCGCAGAATCTAATCACGGAAGAAGAATTTAAGACTACTTCTGCACACAATGCATATGATGCCATCAAGACCTTACGCCCCCGAATGTTGAGGCGTCGGGGCGATTTGCCATCGGTCGTTTATATGAACGGGGCTCGAATGGGAGAAATCGGGTTGCTCTACAATATCAACGCAGAGACCATTAAGGAGGTCCGGTATCTGAGTGCCAGCGAGGCAACTGTTCAATACGGTACGGGACACACAGGCGGCGCCATCCTAATTACCACGAAATGATACGTCTCCTGAGAAAACTCGATTGGAGACAGACCGCACGGAACCTTATTGTTTTCTTCTATCTACTGCTCGGTGCTTCCTGTGAAAAGGGAGAAGATATGATAGATATTGACGACCTCCGTATCAACGAGATTCAAGTCATCGGCAGCCACAACAGTTACCGTATCAAAACATACCAGAAGATCATGAACACCCTCAGCATCCTCGTGCCGGAACTTGCCCGCTCTTTTGACTACGAACACCAGCCGCTGGAGATACAGTTCAACGACTACGGCATGCGGCAGATCGAGCTGGACATCTATTACGATCCTGAAGGAGGTCATTTCGCCAACCGGTTGGGCAATCAGTTCATCAGTGAGCCGGTGGAATCTGGGGAACTGGAACTGGACGAACCCGGATTCAAAGTCCTTCACTTCCCTGACATCGATTACATGACCCACTACATTACATTCAAGGATGCATTGGCAACGGTGAAGGCTTGGTCAGAGGCACACCCCAACCACGTCCCCATCTTCATTCTGGTGGAAGCGAAGGAAGAGGGAGCTATGAATATCAATCCGAACTTGAGCGGTTTCACAGAACCTCTCCCCTTTGATAGCGATGCTCTCGATTCCATAGATGAGGAGATCCGCGACGTATTTGAACAGGAGCTGAATGGTGTTATCACTCCTGATGATGTACGACGGAACCACGCCACTCTGGAGGAGGCAATTTTATCGGATGGCTGGCCCACATTAGGCGAAGCGCGGGGCAAGGTCATGTTCGGTCTCGATAACGGCGGCGGCATCCGCGATCTCTACGTAGAGGGGCATGAGGCACTAAAAAGCCGTATACTCTTCACCAACTCGGACCCGGGCACACCCGAGGCCGCTTTCATCAAGATTAACAATCCCACGGAAGAAATCGAACAGCTTGTTCTCAAGGGATATCTCATCCGAACCAGGGCCGACTCCGATACAGAGGAAGCACGCAGCGGTGACACGGCCCGACGCAACTTGGCACTTGCCAGCGGCGCCCACTACATCTCCAGCGACTACTACCGCCCTGACCCGCGCCACACCGAGAGCGACGACTGGACCGACTATTCAGTACAGCTCCCCGGCGGTGAAATCGTGCGCTTGAATCCGGTCAATGGGCCGGAGGAGTTTGCAGGACTCACCATTGAGGAGTAAGCACGGATGAGTAACACAAAAGCGCGGTGTGCCTGGGCCATCTCCAGCAATCCTCGCTACACTCGATACCACGATAAGGAATGGGGCGTCCCTCTGCTTGATGAACGGAAGATGTTCGAATTCATCGTTCTGGAATCGTTTCAGGCGGGACTGAGCTGGCAGATCATTCTGAATAAACGGGAGAACTTCAGATCAGCATTCGACGGTTTTGATGCGGGAAAGGTAGCGCGCTATGACGAGAGCAACGTTCAGCATCTTCTATCCGACAAAGGCATTGTCAGGAATCAGGCGAAAATTCGGGCCACCGTCAACAATGCACAGCAGTTCCTGCAGGTCGCCTCTGAGTTCGGCGACTTTACGAACTACCTCTGGAACTTCGTGAACGGAAAACCGATTGTGAACAGATGGAAGGATGATTCAGAGATTCCTGCCTTTACGCCACTGTCCGATGCAATCAGCACCGATATGAAAAAGCGGGGCTTCAAGTTCTTCGGAACAACCGTCTGCTACGCCCACATGCAGGCGGTTGGAATGGTGAACGATCATATTGTAGATTGCTTCCGCCACAGCGAGTGCGCAACACAACTATGAGTCTTCTTTCTCACACTGCTCGTGCTACTTTGATGCTGCGCGCCTTTGGATTCGCCAAGATTCCCCTCTTGTGGGCGTGCAGACCCTCCGTGATTGAGCTGAATGATGAAATGTGTGTGGTCAAGATTCCCAACCGGCGCAAGACCAGAAACCACGAAGGCGGACTGTATATCGCCGCGATGTCAGTTGGAGCGGAACTTGCCGCCGCGGTAATTGCTCTGTTTCAGATCAGGCGGAGAGGACGGAAAGCCAAGTTCATCTACAAAGATTTCGAGGCGCATTTCCTGAAACGGGCGGAGGGAGACGTCCATTTCACATGCAGCGATGGAGAAACAATACTGAAAATGGTTGATGAAACCGTCAGGACGGGTGAAAGAGTAAATCGTCCTATTAACGTAATTGCCACCGTTCCCTCTATTGCTGATGAACCGGTGGCTCAGTTCGTGCTCACCCTTTCATTGAGGGATGTGAGCGGAAACAGTTAAGCTAAGACAGAAGGATAGGATCGCCCACGTATATATAACAACAAAAGGGGAACAGACAGCCGTCCATGCCCCTTTTCTTTCTTGGTTCTTTTAAGGTTAGTCCATTAGGCTCACTTCTCTGGCTTCAAGACCCTTGTCTCCAGAAGCGACTTCGAATTCCACTTCCGCGCCTTCCATGAGGGTTCGGTAACCATCACCCGAAATGGAAGAGAAATGTACGAAGACATCCTCCCCACTATCCCTTGAGATAAATCCAAAACCCTTCTTGGGGTTAAACCACTTTACTGTGCCTTTTTCACGATCAGCCATTTTATCTGACTCCTTTACTTGATCACCTACTCATCTAACGATAGAAAATAGACCGCTGTCTCCTGTGGGAAGCTCATATTTGGAAATGGGGGAATGTACGACTTCTATATAGGATAGCTACTGTTTCTGATGTTCTACTTTCTCTTAGTGCAAATTTATACCGAAATATCAACAAATCCACAAAAACTTTCACATAGTAGTACTGGGGGGAATCCCCCCTCATTTTACACTCTGAGCCAATCGTTGGCGAGAATTTGACTCCTTCTTCGTAAGTTATCTTGTTCGGAACCAAAGTTTGAATGGTGTGTTATGATTAACAGTAATAATGGTGGGGGTAGCTCAGCAGGTTAGAGCTCCAGGTTGTGGCCCTGGTGGCCGCGGGTTCGAGTCCCGTCCCTCACCCAGACGAATGCGGATTGCGGATCGTGGAATAGTTTTCTACAAAACTGGCTCTAAATCCGCATTCCAAATTCCGCAATCCTCACTTGAACTGCATTTGTTGTAACCCTGCCTCTTCCTCCGTATTTTTTCAGAAGCCTGGCTGAGAGAAGCTTATGCGAATCGTCACCCGCTACATCCTGAAAGAACATCTCCTCCCCTTCATCTATGCCCTCCTGATCCTCGTCTTCCTGCTTTTCACCAATTTCCTCTTACGGGCGGTAGACAGATTTCTCGGCAAGGGTCTCCCTGCCGGAGTCATCCTCGAGTATCTTTTCTTGAATACGGCATGGATTCTTGCTCTTGCTATTCCCATGGCGGTGCTCGTGGCGACGCTCATGGCGTTCGGGCGCTTCTCTGAAGATAACGAAACGACGGCCATGCAGGGAGCGGGCATCAGTTTCGCAACTATCCTCTGGCCAGCCCTCGCTTTCAGTATCGCGGTGGCCGCGCCCCTCATCTACTTCAACAATACAGTCCTGCCCCAGATGAACCATAAAGCGAGAACGCTCGCCCGGGATATCTATCGCAAGCGTCCCGACCTCAATGTTGAGGCAGGCTATTTCATTGATGATCTGCCGCAATACAGTTTCATTGTAAAAGGCAAGCGCGGCGACCGTTATCAGCAGGTCAGAATCTACGGCAAGGATCGAACAACCACTCAGACTTCCATCCACGCTGAGGAGGGAACATTCGACGCGCTGGAAGACGCTATCCTTGTGACACTGTATAACGGTGAAATCCACGAACTTGATGTAAAGAACTATCAGAACTACCGCAGGATCGCTTTCGAGCGCCATAGGATAACGATTGCCGCCAATGATCTGACTCTTCAGCGCCGCGACACTGCATCACGGACGGACCGCGAAATGACCTTCAGCATGATGCGGGAGAAAATCGCTACCTACCACAAGAAGATGGAGGCAGTCAAGAACCGCGTTGCCAAACAGGTCAGCAGAGAGTTTCCCGATGTTTCGGTGCCGGACGACTTCCAACAGCTTCCAACAGTGCTGAAATCACATCTTCAAGAGATGGAAAATGATACAACTCTCACCAAGAAGGAAATTACCGGCAGAACTCGCAGGATCAACAACTTACTGCGGCGCTTCAAGTCAGAGACTCAGATTATGGAGGGGTATCACCGCAGTGCAAACCGATATACCGTGGAAATGCACAAGAAGTTTTCTATTCCTGTCGCATGTATTGTATTCGTGCTGGTGGGTGCTCCTCTGGGAATCATGGCCCGCCGCGGAAGTTTAGTAACTGCCGTCAGCTTAAGTCTCGGTTTCTTCCTTATCTACTGGATTTTCCTCATCGCGGGAGAAGAGCTTGCTGACCGGAACCTCCTCTCGCCTGAACTCGCCATGTGGGGACCTAATCTGATACTCGGAATATCGGGGACTTACCTCTGTTTTGTCGCCTCAAAGGAGAAAAAATTGTTCCGCCTGCCATCGTCTTTCAGATTTTTCAGGAAGAGAGAGGAATCGTGAATCTGGACTCTCTCGCAACCAAAAAACTTGAAGGCGAAGCGAATTCCGCGGCCGGGATAAGATCGCTCATTCACAACTACAGCGCCGGCTTCGTCAGCCATGAAACGATGACCCGCTGGCTGAAGGCGGTTTACGAAAACGGTATGACCGATGAGGAAATTCTGGCGGTGGTGGATGCCATGCTCACATCTGGCGAAACAATGGATTTTTCGCATCTGCCGCAGTTTGTTGCCGATAAGCACAGCACCGGGGGAGTGGGAGATAAAGTTTCCCTTGTCTTGGGTCCGCTCATGGCGGCAGCCGGTCTTGCGATTCCCATGATTTCCGGCAGAAGCCTCGGACACACCGGCGGCACCCTTGATAAACTTGAATCAATCCCGGGTTACAGCGTGAATCTCTCATTGGAAAAATTCAAGCGCATCGTGGAGAAAGTCGGCATCAGTATGATTGGTCAGACGGACAACAT
>DCAL01000079.1:0-16566 GCA_002311975.1 Fidelibacterota bacterium UBA1134 | reverse complement strand
GTGAAAGGTCTTGTACTCAATATCACGGTTGGGAACGGCGCGTTTATGTCCACTCTCGAAGAGGGGCGACAGTTGGGTGGTAAACTTTCTATGGTGGGAGAGTATTATGGCATTTCAACTGAAGTGGTCTATTCTGATATGAATCAGCCTCTCGGGCGGAGCGCCGGACTCTGGAACGAAGTAGTGGAAGCGATGGACACCCTTAAGGGAGAAGGTCCTGACGATGTGAAGGAGATTGTGCTGAAACTTGGTGCTTCCCTTCTGGTGCAATCGGCTGTGGTAGAATCGGAAGACAAAGGGCGAAGAATTCAGACTGCCCTGATAGAAAGCGGCCGCGCTTTCGAGCGGTTCCTTAAAATGGTCAGCGCCCACGGCGGCGACGTCTCATTCCTGCAGAATCCACGCCTCTCAGCTGATCCGCCATTCAGCAGGGAGGTTATTGCCGACCGTTCCGGTTTCGTTACGGAAATGGATACTGTCGCAATCGGCGAGAATGTGAATCGCCTTACTATCTATTATGAGAGCAATAAACGTCGGCTGGCATCATCGGGCGGCATCTATTTTGAGAAGAAACTTGGCGATGCGGTGTCCGCGGACGAGATGCTTGCTGTCTGTACAGGTGAGGATAAAGATGCGGTGGATTCAGCCGCAGGGAGCGTTCGCCGGGCTATCAAGATTGGGGAACAACCCGTTCTGCCCGCGCCACTTCTGTACTAATTCTCTCGCTCCCGGCCTCGTCTGGTTGCTGCTTCTGTGTGTACCCGGCAAGTCCGTGATGGCGAGTACCGGGAAATGAAATACTCCTTCTCCGTTGGGCAGTAGCGCGTAGGGAGGTCTTTTGTCACCTTGCATATTTCTACCTGCGATACTCCCTCAGGGACATCAAAACTTTGATATTTCCACCCCATCGAGTCGTGGACTGTTTTCATGAAGCGCGCCCACGCAGGGAGTGCCGCCCTGCTGCCGTCCTGATTCTCACCAAGACTCACCTGCGGATCATCCACGCCAAACCAGACGCCAGCCGCAAGGTGAGAACTGAATCCTACAAACCAGGCGTCTGTCCATCCCTGCGTCGTTCCGGTCTTGCCGCCTGCCGGATGATTGAACTTGAACATCCAGCGCACCCGGCCGCCGGTCCCTCGATCCATCACTGTACGCAGCAAATCCGTCATAATAAATGCTGTCTCTTCGCTCAGAACCTCTTCCCTTTCAGGGTGATACTCCTTTATTGTGACACCGAAGCGATCAACAATTCTCTTGATGGCCATCGGTCTGCACCAGACTCCCTTATTGGCGAAAGTGGCATACGCGGAAGTCAATTCCAGTGGAATTACTTCTGATGTGCCAAGAGCAATAGCATCCACCGCACGGATTGGCGTAGAGATGTGCATTCTCTTGGCCATCCGGACGACCACTTCAGGGGGGACAAGCTCCTGCACCAATCTGACCGAAATCAGATTCAGTGACCGTCTCAGACCTTCACGAAGTGTGGTCAGTCCGCCTGTTGAGTCGTCGTAGTTGCGCGGGATCCACTTTTCCCATTCCCCCTGAGCGTTCTGAACATTCAGTACCACAGGCTGATTGTGGAGCTGTTTCGTCACCGGATAACCGTTGTCAATGGCGGCAGCATAAATGAACGGTTTAAAGACAGAACCGGGTTGCCGCTCCGCCTGCGTCGCCCTGTTGAACTGGTCATGATAATTGGGCCGTCCGCCCACCATTGCCTTGATCTCTCCGTTGCTTGGATCAATGGCGACAAAAGCTGTCTGGATAAGAAGTTTATCGCGTAAATCTTCGTATAGAGGTATCTCCCCTTCCAGCATGATGCGCACGGAATCCTCCGGATAGATTCCCAGATAAGCCAACTGTTCGAACTCCTCACGGTCACTGTAGAAACGCTTGTTGAGGACTTCCTGATTTGCCTCAACCGATCTCAGAACTGCCTCTTCAGCGGCCTTCTGCATCCGGCTGTCGAGAGTTGTGTGAATTTCCAGCCCATCCCGATAGATATTGATGCCGAGGGCCTCATCCTCCTTTTCGAGGAGTCGTCTGATGTGTTCCGTGAAATAGGGAGCAATTCCCAGATCATCCCACTCACCCTTCACATGCAATTCCATAACTCTCGCCTCACTGTATTGGGACTGGATAATCTTCCCCTGATCCCGCATGAGACGGAGGACCACATCCCGTCGCCGCCGGGCTTCATCAGCGTGGTTGATAGGACTGTAGTGCGCGGGCGCCGGGAGAATCCCCACCAAAAGGGCACACTCAGACAGCGAGAGATCACCCACATCTTTCTGGAAATACCGCTTTGACGCGGCCTGAGCGCCGTAGGTTCCATGCCCAAAATGGATAGAGTTAAGATACATCTCAAGAATCTCATCCTTAGTATAGGTTTTCTCTATCTGGATCGCCGTGATAACTTCCTTCATCTTACGGGTAATCGTTTTGCTGAATCCTATTGTATCATACAGATTGCGCGCCAGTTGCTGAGTAATGGAACTGAAGCCTTGGCGATAGCTGAGAGTAGCTGTATTAATGATCACCGCCCGCATGACGTCCCGCATGGAGATTCCCCAGTGAGACTCGAAGCGGCGGTCTTCCGATGCCACGACAGCATCCCTCAGGTGCTTGGGCAAATCTTCCAGATACACAAAAATGCGCCGCTGGGTGTAGAGTTCCTTCAGGAGGACGCCGTCAGAGGAGTAAATACGCGTAACAAGATCGGGATCGAAGTTTTCCAGCTGCTCAAGAGAGGGCAGATTTCGCGAAAGGGCCCAAATATAGATCAGTCCTCCCACAGTACAGACCAAAACAAAAAGGATTATTCGGGAGTATATCCGGGTCCAACCTGTCTCTGAATTTTTCTTCTTTGCCATACCGGTGGAAGTTAAGACTGAACAGACCGACGGAGCAATCTGCTAGCGTCAGTTTCTCAAACGCAAATAAAGAAGAAAGGTTCTTTTCTTTGGCTCGCAAGACGACACCCCGATCCCGGCTTCGTCGGGAAGACGGAAGGAGAGATCAAACGAGCAGAAGCTCAAACACGACGCGTCGTCGTGTTGCTTTCTTATGTCCGCTTCGCCGGCGACACCATCTCCTCCGGCTTCACGCGCTCATCGAACTCCTCACCTGTCATATAGCCCAATTTGATAATCGTCTCACGCAAGGTAGTGTTGTCAGCGTGAGCTTTCTTCGCCACTTCGGCGGCCTTGTCGTAACCGATGTACGGCGTCAGGCCCGTCACAAGCATGAGGGAGTTCCGGAGGTTGTGATCAATGCGGTCGAGATTGGGCTCAATGCCGACCACGCAATTCTTAGCAAACGAATCACACACGTCTCCCAGTAGCCGGATAGACTGGAGAAGATTCATGGCGATAACCGGACGATAAACGTTCAGCTCAAAATTGCCTGAAGCTCCCGCCACTGTCAGAGTGGTATCATTCCCCATCACCTGTGCCGCCACCATCGTCAATGCTTCGGCCTGAGTTGGATTGATCTTTCCGGGCATGATGGATGAGCCCGGCTCGTTGGATGGGAGGATGATTTCACCGATGCCGGCCTGGGGTCCGCTTCCGAGCCAGCGGATGTCGTTAGCGATCTTGTTCAATGCTGCCGCCAGCGTCTTCAGGGCGCCGGACATCTCAACCGCCGAATCGTGAGCGCCCATAGCCTCAAATTTGTTCGGCGCCGTCACAAAGTGAAGCCCTGTCTTTTCAGAAATTTCCTGCGCCACTTTCTCGGCGTATCCTTCCGGCGAGTTGAGTCCTGTCCCCACGGCGGTCCCTCCCCAAGCCAACTCATAGAGATGGGACAAAGCGTTTTCGATGGCGGCCATGGCATGATCAAGTTGTGATGCATAGCCGGAAAACTCCTGTCCCAGTGTGAGCGGCGTGGCATCCTGAAGATGCGTTCTGCCGAGTTTGACGATGGCGTCGAAGTCTTTCACCTTGTTCCGCAGAGCGTCCCTGAGCCCTTCAACTTTCGGCAGAAGATGTTCGTTGATTTGCAGGACAGCGGCAATGTTGATGGCGCTGGGAAAGGTATCATTGGTGGATTGAGATTTGTTGACGTGGTCATTGGGATGGACAGGTTGCTTGCTTCCCATTTCGCCGCCGAGCATCTCGATAGCACGATTGGCGATGACCTCGTTGAAGTTCATATTCGTCTGAGTCCCGCTTCCCGTTTGCCAGATCACCAGAGGAAAATGATCATCAAGCTTTCCTTCTATGACTTCCTGAGCCGCTTCGGAAATCGTAACGGCCAGCTTTTCATCAAGCACACCGATATCACTGTTCACCTCTGCCGCCACCTGCTTGATAAGCCCGTAAGCCCGGATGAATTCTCGCGGAAAATGTTCATCGCCGATCTTAAAGTTCTCCAGGGATCGCTGCGTCTGGGCGCCCCAGTACTTCTCCTGCGGCACTTTCATCTCGCCCATTGAATCTTTTTCTATGCGGAAACTCATGGACCTATCTCCTTACACTTAAACTTTATTTAAAGGATAGTCTGAATAACGAAAACCTCTATGCGAAAAAACCCGGTTGCCGCCGGGCGGAAACTTCAGGCGGCGGTTACGTTACCTCCCACGTATCCGCACCGCTGATCAGCTTCATCAGATTGCCTTCGCCTAACTTCTCTTTCGCTTGCTCGATCTGCTGTACGAGAAGATCATCATAGGTCGGTTCTTCCTCCTGATACAGAACTCCCACGGGTGTCGGCAATTCATGGGCATAGGTCAGATTTGCCAGAATCCCGGCCAGGTTGCGGTCGTTCTCATCATGGACCACCAGATCATCCGGCGAATAGTCTTGCTCAAGCGAAACGACCTGCAGCGTCAAACCGTCAAGACGGAGCCCCTTATTCTTCTCCTTGCCAAAAATCATGGGCTTGCCGTGCTCCAAAATAAGAACATTGTCCTCTCTTACCTCCCTGTCCGACAGATGCTTGAAGGCACCATCATTAAAAATGTTACAATTTTGATATACCTCCAGAAAAGTTGTTCCTTTGTGATCGTACTGGCGATGTAACATGTTCTGTATGTGCTTTGTATATTTGTCCACGGTCCTCGCCACAAACGTAGCTTGAGCTCCCAGCGCCACCGCCGGCGGATTGAACGGTCTGTCCAGCGAACCGAAAGGAGTTGATTTTGTCACCTTCCCCAACTCTGATGTGGGTGAATACTGCCCTTTCGTCAACCCATAAATCTGATTGTTGAACAGAATAATGTTGATATCAATGTTCCTTCGCAAAACATGAATAAAATGGTTGCCACCGATACTGAGGGCGTCACCGTCGCCAGTCACCACCCAAACCGAGAGTTCGGGATTAGCCAGTTTGACGCCGGAGGCAATAGTCGGTGCCCGGCCGTGGATGGAATGGAAACCGTACGTATTCATGTAATACGGGAAACGGCTTGAGCATCCGATGCCCGAGATAAATACAATGTTCTCTTTCGGTATCCCCAGACTGGGAAATGTTTTTTGAGTTTGTGAAAGAATGGAATAATCACCACAACCAGGACACCACCTGACATCCTGATCGGAAATGAAGTCCTTTCTGGACAAAATCGGCTTTTCCATTACTTTGGTCATGCCGCCCTTACAAAAACTCCCTGATCTTCTCCGTAATATGCGACTCTCTGAAAGGTCTGCCTCTGACAATATTCAACCCTTCAGCATCGACCAGATACTCAGCTCTTACCAGCTTAGATAGTTGCCCCAAGTTCATTTCAGGAATCAAAATCTTCTGATACTTTAGCAGAATTTCACCCAAATCAGGCGGCAACGGGTTCATCCATCTGATATGCGCGTGACTCACAGCTAATTTCTCACTGCGCAGGCTCTCCACAGCGGTGCGGATAGCGCCAAACGTACTGCCCCATCCGAGAACAAGAACATCACCTGTGGTGTCGCCGTAGATTTCAGTTGGTGAAATCTCTCTCACCATGCCGGCCACTTTCTGCTCCCTCAGCCGGACCATGAGGTCATGGTTGTCGGCATCATAGCTCACATTACCGGTTATATTCTCCTTCTCAAGACCACCGATGCGATGTTCAAGTTCTGGTGTGCCCGGAATTGCCCAGGCTCTGGCAAGCGTCTTTTGATCACGTGCGTACGGCTGAAAGGGTCCGTTGCCGCTCTTCTCATATTCGAAGTCGATGGGGGTCAGCTCTTCCAGATTTGGAATTTGCCACGGTTCAGCGCCACTGGCCAAGAATGAATCAGAGAGCACGAAAACAGGGGTCATATATTTCAGGGCGATTCGGCAAGCCTCGTAGGCGATATAGAAACACTCTCCAGGCGTAGCTGGCGCAAGAACCGGCAAGGGCGATTCACTGTTTCGACCGTACATTGCCTGAAAAAGATCCGCTTGTTCAACCTTTGTAGGCATACCAGTGCTGGGACCTGCCCGCTGAATACTAAGGATTATGAGGGGCAGTTCAGTTATGACCGCCAGACCGATGGCTTCTCCCTTAAGGGCAATTCCCGGACCCGATGAAGCGGTAACAGCCAGATTACCAGCAAATGCGGCACCCACAGCCGCACCGATGCCGGCGATTTCATCTTCAGCCTGGAACGACTTCACATCAAAATTCTTGTAGTATGAGAGCTGATGCAGGATATCACTGGCAGGCGTGATGGGATAACCGGCCATAAACAGCGGGATGTCACCTTTCTGACTTGCGGTGAGCAGCCCCAGCCCCAAGGCATAATTCCCGGTTATGTTGCGATAGGTTCCCGGCTCGAGAGGCGCCGGGTCCACCTGATATGAAGTGGCGAAAATTTCGGTTATATCACCGAAATTGTAACCTGCCTTGAGAGCCCGCGTATTGGCTTCGACCAATTCCGGGCGGGACTTGAACTTCTCCTTGAGCCACTTGGCAGTCGGCTCTATCGGCCTTCCATACATCCAGTAAAGCAGACCGAGAGCAAACATATTTTTTGTGCGTGCAACAGTTTTAGCCGGCAATCCGATATCTTCTACCGCTTTAGCGATCAGTCGGCTGATTTCTATGTTGTACAGTCGGAATTGAGCTACCGTGTCATCCTCCAGAGGATTCGATTCCCAACCTGCCATCCTCAGATTCTTGGTAGTGAAGCTGGAATCGTTGGCAATGATCATTCCGCCGGGCCTGAGATCTGCGAGGTGAACTTTGAGCGCCGCAGGATTCATTACCACAAGCACGTCAACCTGATCACCCGGAGTGAAAATATCCTTGCTGCTGAACTGTATCTGGAATGCGCTGACGCCGGCGAGGGAACCGGCTGGAGCTCGAATCTCGGCGGGGAAGTCTGGGAAGGTCACCAAATCATTGCCAACGAGGGCAGCGGTGCTGGTGAACCGGTCCCCCATCAACTGCATCCCGTCGCCGGAATCACCGGCAAAACGGATCACAACGCTTTCGAGGCTCTTGACGTCCTTGGTCAGCATGAGTCTAGGCGATCAGATTTTGATCCTCAGTACCAGTAATCTGCAATCATCATTCGGATATGCACCAGCGGCACTAAAATCAATTTAGTATCAATTCTCTCTAATCACAAAGCTAAACGGCAATTTCCAACTCGATAATCCTTCACTTTCCGGCTTAAACTGAATTAATGGGATTTCACGCGGAATGTTGTATCTTGCTTCTGGTCACCTTAAACTCATTTCATTATGTCACACCAAGAAAGCATAGGCCAGCTGGCGCTCTTCCCCGAGCTCTTCAGAACACCCTCCCTCCCTTCTATCAGTACGCTGCCGGAATTTGACAAAGCGCTGGACAACCTGATCCGCATGAGCGATCTGGGAGCTTTCATCTCCATCAATGTACATGGTCTGGACAAGTCTTTTTCCGTCCACGTCAGAGAACTGGAGATTCCGCCTGAATTCCTGCAGAACGGACGCGGCGATGCGGTATCTCCCATCTACTATCTATTCCCGGCGTCCATTCGGCATCAGTTGCGAAAACTGACCTACGAAGTAAGAGGTTTTCTCAACAGCAAGAATTCGTTCAAGACGACGTTCGGCTATTTTCTCTACCGCCCCTATTTCCGCATTTGGAAGAAGTACGTAGATGAACAGAAAAGTCACATCCAGAGATTTCTATCAGACACGCTTAAGGGAAGAGAGTACGGAAAACACTTTCTTACGGCTGTTAATTGCGGTTACCAGTTTCTTGAGGACGTCAGCGACGAACCAGCGCCGTGGGACTTCCAGAGGAAGCTCCGACTCTCCCATATTCAGGAAGCGCAGAAGGAGATCGGGAGCCAGCACCTGACACTCCACTCTCTGGACAAGACAGTCCCCGACTATCCTCTCATGGCAATCGCTCTGAAAACGAGCCAGTTCCCCAGCGATCTGAAATCGTTCCTCAAACAGTTTTCGATTCAGTTTGCCTTTAAAACAATGCATCTCGACTATCTAAAAGAGGTTGACATCAAGTCTATCGAAGATGTAAAGCAGCTAAGCGACAGGCTAACCGATGAAACCTGATGCGGGATACTTCGCCCGTATTCTTTGTATTCTATTTCTGATCTCCCTACTTGTTTCAGGCTGTCTTGTTCGTTCTGTTCATCCCTGGCTCAGTAGCGAGACGGCCGTAGAACAGCCAAATCTGCTGGGGGCATGGATCGACAGGAAAGAAAACGATCACGTCATTTTTCTCGAAGGAACGGACGGGAAGTATCGGATTCTATTGCAGGGAGATGAGCTGGAAGATCAGAACTGGTTTGAGGTAAGGCTTCACCGCTTGGACGATTTCCTGCTATTTGACATACTTCCTCTGGAGCGGGACGATCCTGAATTCTTAGCCGTACTCCCATTGCATCTGCTCTGCAAGGTCAGCTTTGATCAGGAAATAATGAACATCATGACACTGGATCTCGACTCATTTGGCGACAGGGCCGCCGCGGCCGGTATCGCCACTCTTGCCGGCAAAGGGGATCCTGTTGTATCCCTAACAGAAGAGCTGGAAACTTTCGTGCGCGCCAATCTAGCTGACTCGACCTTCTTTGATCCGGAACCTCTGTATTCCCTTCAGAAATTGCAGCGAGATGAATCGGTATCCCCTTCCGATGACTCAGCTGTTTTTCAGACTGAGCCCAAATTTTCTGAGGCCCTCCAACTCTTTTCTAATCCCGGTAGTTCTTATCTCGATTGCGGCTGTTTCATCTACATTTGCCTTGAGTACACCGAGAGCCCATGATCTTGAGATTCAGTTCAGAGGACAGCCCGGCCTCCTGAACGCCATCACAGATGTGGAGGGCATTGAGGTAGGACACACAATGATTATTAAAGGCCAAGGGAAACTTGTTATGGGCAAAGGTCCGGTCCGCACCGGCGTCACCGCCATCTTGCCGCGGGGGTCGAGGAGCCACGACGATCCAGTTTTTTCTGGATGGTATTCCCTTAACAGGAACGGCGAAATGACCGGCACTACCTGGGGGGAAGAGTCCGGCTTTCTGGAAGGATCGGTGATGATTACAAGCACTCACAGTGTGGGCGTCGGCACGGTGGTGCAAGACGGCTCCGGCGATATTTTCATTGCATTTTCTACCCATAATTCCGGTTCGGCCTTTCCTGACAAACAAGCCACCGTTAAGGTGCTGCCCAACTGGGCCATGAATCCACTATTTGAAGCTACAGTTCAGGCTACACAGGAATCAATCATCAACGCCTTGGTAGCTGCCGAGGATATGACCGGTATCAATGGAAATACTGTTTACGCCCCCCCCCACGACCGGCTGAAGGATATCCTGAAACAATACAATCGACTTAACGACTGAGGCGCGGATAACGAGTCAAATGAGAATAAAAGGAAGAGAACGGTTGAATCTTTTGAAGTTACTTAGTAGTTTGGCATTCGTCATCCTTTATTCTTCATGCATGCTGTTCTTCTCCTGCGAAAATTCTCCGCCGCCCGCCCTGAGCATGGTACGGATTCACTGGGCCACGTATAAGAATCTAAAAGCCGATTATTCGCTGCAGTACCCGTCAGCCTACAGTTGGAGAGAACATCATAGCGGACAGGACGTTCTCTTCCGGTATGACGGTTTCCCGCTGCTCGCTGTCAATCGCACGACAGAGGAAAAGGCACGCAAGCGGGGATTGTGGGTCGATCATGAGCCGGTAAGTGATGAAATCGTGTTTGGCGGAAAGAGAGGTCGTAAGTACATCTACAAGCACTACGATGGACCGTTCTACATGAAGACGCTCTCTTATGTTGTTGAAGATGACGGAAAATACATTGCGCTCGAATTCCGCACACTGAATACGGAACTTGACTCAGTCCAAAAACATATAGTCGAGTCGTTTAGCTTTTCACACCATCCCTAACTTCCCTCTTCCTCGGTAACTGAACAGCCACTAAATTCGTTCCCATGCTCACCGGACGAGATGACATCCTGGCGGAAATAGAGGCTCGAAAAATCAGCGCCATTATCCGTACCGACGATCAGTCCGTCGCCGCCGATGCCATGAACGCGGCCATAAAGGGCGGTTTCCAGATGGTGGAATTCACACTCACCACGCCGGGAGCGTTTGAACTCATCTCCGAATTCCGCAAGTCTAACGACAACCTGCTGGTGGGCGCAGGCACCGTCATGACCGTTGACCAGGCAAGAGAAGCGGTAAACGCCGGCGCACAATTCATCGTCTCTCCCATCTGTGATGCCGAAGTCATTGTTGAAGCTAAGAAGCTAAGTGTTGTCAGCATCCCCGGCACTTCTACAGCTACAGAGATGGAGACGGCTCACAAACTCGGCGCCGACTTTGTAAAGCTCTTTCCTGCCCCGACCGATATTCCGGCCTACATCTCCGCCATCCTCGGCCCCATGCCGTACCTGAAGATCTTTCCCACCAACGGCGTTGATCTGGATAACATGCTGGACGTCCTTCGGGCGGGAGCCGCCGGGGTTGGGTTTGTCAATTCGCTGTTCCATCCCCGTGATCTGAAAGCCGGAGATTTCACTGCCGTTCAAGAGTGTGCATCCATCATCTGTGAACGGCTGGGCATACTTTAAAAGTGATTTTGATTGGAGAGTTTGAAGAGAAACTGTGAAATTGTGGGTACAGTATAGCACGCTGAATGGGAGTGTTATCCAACGTAAGTGCCGGATAGTAATTAGCTGCTCGGACGCTTCGCGTTCGAGCAGTGGCGAAACTGTACCCAGTTGGGTGCTGTCGGCGCGGAGCGCCGCCCAGCCTCCACTGGACCCCTGACTGAACCGGCTTCATGATAACTCATGAAGCCGAACCCGCAGGTCAGTTTCGCCATTATGACGCTATCTTGATGACAAAGCGTAAACAAAAAGATCAAAGCGATGAAGACGGGAAATACCGCATACAAAGCTGCCGTCGGCATTGCGCTCGCGACAGGGTTCATATTGCTACTGCCCTTGTTGGCGATGCAGTTCACTGATGAAGTGGTCTGGGACCTGGCCGATTTCGCTATCGCCGGCGTCCTCTTGTTCGGCGCTGGTTTCACGTATAAGTTGTCAGCGATAAAAGTAAGCAATACCGTGTACAGATCCGCCGTAGGTCTTACGCTCGCCACCGCATTCATCCTTTTCTGGGTGAACGGTGCTGTTGGCATCATCGGAAATGAGGAAAACCCCGTCAACTTGATGTATGTCGGGGTGCTCGCCATCGGAATCATCGGTTCCATTGTGGCGCGCTTCCAGCCACATGGGATGGCACGCGCGTTGTTCGCTACGGCGCTCGCTCAAGCGTTGGTCGCCGTGATCGCGCTGATCGTCGGGAAGCATCGGTATCCTGGAAGCTCCGTGTCCGAGATCTTGATCCTGAACGGATTCTTCGTCGCGCTGTTTCTCGGATCTGCCCGGCTGTTTCGGAATGCTGCGCGTGAGCGAACTCCTGCAGGCGCAGAGCCGGAGGATTGACCTACGCGCCGGGCGATCGAATCAGAGATCGCGGACAAAAAGCGGTTCCTCGGGCCCCTGCCGCACCTGAAGATATGCCCCACCAACGGCGTTGATCTGGATAACATGCTGGACATTTTTCGAGCGGGAACCGCCGGGGTTAAGTTTGTCAATCCCCTATTCCGTCCCCGTTATCTGAGAGCCGGAGATTCCACTGCTGTTCAAGAGCGTACATCCATCACCTGTGAACGGCTCAGCGAACTCTGAGAAGAGCTCTCCCTAATGAGAAAGTATTGGGAACAGACGGACACAAACGCACGCCTGACTGACCCGGCAGAAGTTCAGCCATTCCGCAAGACAACCCTCGCTGCAGCGCAACAGTCGGTAAACTTCGTCGTCTTCACGCCTGAATGGCTCCCTCATGACTGCAAGTTGACCGAAGTAACATTGCGACCGGAACAGCCTCCCGGCCGACCGGATGGGGTACAGGCTGAGCAGACCGGCCAGACACCGTGGAGTGAAGGAAATCCGTGCAGCATCCGCACTATCGTTCATGGCCGGGGTCGCTGCTTAAGGCTGAAGCAGTTTCTGTACGACTGGGCTCCGCACGCCGCAAGTACGGCTCCCCTATGGAACAGCCCCAAATTGACACCGCTTCCTTGTGGAGATGCAGTCGCCTGGTTGGGGACTGATTACATGAAGCGACGAGGAGGATATATCCAATCCATGCGCATCCAGATGGAAGCGTCGGTGATTGAAGGGATCTTCACCGATGAAGAACTTGGACGCATTCTCAGCCAGCTTAGGCCCGCGGCATTAGAGGAGAGTCAAGCCGTACAGCGCGCTCCGTTCCATCTCTTGAACTACTGGGTTCGCTATAAAATGCGTGCTGTGCAGGTTCCGTATGGACTGTGGAAGTATCGGCATCCGCGTCACTATGACCAAAGCCGATCGATCTCTTTGAACGAACTTCGCCTCAACACACCTGTACGGCTTCTGTTTCCCGATGACAGCCCATATGTCTTCGATTCAGCCGTCCTCATTTCAGAGAACGAACCGTTGAACCGGGAAGTGGAAATAATTTACCGGCATCAGAGCAACAATAGCGATCATATCTAGATGGTCGCCATAGAGACGGGGAGCGAGCGAAAGGTACTCATTCCGCCGGAACCTGAGACACACATGGCTGAAGTCCGCGAGGCAATAAAGCTACGCGGCACGACCGTTTGGTACGCCGCATTAAATGAGCGGTACGGAGCCTGCGAAGCCATTTGGGAAGAGGAGGGAGTGCATTACATTGTGTGGGCCGGTGCCACACTGTTTCAGAATGGCGATCAATTTAAGATGCTCATCGATGGCTTAGGTACAGCGTAGCGAAGAACAGTCTAACCATATATTAGTCCGCAAGATTTTCCCTTCCCACCTCTCCTCCCTTTACCCTAAATTCGAGCCATGGCAAGCGAAGAAGCCAAGCGACTGACTCAGTTCAGCCACGGCTCCGGCTGAGCCGGTAAGCTTAGTCCGGAAGACCTGGCTCAGGTTCTGAGTCAGCTGCCGGTGTCTGAGGATGAACGTGTAATCGTCGATTTCCGCGGAGTCGATGATGCGGCGGTGGTACGCCTCAACGGCAAAGAAGCCATCGTCCAAACTGTAGATTTCTTCACGCCTATCGTTGATGACCCCTACGACTTCGGCCAGATTTCCGCCGCTAACGCCATCTCGGATATCTATGCCATGGGGGCTTCCCCACTCTTCGCCCTGAACATTGTCGCTTTCCCAAGGGATGATCTCCCCATGCAGACATTGTCAGAAATCTTGAAGGGAGGCAGCGCCAAGGCGAAGGAGGCCGGGATAAGCATTCTAGGCGGTCACAGCGTAGATGACAAAGAGCCTAAGTACGGTCTGGTGGTGACGGGGCGAGCTGAGGTAGACCGATTGGTGAAGAATTCGACAGCCTGTGCCGGCGACGCTCTCGTTCTGACGAAACCTCTCGGGACAGGGATCATCGCTACGGGAATCAAACGCGGCGTCACCGAAGAATCTGTAATCGCCGAAGCGACAAAAGTTATGACAACACTCAACTCTGATGCATCTGAACTGATGCTCAAGCTCGGCGCCCGTGCGGCTACCGATGTGACCGGATTCGGACTTTTGGGGCATCTGCTGGAAATGTGCCAGGCCAGCGACGTTTCAGCCAAAATCAGGTTTGAGAAACTTCCATTCATCAGCGGAGTCGATGAATTAGTAGCGCAAGAAGTCGTCCCCGGCGGAACGAAGAGAAACCTAAGATACGTTTCTAAGTATGTCCGTTTTGACAACCGTATTTCCGATAGTCAGAAGATCATGACGGCAGACGCCCAGACGTCCGGCGGGCTTCTCATTGCCCTGCCTCAAGACCGAGCGCTGCAGTTTGTGGAAACCTTCAATGAAATCTCTGATATAAGAGCGGCCATCATCGGAGAGATCACCGCACCGCAAAAGGCACGGATCAACGTTGCGTAATCCCGTAGTCCCTCACCAGAACCACCCGCAAATATTCGCTTGACAGTTCCCCTGTTAAAGACGTAAAATTAATAGGACTGAATTAATCGTATTACCATATGTTACTCGCTATGACTGTCATTCAAGAGCGCTCTCGAATCCACTGAGATTTGAGAGGGAGAGCTATGCCGTGAGCAACAGAAATTCGAAATATGTTTCTGAAAGGCATCGATTCGACTGGAAGTCAAACTCGGTGTCCAAGACACGTTCTCACAAGACGGTAGCGAGGGTGCCCAAGGTTTGCCCTGAATGCCACATTGTATGGGAAGATTGGTTGAGCAATACTATCAGGAAAAGAACACACAGTCACGGCGGCTGGGTATGGAGAGAGCTTGAAGACTTCCCGGCCATAGGATGTCTTGCAGAAGTTTGCCCGGACTGCGGTGATAATTCCCATAACGCAATGAGGGTCGCCAGCGGCGTCTGTTAACTGACTCTCCAAATCTGATGGAAATCGAATGATGTATTTAATCTTAACACTATCTGATGAAATGAGACTTCTGGGCAATCTTAATGAATCCTAACATATCCCTTCAGTTATGAGCGAAAAACAACTCGACGCCATCACGACTCAACTTTCTCAAGAATACAAATACGGTTTTGTCACTGATATCGATCAGGATCAGATCGCTCCGGGGCTGAATGAGGAAGTCATCGGTCTCATATCATCGAAGAAGGGCGAACCCGAATGGATGCTTGAGTGGCGCCTGAAGGCCTATCGCCACTGGCTTAAAATGACTGAGCCGCAATGGGCAAAGGTGAACTACACAACTCCGGACTATCAGGCAATCAGCTACTATGCTGCGCCCAAGCAGAAAGGCAGCGGGCCCGAAAGCCTTGATGAAATCGATCCAGAAATTTTGAGAACTTACGAAAAACTGGGAATCCCCCTGGAAGAACAAAAGCGTCTGGCGGGCGTTGCGGTGGATGCTGTGTTCGACAGTGTCTCCGTAGCAACCACTTTCAAGGAAGAACTGGAAAAAGCGGGAGTGATTTTCTGTCCCTTTTCCGAAGCTGTCAAGAATCACCCTGATCTCGTGAAGAAGTATCTCGGTTCAGTCGTCCCTTACACCGATAATTTTTTCGCTTCCCTTAATTCGGCCGTTTTTAGCGACGGCAGTTTTGTCTATGTACCCAAAGGCGTCCGTTGTCCCATGGAACTCTCCACCTATTTCCGCATCAATGCGGCAAACACGGGACAGTTTGAAAGGACGCTCATCATTGCCGATGAAGGCAGTCACGTCAGCTACCTCGAAGGATGCACAGCACCCGTGCGAGATGAGAACCAACTTCATGCCGCGGTGGTGGAACTGATCGCCCACAAAGATGCCACCATCAAGTATTCTACGGTTCAGAACTGGTATCCCGGCGATCCCAAGACAGGCAGAGGCGGTATCTACAATTTTGTCACGAAACGAGGCATATGCCGGGAGGACAACTCCAAGATTTCTTGGACTCAGGTGGAGACGGGCTCAGCGATAACGTGGAAGTATCCCAGCGTGATTCTCAAAGGAGATAACACGGTGGGCGAATTCTACTCCGTGGCACTCACAAATAACTTTCAGCAGGCAGACACCGGAACGAAAATGATTCACATCGGGAAGAATACAAAAAGTACAATTATCACCAAAGGTATCTCCGCCGGCAGGGGACAGAACACATACCGCGGCGCGGTGAAGATCATGAAAGGCGCCCACAACGCGCGGAATTATTCCCAGTGTGACTCACTTCTTATCGGCGATCAGTGCGGCGCCCACACGTTCCCCTACATCGATGTGAGAAATCCTACCGCTCAAATGGAACACGAGGCGTCCACATCCACCATTGGGGAAGATCAGATCTTCTACTGCAATCAGCGCGGCGTATCGACGGAAGATGCCGTCTCTATGATCGTGAACGGCTTCTGCAAGGAAGTCTTCCGCGAACTGCCCATGGAGTTCGCCGTAGAAGCTCAGAAACTGATGGAAGTCAGTCTCGAGGGAAGTGTGGGCTGAAACTTGAACTTGACGGACGGACGATAGAGAATATGTTAGAGATCAAGAATCTACACGTGGCGGTTGAAGACAAGGAAATCCTTCGCGGTATCGACTTGAGAGTCGATGCTGGAGAACTCCACGCCATCATGGGTCCCAACGGTTCGGGCAAGAGCACGCTGGCCTAC
>DCAL01000021.1:8971-12543 GCA_002311975.1 Fidelibacterota bacterium UBA1134 | reverse complement strand
CTGCCTGCAGCCGCTTCACATGCCGGTCCTCGTTGAGTTCAATTATTTTGTTAGCTGCATCGAGAATCTGCTGGTGGGAACGGAAGTTTATCTCCAGCGGTGTAGAGAGGTAGTCCGGGTGGCTGCCGTAGGCATCTTCAAATGCCTTGATGTTGTAGGCGCTGGCACCGCGGAAACTGTAGATCACCTGATCGTCATCGCCGACCACGGTGACGCTCTGCTGTTCACCGGCAAGCAATCGGACGATCTCGTTCAGGGCGTAGTTGTTGTCCTGAAATTCGTCCACCACGATGTGCCGGAATTGTTCCCGCGCCGTGGCCAGCGCATCCTGATCCCCTGCCAGAATCTGATGTGCCTTTAGGATCATATCACCGTAGTCCACCACGTTGATCTCTGCCTTCATTCTCTGGTAGTGCTCATAAACGCGCCGCAGATCTTCAATCTGGTTCACGATTTCAGGTTCAGTGGTGTCCGGGTCAGGATCAGGGCTCTTAGACGGTACAATCAGTTCGTCCCGGCAACGGCTGAAAAAAGGGAGAAAACTCTTCACCACCGCCTTTTCCGGGTTCAGCGCAAATTCAGTTGAGTGGAAGGTGCCGAGACTGTCAAAATTCTCCAGCAGAAGATAGACGGCCTCACTTTCATCCAACAGTCTCGGCGGCGGGGTGACGCCGCTGAATTCTTTCACCAGTCGGTAACAGAAGGCGTGGAAGGTGCCGACGGTCATTTTTTGTGCAGCGGATCCGATGAGCTGTCGGGTTCTGTCTCTCAATTCGGCGGCGGCTCGCTCTGTGTATGTGATGACCAGCAGATCGGATGGATCGACCTTTTCCTTTACAATCAGATAGACGATCCGTTCTATGAGAGCAAAGGTTTTTCCCGTGCCGGCTCCGGCCAGGATCATGAGCGGGGCAGGTTCGTGTTCAATCGCTTTTAGCTGCTGGGGAGTGGGTAGCTTGTCCATGACGAAAGTTACTCCAACTGAAGTTGAGATGTAATGTCATTCCTCAGCCTGGGTCATGTCTTATCACGAATCTGAGTAGTCTTGCCAAGATGATTTTCAACCATCTACAAACGGGATTTTCTCAGTCATTACTAAAACGATTTGAAATCTTAACGGATTCTTTTAACCTTTTTGGCACCCAGGCGTCAAAAGAGGGAAAATGCTGCATGACAGACCAGGAGCTTATAAAACAATTCCAAACCGGAGAGGAACATGCATTTGATGAGCTGGTCAAAAGACACTATCAGACGACCTTTCAGTTTTTTTCCCGCATGCTTAAGGATCCTATGGAGGCAGGCGACCTCTGTCAGGAGACTTACATCCGTGTCTTCAAGGGTCTCAAAGGTTTTCGTATGCAGTCAGAATTCACAACGTGGCTCTACCGCATCTCAGCCAATGTTGCCAACAACTATTTCCGCAAGCGCCGCGTCCGTCATATCTTTACTTCAGGGGAACACATTGAAGAAGTCTCGGCTGACCCCGCTCAGGAAGATCGGAAACTTGATGAACGAACGTGGCATGCCATCCGTAATCTGCCGAAGAAACAGAGAATGGTGCTGATGCTGAGGATTTTTCAGGAGCTGCCGTTTAAGGAAGTTGCCGCCATCATGGATATCTCACAAAACAGTGCCAAGGTGAATTATCATTATGCCCTCAACAATCTTAGAAAGCGGCTGGGAGACCAATCATGAGATCGCTGGAAGAACGACTGCAGAACGTAACCAGGGCGCAGGTTGACATTCCTGAATCTAACGACTTCATCACCCGCCTGCACAGCGAAATGGATCGCCGCGCGGCGATGAAACAGTCGTTCTTGAACACTGCCGTCAGTTTTAGCGCGGTCTTGCTCGTCTTTCTCGGGGTCATGCGGGACCCCGGGGTGGGCAATGAGAATTACTACGCTGTTTTTACTGAGTATGAAGCTTTGTTGAACGAAGGTGACTATGCTGAAACCGAAGATCTCTTCGCCGATGAAACATTTTTACTTGAAGCTCTCGATTACCTTGTGGCCGGGGCGGATTTTATGGGCAACGGCTGGGATCTCCTGCAAGATTTGGACGAACTTGGATTAGTTGATTTGCAGACACAACACAATAGGGAGAAGCCATCATGATGAAGCAGACAATTCTATTAACTCTTCTCGTGGGAGCAGCATCTGCACAGCCGCCGTGGGTGCGTGCGCCTGAAGCCTCTTTCGTCGGTGGTAGCGCCACCCAGGGGAAGCAGCATAAAAGGATGGAAATGATGAAAATGTGGCACCTGACGGATGCGCTGAACCTGTCTGAAGAAGAGGCACAGAAGTTTTTTCCGCGCTACAAAGCTCTGGGAGAGGAGTTAAAGCAGATCGGGGAACAGCAGAAGGCGTTACTGGAACAGATACGCGAAAAAGCTGAGAGCGGAGAGGATATCGATAAGCGTGACTTGGACAGGATCGTCAAAGAGGTGTCTGAGCTCGAGCAGACGAGAATCGAGAGGAAGCAGAAGTTCTTCGAAGGGCTGGACGATATGCTGTCGCCCAATCAGCGGGCGAGATATCTTGGGTTCGACCTCCGGTTCCGCAAGGAGCTGCGTGAGGGCATCCGTGACCGGCACGGTCCAGAGGGGATGAAAAAGCGTAAGAAGATGGGTCGGATGAAGAGGGACAGGAAGCGTCCCCGGTTCTGAGGGCCGGTAATTCTCTGAATGTTTGATTCCTTAAACAAGGCCATCGCTCAGGCGCTCGATCTATATGATCGAAACGTGGAGTCCAGGCACAAAAGAGGGTGAAGGTTTAACTTCTCGCCAATCTGAGTTGTCTAAGATGACAAAACCAGACCACGAATAAATCCATAACAACAGACGATCTGGCCTTTTCGGCCTATCTGCGGATGAAAGATTTTCCACTCATCACATCAAATCAGAATAACGGCAAGAGCACTTTCACATTTGAGATCGAGGATATTAATTCCAAAGCGTTGAAAGTGGAGTTCGTTAACAGCAGCTACTTGAGCTACTATTAAAGAATTGAGGAACTTGAAGAAACTGCTATAACTATCAGGAGGGAACAGAGATGAGAACAGTTTTTCGTACAGCCGGTCTACTGGCAATCACACTGGCAATGACATTCAGTTCCGGCTTGATTGCACAGGGTCACGGTCCCGGGAATAGACCCGGACACGGTCCCGGCATGACAAACGGACACGGCCCCGGTCACGGCATTTTCCGCCAGCTGACAGAAGAGCAAAGAGACGCCATCCGCCAGATGGTAGATCAGATGCGTGAAGACGGTGCCACACGGGAAGAGATTCACGACGCTGTCATGGCTCAGTTAGAAGAGTGGGGCGTGGAGCTTCCCGAGCGTGACGGCTTTCGCCACCAGCTGAGACAGGTGATGCAGGAGTTGACCCCGGAACAGCGGCAACAGGTTCGCCAGACAATCCGCCGGATGCGGCACGCAGGTGCCTCGAGAGAAGAAATCCGTGAGGCGGTCATCGCGCTCCTGGAAGAGTTCGGTGTAGAACTGCCGGGCAGCGGCGCCATCAGTGAGAGGGGGGGAATCCGGGCGAAGAATTATCCCAATCCCTTCAAT
>DCAL01000021.1:8599-8846 GCA_002311975.1 Fidelibacterota bacterium UBA1134 | reverse complement strand
ATTATCCCAATCCCTTCAATCCTGAGACGAGCATTACCTACACGCTTACAGCGCCGGCAGCCGTCAACGTGCAAATCTACAATATGGCAGGTCAACTGGTTCAGTCCTATCAGATGGGATACCAGAACGAAGGCACCCATTCCGTGAGATGGGACGGCGTCATGAATGGCGGTCAGGCAGCGCCTTCCGGCGTCTATATTTATCGTATTACGGCGGGTGATCAATCATACTCCAATCGAATGTTGCT
>DCAL01000021.1:7973-8516 GCA_002311975.1 Fidelibacterota bacterium UBA1134 | reverse complement strand
GTTGCTCAAGAATCTGAAAGTGAAACATCTCCTTATCGTGTTTGCCGTCATCACAGGACTTGTCGGTCAGAGCGGCAGCAATACAAACGATATTTCGGGCTACGTAGTGGACGCTTCCAACGGCGAGGCGCTCCCGTACGCCAATGTGATAATCAAAGAAAAAGACCGCGGCGCCACGACGAATGCGGAAGGTTACTTCGTCATCGTCAACGTATCGACGGGCGTCTGTACACTGAGCGTCTCATACATCGGTTACAAAACGAAAGATCTCGTGGTGCAGAATCGCCCCGGCAGACGCCCGCCCCTGCGCATAGATCTTGTGCCGGAAGCGGTGAACCTGGAGGCGGTGGAGGTAATTGCCGATCAGTACCAGATTATGAAGAGTTCCGAGGATGTGAGCAAGTTCACGGTGGCGCCCCGACAACTCACCTATCTGCCGAATCTCGGCGAGGTGGACATCTTCCGTTCGCTTCAACTTCTGCCGGGAATCAGCGGCTCCGGTGACGGTTCGTCAGCCCTTTACGTGAGAGGCGGAACTCCCGA
>DCAL01000021.1:6859-7900 GCA_002311975.1 Fidelibacterota bacterium UBA1134 | reverse complement strand
GTGGATCATTTCTTCGGTATGTTCAGTGCCTTTAACGCAGACGCCATCAAAGATGTTCAGGTGTACAAAGGCGGTTTCCCGGCCAAGTTCGGCGGGCGGTTGTCGAGTGTGATCGAAATGACAGGCAGGAACGGTGACAGGAATCGCAGAAAGTTCAGTTTCGGCGCTAACATGCTCTCGGGGCAGATGCTGTATGAAACGCCTACCATCGGCAACGGGACGTGGCTCCTCTCCGTCAGGCGGTCGTACACCGATTGGATTCAGAGCCCTTTCTTCAACGACATCTATAAATTCATTTTTGGCGATGACACACCTCAATTTCTCCAGAACCGTCGTCAGTTTACGGCGCAAGATTCCAGTGCCGCGCCGGCCTTCGAAACGCAGACAGTTCCGGTCTTCAGTTTCTACGACATCAATTCGAAGTTCTCATTTACACTTTCCGAGAGAGACGTCGTGAACTTCTCGGTTTACGTGGGGAATGACAATCTTGTTAAGGAAACGAGTATTGAGGGGATAGGCGTTCGGCGGCCGGGAGGGAGACCCGGCGGTTTCGGCGGAGCTGGAGCGGCACAGGCTACGCGGATTGATGACAGCAATACGAAGTGGGGCAACACCGGCGCCAGCCTCAAGTGGGCAAGGAGATGGAACAACCGTTTTTACTCGAATCTGCAGCTTTCGGCATCTCGCTTCATCAGCGACTTCGCGCGGGAACTCTTCACCCAAGGCGGGCCGGGGATCAACTTCAACATGAGCGAAACGAATCAGGTAGCCGATCTCTCCTTCCGCTGGGACAACCAGTGGCATCTCTCGGAGAAGCACAACGCAGAATTTGGCGTCGGATTCACCGATCTCTACACACAGTATCAGGTAACGTTTTTCGATACGGTAACCCTCGCTGATCTTACCTCTGAATCCTTCCAGTTGAATATCTATGTTCAGGACAAGTGGCGGCCGGTTCGTTCACTGGATGTGACATTCGGATTCCGCGGCACGCTGCCCACCTATCTGGCTGAACCTTCAAAGCTCCTTACTTTCGAAACG
>DCAL01000021.1:2414-6810 GCA_002311975.1 Fidelibacterota bacterium UBA1134 | reverse complement strand
CGGATAAATTCTACCTGGAGCCGAGGCTCTCCTTTGGATGGTATCTCAGCGACAACTTGCGACTGAAAGGTGCCTGGGGACTATATCATCAATTCGTGAATAATATTCTCACTGAAGATGTGCTGCAGGGTAACAGCAATTTCTGGCTCGTGTCCGATGAAAACTTCAAGCCGGGAGTGTCCGAACACTGGATACTGGGCATTCAGTACGAAAACCCAGTCTATCTGCTGGCCCTTGAGGGGTACTACAAGACTATGGATAATCTGATTGAGTTTACCCGCCGCAATCAGCAGAATGCCGATTTCGCCAGGTTTTTCTTTTTCGGCGGAGGCATCGCACGCGGAGTGGAACTCCTCGCGCACAAAAAAGCTGGCGCCTTCAACGGCTGGATCAGCTATACGCTGGCTGATGTGATCTATGATTTTCCCTCCCTCAGCGAAGAGATTTTCCCGGCTGATCACGACAAGCGGCACGAACTGAAGACTGTCGGTACCTACAAGTGGGGACCGTGGAACCTCTCCGCCACTGTGATCTTTGCGTCAGGAATCCCGTACACCTCGCCCGAGAGCCGATACTATATTCCCCTCCTGAACGGAGACGAGTTTGCCTACTACCATGTGAGTGAGAAGAACGGATATCGCCTGCCGGATTATCACCGCCTCGACCTCTCCGTTTACAGGAATCTCCAGACGCCCGATTTCAACTGGGACTTCGGTATTTCGCTGTTCAACGTCTATAATAATCAAAACATCAGCTACCGTGAGTTTGACCTCGATACTGTGCCGGTGACTATCTCAAACGTGTTGCTTCTTGGCTTTACGCCGACGCTGTTTTTCAAAGTGAGCCTCAAATGAAATTGCGTGTGAGGGATTCAGTCGTTAGGACTCATTGGGCAATGGTTGCATCATTTTTCTTTCTTGGTGGATGTACCCCTGAGAGTTCTCTCGTGCCGGAACTGGACTTGTTAGCAGTGAGAGCGTATCTCTATGCAGGTCAGCCGGTAACGGACGTGAACCTTACTTCGACGCTGTCCATTGATGACGAGTCTGAGACGGCGCCTCCCGTTAACGATGCAGAGGTAGGTTTGATGAAGGACGGTATCCGCTACAGCTTGGCGCTATCGGACGGTGACAGCGGTTACTACCACTACGAGGCCGATGATCTTACCATTGAGGCCGAAGATACCTTCCATCTGGAAATTTTTTGGGAGGATCAGTTCCTCACCGCTGAAACCATCGTGCCGGTCAAACCGGCCAACGCCGCCATCGCCCCGGACACGCTTGTGGTGCCGGAGATCGCCAGCCGTCAGGATTTCATTGACTGGCAGCGGTCACCGAACAGCCGGGCCGAAATCACATGGCAGAATGAAGATTCCGATTATTACTACATCCTCTTCGACAACATCGAGGAAGATGCGGAGCCCGTTGACCTTTCATTGCCGCCGAGGTTTACCCGGCTCATCACTGAGCCGCTGCCATTCAGCCGGTATGTCTTGAGTTCCGCCCTTATGACGCACTACGGTGATCATCACCTCGTCCTTTTCAGAGTAAACGAGGAGTACGTCATGTTGTATCAGACGAGCGGTCAGGATTCGCGCGATCTGAACGAACCGTTTTCCAACATCGATGGAGGCCTCGGTGTGTTTGCGGCGTTCAACAGTGATACGCTCCTTTTCCACGTTAGTCAGGGTGACTGAGAGAGCATCACGATCATGTCAATCCACCATCGATGCAATGTACTCCTCTTCATGGGCATAATCAGTTTATCGCTTCTCTTGCCGGTAGGGAAGTTATGGTAAGAAGAACTGGGTCGGAGTTTTAGCTACCTTGAACATCAAATCTTGAGTACATTACAATTAGTCAAATTAACTTACGAATATTAAAAGGAAATCAAGTGCGTAGAATAACTATCATAGCAACAATTCTCTGTCTTACAATCTTATCAGCTCAGCCCCATGGTCGGCAAGGCCGGAGAATGCAGCGACAGCAGATGAAAGATGCACCTAAAATAGGCGTCGTTTATGGAACAGCTGTCGATTCGGCGTCAGGTCTTCCGATCCCCTATGCGTCCGTTTATGTCATCAGCCAGAGAGGCGGTACCATCATGACGGGCGGAATCACGAAAGAGAACGGCGAGTTCCACATCACGGAGATACCGCTTGGGCGACATCTGATCGTTGTTGAATATATCGGCTACGCGGCGAAAAAAATTGGCCCGCTCACATTCTTGCCCTTTGGAGACAACGTGACGACGCACAATCTGGAGACCATTCCACTGGTCCGGAAGGTGCTCGAGCTCGGCGAGGTGGACGTGATGGGCGAGCGCCCCATGTTCATCCAGACGGCGCAGAAGCGGGTCTTCTCCGCGGAACAGAACACCCTCTCAACGGGCGGTTCGGCTTTCGATGTCCTGCGTCAAATCCCCGGCGTGGAGGTGGATATGGATGACAACGTGAGCCTCCGGGGCAGTTCGAGGGTGAATATGATGATTGACGGTAAGCCGTCTGTTATCGCCGGCGGGGACATCAAATCGCTCCTCCGTAGTATCCCCGCGGCCAACATCGCCGACGTGGAGGTGATGACCAATCCCGGCGCCAAGTACGATCCTGAAGGAATGGCGGGCATCATCAACATTGTGCTCAAGGAGAACAAGTTTGCCGGCCTGAATGGAAACCTTTCATCAAGCGCCGACTCTCAGAAAGGGTCCAACGTTTCCGGTCAGATCAACTGGCGGACAATAGCATTTAACACCTATGCCAATGTGGGGGTAAGGCGGCACATGCGCCAGTTTTCCGGTGATTCATACAGGACCATGCAGTTCACGGCGTACGAGCACATTCTCGATCAGACAAGCGAAGGGAATAGATCGGGCGACAATCTTTTCCTGAAGACCGGATTCGAATACTTCATCGATCCCATGCAGTCTCTGGGCGTTTCGGCAACCCTCAACGGCGGCGATGGGTGGAACGATAATCTTACCACGACGGTGGAGAACGGGCTCTTTGAGTCACAATACTTCCGCACCACCGATGGTCTGAGCGACCGCGGCGGGTACGATGTAAACCTCAATTATGACAGGAAATTCAAGAATCCGAAGCAGAAACTCTCCTCTTTCGTCCGCTATTCGTCGGGCGGCAACGACGGCTCCACCGAATTCTGGACCACCCCTCAAGCCGGCTTTGAGGAGACGGTCAGGCTGAATAAGGCAAGAAATGGGAATGATGGGAAAGATTCCAACTTCGAGCTCAAAACGGACTATGTTCACCCTTTCGAGAATGGGAACGTTTTGGAGGTGGGGATAAACAGTCGAATCCGTACTCGTGATGACAGTCAGCTCGCCTTTGTCTTTGACGAAGCGCTGAGTGCATTCATTGATGACAGTCTTTACAGTAACCGCTTTCTATACGATGAGAACATCCACGCCGCTTACATCCAATACAGTACAACAATGGGGATGTTCGGTATCACCGCCGGGGGACGGTATGAGAATGTGGCCATGAAATCCCGGCTTGTGAACACCGATGAAGAATTCAAGAATCCTTACAGCAGTTTCTATCCGAGCCTGTCTATCTCGGCGGGGGCTCCCCAGCTCGTTCAGGTGCAGGCCAGTTATTCACGACGGGTGAACCGGCCCCGCTCCCGGCAGCTGAACCCGTTCAAGACGCGACAGGATCTCCTGAACGTTCGGACGGGAAACCCCTTCCTGAAGCCTGAGTATGTGGACTCCTACGAGATCAACTTCGGCCGCTTCTCCCGTGGTCTATCCCTCAACTTCAGTCCTTACTACAGGCACATGACCGACAAGATACAGCGCCACAAGATAATGACGGAAGACGGCACCTCCATCGCCACTTATGCGAATATCAGTGAACAGATATCAAAGGGCTTGGAATACAGCATCATCGGCTCCCTTGGCAAAAAGTTCAGATTGATGTTCAGCGGCAGCGTTTACTGGGATGAAATCAATACAGACATTTTCGGGGAAGATTACAACAGCACGATTAAGGGTCAGCGGTACAGGATTAACACAACTTGGAACATGAACCAGACGACGGAAATGATGTTCTTCATGTTCTACCGCCCCGCGCAGGAGATTCCCATCGGTAAGATGGGCTCCATGTCTTTCTCCGCCGTGTCGTTGAAAAAGAAGTTCCTTGATGAAAAACTGAATGTTTCAGTTCGTATGGGAGACCCATTTAACCTGACAGGATTCCATTTCGAAACTCGGGGTGAAAACTGGGAACAGATAAGCAACCGTGATTTCTTCAGCCAGACAGTGACTCTTTCACTGGAGTACCGCTTCGGAAAAATGGAAGACCGGAGCCGTTTCAGTCGCAACCGCCAGGGAATGGAAAACGGCAACAGGGGCGACTTTGAGATATACTGAGTGCCGCTTA
>DCAL01000021.1:1542-2359 GCA_002311975.1 Fidelibacterota bacterium UBA1134 | reverse complement strand
CGCTTTTTCACACACTTATATTTCGCTCAATTAGAAAACATTTAAATTGTTGCATTCCTTAATCGAATGTTATAAAATCGCCCGTTGAAAAGAGTTGTTCTTCGAATCTTGTAAATGATTCAGTAAAGCGTGGTTTTATTGAGCCTCGTTTTTTCATTTCTGTGAAAGAGTTCGAAAACAATTAATCCATAAGTAAAGAAAGAAAGGTACACGCAATGCAACAAGGAACAGTAAAATGGTTCAATGAAAAGAAAGGGTTTGGCTTTATCACCTCAGATACTGGAGATAAGGATGTTTTCGTTCATTTCTCATCTATCAGTGGAAACGGGTTCAAAACCCTCGAGGAAGGCGATAAGGTTGAATTTGAAGTGGTGGAAGGTCCCAAAGGCGATCAAGCCGCCAACGTTACCAGAGTTTCGTAAACTTCAGGGTAACCTTTCGACAACGGACCTCATCCGGCAGAAATGCCGGATGAGGTTTTTCGTTTTTGCAAAGATATGGAATTCCATTCCTCCCATCGCCTTGCTAAATTCGCCCACCCTGTGAACGATCTCGACACAATCCTCCACAAGTGGGAACCTGTCATCGGACTGGAAGTCCACGCCCAACTCTCCACTGAGACGAAGATGTTCTGCGGCTGTAAGAATATCTATGGTGATCCGCCCAATAGCCATACCTGCCCCGTCTGTCTCGGTCTGCCGGGCGCCCTGCCGGTAGCCAACGAAAAGGCTATCCAATACGCCCTGAAGCTGGGTGTGGCCCTCGGTTCTGAGATAACCCGCTTTTCCCGCTTCGCGCGCAAGAACTACTTCTATCC
>DCAL01000021.1:1145-1430 GCA_002311975.1 Fidelibacterota bacterium UBA1134 | reverse complement strand
CGGCGAGGGCACCCGCATCGATCTCAACCGCAGCGGCGTGCCGCTGGTGGAAATCGTCAGCGAGCCGGAGATTCAGTCGGCGGAAGAGGCGAAAGAGTATTTCGCAAGACTAAGGCTGACCCTTGAGTATCTCTCTATATGCAACTGCAATATGGAACAGGGGAATCTGCGCTGCGACGCCAATGTATCTCTCAGGAAACGGGGAGAAACAAAACTGGGCGTAAAGACTGAAATGAAGAATATGAATTCCTTCCGCAGTGTGGAGCGGGGTCTCGATTATGAGAT
>DCAL01000021.1:455-1000 GCA_002311975.1 Fidelibacterota bacterium UBA1134 | reverse complement strand
CCCGATCCTGATCTTGTCCCCATGGAAGTGACGGATGAAGATATGAGGCGCGCGCAGGAGGCGTTGGTGGAATTGCCGCACGAAAAGGAGGCACGATTTGTTTCGGAGTACGGCTTGCGGCTGGATGATGTGCTGATCCTCGCCTCCGATCCTCGTCTGGCCGACTACTTCGAAGAGACGGTTGCCCTCGGGAGTGAGGCCGCTGCCACATCGAAGTGGATCCTCGGTGAGATGCGCCGCAATCTGAAGGATCGATCTCTCGATGTGGCAGCGTTTCCTCTCCGTCCCGACAGGTTCGCCCAACTTCTGAAGGCGGTCGACGAAGGGGTCGTGAACGTCAATTCCGCCAAATTGATCTTCCGCACAATGCTGGACAGGAGTGAGACCCCGCGGCAGATCATCGAATCGTCAGGACTTGCGTTGGTCTCCGCAGAGAGCGAGCTTCAGGCGGCCATCGATGAGGTGCTGGCGGATTCACCCGCTGAAGTCTCCCGCTACCGAGAAGGGAAGAAAAGTCTGTTCGGTTTTTTCATGGGACAGGTGAT
>DCAL01000021.1:0-226 GCA_002311975.1 Fidelibacterota bacterium UBA1134 | reverse complement strand
ATGCTTGCTGTACTGTCAGGACTCTATTACGGAATCCGCGACAGTAATCTGGCTCTTGAGGTCCAGGCGCTGGCTACAGGCATCGTACTGTTTTATCTAGCGAACTGGTTCATCAAAAAAAGTCCGAAGTGACCCTTGACAATCCGAAGATGCGATATCAAATTGTAACATTAAAATAGAGGAGCAAAAATATGTCACCAGTATGGGATGATCTGAAAAAGAACTT
>DCAL01000051.1:47116-47301 GCA_002311975.1 Fidelibacterota bacterium UBA1134 | reverse complement strand
ATTTTGGAATGGACGATGATGTGTTTATGGATGTAATATTTGGTAAATCAGTGCCACGGGGAAAGCTTCCATTTGAACTGCCCTCTTCTCTCAATGCTGTAGAGAATCAACTGGAAGATGTCCCGTATGATTCAGAGGAACCACTCTTTTCGTTCGGCTTTGGACTGCAATATGAGTAACAGTTC
>DCAL01000051.1:46502-46949 GCA_002311975.1 Fidelibacterota bacterium UBA1134 | reverse complement strand
CTGGCTTATCTGGAAGAAGGTCAGCACCGGGATGCGGCCCATGAATTTCAGAAGCTGGTGGAGATTGCTCCTGACGAGCCTCTCGGCTACGCCAACCTCGGTCTCACCTATCTGCGCATGGCGGGAGAACTGGGGCAAGCCGAAGAACGTTTGCAGGAGGCGTTAAAATTGGTGCCAGATGATCCCGATATCAGCCTTCTGCTGGCGAAAGTATACGAGTTAACCGATAGAGAGCCCCAAGCTGTCAGTACGCTTGAGACAGCCCTCAAGAAACATCCCAGCCATGTAAGGACGCTGTATCAGCTGGCCTTATACTACGACAAGACGCAGAATCCCAAAGCTCAAGAGAGAGCAACAGACTGCCTAGCTCAAGTGGTAATCGCCCTGCCGGCCAATGTAGCAGCCCGCCTGCGGCTCATTAAATTGCATCTGCAGAGCGGAAAGGCC
>DCAL01000051.1:45661-46469 GCA_002311975.1 Fidelibacterota bacterium UBA1134 | reverse complement strand
GTGACGCAGTGCAGCAGATGGAAACAATTCGCCAGATACTTCCGAAGCTGCCGCAAGGCTCTGGTGAAATATTCCGCAAAGCTCTTGAACTGATGCGCAATGGCGATACAGAACAGGCCTTCACTCCCGCCCTCATGTTTCACAATCTGATGAAGCCCACTTCCTTCTATCAGGCCTCTCTCACCGAGTTGAGGGGAACGGGCGGGCCCATTGCCGGCGCGCCTATTTATCGTTTCAGTCAGTTCGTATCGCTACCGAGAAACAGACAGACGGAAATTCCAGATGCTCTCACCTTCACGGACGTGACAGACGCAAGCGGACTAAGTATGGTCTCAGCCGCAAGTGTTACAGCGCCGGACGATGACACTCCGCTCACCATACTGGCAGAGGGTGACCACGATGGCGATGGGGACCAGGATCTCTTTGTCTCCCGCTGGCTATCCGGAGAGAAGGTCAGCCGGCAATACATGCTTACCAATGAGAACGGCACCTTTTTAGACATTACTGCTGAGGTGGGCATCTCCCACCCGGGCAGAGATTTCTTTGCGCTCTTCGCTGATTATGATAACGACGGCTTCCTCGATCTGTTTATAATCAACAGCGAGGCTAACCGGCTATACCACAATTCCGGAGAGGGCACTTTTCAGGATATCACTGCCTCCACCGGAATTGAGACTACTTCTGAAGGGCGTACGGCTCTATTCGCAGACCTCGATCTCGAGGGCGATCTGGACCTCTTTATCACTACCGGTACACGGAATCGGTTATATCGAAATAATCTGGACGGAACATTTTCCGAAATCGCGGA
>DCAL01000051.1:45077-45640 GCA_002311975.1 Fidelibacterota bacterium UBA1134 | reverse complement strand
GAGGCGGGACTCATCGGAGAAGAGTTCATCAGCAGAGATGCTACTTTCGGCGACTTCGATGATGACGGCGATATAGATCTTTTCATCGTAAACCAGAACGGCACTAATCGCTATTTTGATAATCTGCGTCAGAGCTATTTCCGAGATATTACTAGGCATACTAACCTGATAACGGACGGCGGCTCCAGCGCTGTGGCGACAGGTGACTATGACAACGACGGATATATCGATCTGTTCGTCACCGCCCTCATTGGCGGGCAGCATTCACTGTTACGTAACCGGGGCGATGGGACGTTTGAACGGGACGCCCGCTCGGAAGGTGCTTTCGAGAGCATCAAAGGTTTTGCCGGCTTGGATGCCGTTTTCTTTGATGCCGACAACGACGGCTTCCTCGATCTGCTTGTGGCGGGTGAATCTCAAGATGAAACGAAGGCACATTCCGGGCTGCATCTGTTTTATAATAATGGTAGTGGAATATACCTCAATGCAACTTCGCTCCTTCCTGAAGATCTAAGCGCTACCAGTCAGGTCGAAGTAGCCGATTACGATAATGACGGTGATCT
>DCAL01000051.1:8698-45027 GCA_002311975.1 Fidelibacterota bacterium UBA1134 | reverse complement strand
TTCTAGTGGATATCCAAGGAGGTGTTCACTCACTTCGCAATGACGGCGGCAATGTGAACAATTTCCTAATTGTACGGTTGGCCGGGCTCCGCACCGGCAGCACAAAGAATAATTACTTCGGCATTGGCGCCAAAGTAGAAGTGAAGGCGGGCGATCTATACCAGATGAAGGTGATGAGTGAGCCCATCGCCCACTTCGGTCTCGGCAACCGGGACGGCGCGGATGTGGTTCGGGTCGTCTGGAGCAACGGCGTGCCTCAAAACCGGTTCAACCCCGAAAGGAATCAAACCATCGTGGAGACGCAGATCCTGAAAGGGTCGTGCCCGTGGCTTTATGTGTGGAATGGAAATGAGTACGAGTTTGCCACCGATGTGCTGTGGGCCAGTGCTCTCGGCATGCCCCTGGGAATCGTGGCGGGAGAGCCGCTGTACGCTTTTCCCAATTCCGCCAGCGAATATTTCAAGATTCCCAAGAATACGCTAAGGCCGAAGGATGGAAAGTATTCACTGCAATTCACTTCTGAACTGTGGGAGACTCCGTACCTCGACCAAGTTAAACTGCTCGTGGTTGACCATCCGGACAGTGTGGAAATCTTTGTTGACGGAACATTCACGCCGCCTCCATTTCCTCCATTTCGCATCTATACCGTCACAAATAAGCGACAACCTGTCTCAGCCCGGGATGATCGTGGAAATGACGTCTTAAAAAAGATCGCACACGCCGATGGAGAGTACGTCTCTAATCTTACCCCCGCCATGTATCAGGGGGTGATGGAGCCTCACGACCTCATTCTCGACCTGGGAGATCTCTCCGGCGCCGACAGCATCTTTCTTTTTCTGTATGGATGGCTCTTTCCCACCGATGCCAGCATCAATGTGAACATGGCGCAATCAGCGGGCGGCGGCTCCATTTTTCCCTATCTGCAGGTGATTGATGATGATGGAAGCTGGAAAACAGTGATTGAGAACATTAGCTTCCCCAAAGGAAAAAACAAAACGTTGGTGGTGGAATTGACGAACAAGTTTCTCCCGCTTGGGCGGGACTACCGCGTCCGTATCCGAACGAATATGCAGATCTACTGGGATCATATCTTTTATTCCACGGACGTGTCCAGCGGTTCGTCGCGCAAGGTAAGCCTCGAACCAGTAATCGCAGATCTTCACTACCGGGGATTTTCAGAGCTGACTTGGCAGACGCCGTACAGTCCCAGCATTCCGGACTATCAGACCGTCTCCACAGAAACCAAATGGCGCGATCTCACCGGTCTCTACACGCGGTACGGAGATGTGCTTCCCCTCTTGCTGGAGCCAGACAACAGATACATAATTATGAATGCCGGCGATGAAGTAACATTCGAATTCGATTCTGCCCAAGTCCCCGAATTGCCTTCTGGGTGGAGCAGGGACTTTCTTTTCTACAACAACGGCTGGCTGAAGGACGGCGACCTCAATACCGCCCGGGGGCAGACGGTGGAGTTGCTGCCCTTTCACAGCATGTCTTCCTATCCGTATGGGGCGGAAGAAACGTATCCGAAAGATGAAGAGCACCAGTCCTACCTCCGGACATACAACAGCAGAAAAGTCACGGCTGAACCGTTCAAGCGGTTCCTCTTCCAAATGAAACCGGAATTCTAAGTTTGAGACTCTCTTAACAGGTGTTAATTCAATGTTCCACCTTTAATCTTTCTAACCACTGGCTATCTGTCCGATGGCCATTTTGTGGCGAGAATAACTGGGCTGATAGGTATACAGGGGGTATTTGATCCTCAAAATCATAACACTCTGCGTTCATTCGAGATCCGATTGACAGCATCACTTAAAGTGGCAGAATCTTCATGGCTTCACTAGCGCTGGCTGATATCCTCATCACCTCTGCTTACTTTCTTATTATTATCGACATCCGTTACTGGGCGGCATGGTGCGAGAAGAACGAAAACACCGACTACTTCCTGGCAGGCCGTGGGAGCAAACCTGTTCGCTTCAAACCTCGGCAGCAATCGGGTGTTAGTCCGAATTCTTGTGGGATCAATCATTTCAATATGTCCGTCCCCAGCAAACCGGGAATATATGAATTATCAAAACTAGGGGAAGCTTAAATGAATACAATTTCCATTATATCATTTGTATTAGCCACAGGTGCCGTTGCCTATTTCACATATCAGATTGTCCGCCGAATGAAAAAATCCGCCAATGCCACAGAAGAATATTTTACAGGCGGCCGTGCCTTGGCTTGGCCGGTGGTAGCCGGTTCGCTCCTGCTCACCAATTTATCAACTGAGCAATTGGTGGGTCTCAATGGTGCTGTGTTTGCCGATAAAGCGTTGGTGGGTATCGCGTGGGAAGCATTGGCCGCACTTGCCATGATTGCAACCGCATTGGTTTTCTTGCCAAGATATTTGGCCAGCGGATTTACAACAACACCGGCATTTCTCGAAAAACGATTTGATAAAACCACTAGATCTATGGTTTCCGGTTTATTCTTATTTGGATATGTAACCGTTCTTCTCCCCGTAGTTCTGTATACAGGATCGTTAGCTTTAATCGGTATGTTTAATCTTGATTTACCCTTATGGTTTGCTGTGGCAACGATCGGTATTTTGGGAAGTGGATATGCCATTTTTGGCGGATTAAAATCTGTAGCCGTCAGTGACACAATTAACGGTGTTGGATTATTAATCGGCGGATTAGCGATCCCCACATTAGCATTATTCGCTTTAGGAGATGGTTCCTTTTTTGCCGGTGTATCCAGTTTAGGAAATTCAAATCCGGAATATTTATCAGTCTTAGCCCAAAAAAATGGTGATGGTAATGTGGTATCTGTTCCTTGGCCAACACTATTAACGGGTATGATGTTTATTCAAGTATTTTATTGGTCCACAAATCAGGTGATTGTTCAACGAGCCATGGCAGCCAAAAGTTTAGCCGAGGGGCAGAAAGGTGTTCTGTTTGCGTCGGCCATGAAACTGGTGGGGCCGTTAATGTTATGTCTCCCCGGGATTATCGCATTACACATGACTGATCTTACCATTGGTAAACAGGATCAGGTGTATGGCGCCATCGTACGTCATGTATTACCCGATTGGTCATTAGGCTTATTTGCTGCGGTATTAATGGGATCTATTCTGAGTTCATTCAATTCTGCTCTGAATAGCGCATCGACGCTTTTTTCTCTTCAGTTTTATAAAGGATATATCAACAAAAAAGCGAGTGGCGTACAAATTGTATCTATAGGAAAAATATTCGGTATTGGATTAGCCATTGCATCCATATTGATTGCACCGCTTTTAGATCAAATGCAGTCCATTTTTGAATATCTCCAAAAAGTGAATGGACTTTACAGCGTGCCGATCATTGGTATTTTTCTGTTAGGCATTACGACGAAACATGTCCCCGCCATTGCCGCCAAAGTTGGGATGGTGGTGGGAATGGCATCCTATGCATTGTTTACGTTTGTGAATATCAAGGATGTGCCTGAATTTTTTGCCAATGGCAATGGTGATTTACATTGGCTTCATGGTTATTTCATCAGTTTTATGGGTTCTGTAATGGTAATGCTAATCATTGGTTATGTTCAGCCAAAATCTTCGGAAGAAATTGCCATAAGCGACCAACGGGATCCTGCCCCGGTGGATATGACTCCATGGGCCCAGGCGAAAAATGCTTCATTCGCCATTATGGGTGTAACAGTTGGGATATATCTGTTTTTAACTTGGATTGCTGGATAAGAAGAATGGTCTGGTACCGGAATTGATGGGCGGCGCCGAGAAGTCCGGACTGCGCGACGGGACAATGTGGATTGTGTTCGCCCAAAAAATTATTGCAGACAATCAAGATACGGCGTCTGTAAATCGAGCACCCTGTTTAGCAGGTCTTCTGCCAGCTGAACCCTGTCCACCACCGGGTCCAACAGCAGTGTCTGCAAAACCGCCTCTTTCGATCTTGTGAGGATTGTTTCGGTAAGCCGGTCATGGAGGGGCTCCTCGCTCTGGAGCAGACCTGAAAATACCCTCGGGTAAGAATCGAGCCTGATGCCCTTAGTGCCGTTCCGGTCTATCACCGCCGGCACTTCAACGATCTGATTCCGCGGCAGGGCCTCAATAAAGTCGTCATTTGGGATGTTCACCGCTAATTCTTCATGCCCTGAATCAGCAACAATCCCAGCTATAATGTGAACCACGCGCCAGAATTCCTCTTCTTCCGTTCCCCGCTGAAGACGTTCAGCAGGGAGACCTTTGTTGAAAAGCATGTACTTCCTGTATCTGCTATAGAACTCCTTGGTCCCGTCATGATCGGCCACATCCCACGCCCAGCCGATGTATTCTCCAAAATGGCTGTCTGTCGTTATCGGCAGCACCCTGTACAAGCTCACGATTTCCAGGAATAGGGACCTCTCCTCCACGACGCCCATGGAAGCCTCTGCCGTGGGAAAGTAGTCAGGAGCCTTCTCAAGGATCTCTGGATACGCGTCCTTCCCTGACTCACGGTACTGTGTGACAGATCTTGGTCATGGGGTTACTGAAGTTGAATACAAAAGCTTGCGGGCAGCGGGGGCCTGGATATCCTCACAGATCTCCAGAATGGGCAGAATTATGCGCAACGCGTGAAAGATCCCACCGGGCCCGCAGTTTTCACCATAGATCTGCTTGAAACCGTATTCCAGGAGGATCTTCCAGTCCTGTTCCCAGAGGGCAAACCTATCACCCGCTTCAATGGAGATAATTACAAAGTCTGCGCCTTGAAGCGCCTCTTCTCTTGATAGAGTAGATTTTACCTTATAGGGGAGACTTTTTTCTTATACATACTGCTGCGAGATTTCCGCCACACAACTCAACGCTTTGGCATCTATATCGTGCAGAACGATGGTGCTCCCTTCCAAGGCGTTATTCTTCAGGATATCACCATTAGTGCTGAGACCGAATGTTGCGCTTCCTGCGCCAATTAATACGATTCGATGCTTCATTTGATCCTTATCCGTTGTGTGAGTGCAATATTAATGCGCCAGACAAATTACACTTTAGTCCGTGCTTTATGGATGAAATAGTGTCCAAAATGTGTTGGCTCAAATACTTTTGTTGTTTGCATTTATTGATAATCTTAACTACACTCTCATTCAGTTTTCCTTCGATCTCTTACGTCATAAAACAGGGGCTTATTATGAGCAGCAAGTCAGAACCGCTCTCCTCAGAATATAGCAACAGTCAACTAATCGGATTGTCATTGCTCCGGGTCCTTATCGGGTGGCACTTTCTGTATGAGGGTGTAGCCAAGCTTTCCAATCCGCACTGGTCTTCAGCGGCCTTTCTGTTAGATACCAAATGGGCCCTTTCCGGTATCGCCAACTCACTCGTCTCCAATCCCAGCACACTGAACATTGTGGATCACCTCAATATGTGGGGACTTACCGCCATCGGGCTAAGCTTGATGTGCGGACTGTTTTCACGCTGGGGCAGCCTCGCCGGAGCGCTTCTTCTTCTTCTCTATTATCTTTTTCATCCGCCCTTGGTAGGATTGGAATACTCCAAACCTACTGAAGGAAGTTATCTGTTAATTGACAAAAATCTGGTGGAGGCATGTGCACTGTTTGTTCTGGCCAAATTTCCAACAGGGCATATTACAGGATTGGACAGATTTCTTCAAAGATTACGCCGTTAGCAAATTAGAGGGGATTAAATCATGACAGATCCATCCGAGCGAAAATTAAATACCGTTAGTCCTGATTCCCAAGATGAACCAAGCTTCAGTCGAAGAGACATTATAAAAGGCTTAGCTACCATACCAGCTTTAGCCCTCTTTCTTTACAACTACATAAAGAAGAGCGCTCTGGACAGTATGAGAAGGCTTCAGGTTATGTCTGAACTGGGCCAGAGCAAGAAAGCTCCCGCTGTCCTGAAATCACGAAAGAAAAACGAACTGATACGCTTAGGGGTCATCGGCTACGGCTGGCGAGGTGCCGCAGTTGCAAAGGGGGCAGGATTTGCCAGTCCCGAGTGGGTGGCGAAAGCCAGAGAGGCAGTTAACGCGAACAGACTCGATAAGCGGCTGGAAACCTACCTGAGTCAGGAAGACCTAAACCTTGAGCTGGCCGGTGTGTGCGATGTTTTTGATACCAGAAGAGAGCAGGGAATTGCCACATCGACTAATGACGTAAGACCGGGGGGAGTGGTCCAGTCCGAGCCTGCCAAAGGGTACCGTAACTATCAGGATCTCCTTGCCAGTGATGACATTGACGCTGTAATAATCGCCACACCGGACCACTGGCACGCAAAAATAACCCTTGATGCTGTGCGAGCCGGCAAACATATCTATTGCGAGAAATGCATGACTCGTACAATGAGCGAGGCTATTGATGTTTATGATGCGGTAAAGAAAAGTGATTTAAAGTTTCAACTGGGACATCACAGCAGGGCTTCATCCAGCCATGAAAAAGCGCGCGAAATGATCGAAAATGATATCCTGGGACAGGTGACTCTGGTTGAAGTTACCACCAACCGCAACAGCCCCGGCGGAGCCTGGGTCTATCCCATACAGTGGAACTCCATCGAAGATGTGTGGCAGACCTATGCGTCTAAGGAACAGTATGCCACACCGAAAAGTCTTGATTGGGACATGTGGCAGGGGCCGGCCCCTAACAGGCACCCCTTCAACTTGGAGCGGTATTTTCGCTGGCGTTGCTGGTACGACTATGGAACAGGACTCTCAGGCGATCTTCTATCTCACGACTTTGACGCCGTAAATCAAATCATGGATCTTGGCATTCCAAAAAGTGCCTCCGCCTCGGGCGGCATCTATTACTACACCAAAGAGAGATTCCCTGACTTAATCAAGGAAGACAGGGACGTGCCAGATACATTTCAGGCCATCTTCGAGTATCCCGATAGGGGGCTGACGCTTGTTTACAGCGCCTCTCTGGCAAACAGCCGTCACCGCGGCAAGGTGTTCATGGGACATGACGCTACCATGGAAGTGGGCGGTGGTCTTACCGTTACGCCCGATCCTCAATCCACACGCTACAAGAGTAAGATCGAGGAAGGTATCATCAACACCGCTCTGCCGCTGTTCAGCTATTCGCCGGGGTCAAAGGATATCGACGGCATTACTTCAGCCACAGCAAAATACTTTGCACAGAAAGGTCTCGTCTATACCTATCGCGGAGGGAAACGGGTCGATCCCACCCATCTTCATGTGAAAGACTGGCTGGATTGCATTCGATACGGCGGAGAGCCAAAATGTAATATTGAAGAAGGATTCGAGGAAGCTGTAGCCTGCCACATGGCTACCCAATCGTATTTGGAGGGCCGTAGAGTGGAATGGGACCCAGTCAAAAGGAAAATCGTTTAGAGTAAATTATTTAGTACTACACATTAAATAATAGGCGGGTATATCAAAATGGGTGATAGAAAAACACGTTTTGGTATCATGATGTTTTTGCAGTATGCCATTTGGGGATCATGGACTACTGCCCTTGGCGCACATTTAGATAAGCTGGGGTTTGCCGGTAGCGAGATCGCGGCTATATATGGTTGTTTGTGGCTGGGCTGTATAATTGCACCTTTCATTGGTGGTCAGATCGCTGATCGATTACTGCCGACACAATTATTCTTGGGAGTCGCCCACCTCTTGGGTGGGGTTCTTCTTTATTTTACTGCTGTCCAGCAAGAATTTGTTCCAATGTGGACCTGGATGTTTATTTATTGCCTTTTTTATGCCCCCACCCTTGCGCTGACAAACTCTATTTGTTTTCGGAATCTTGAGAATGCTGAAGTAGAGTTTGGCAAGATACGTATGTGGGGCACGATTGGGTGGATTTCTGTCGGCTGGGTGGTCACTTTCATGCGCAGTCAATGGCACACCGAAAATTGGACTGGCGGAAGCGACTTATTAATGTTTGCTGCAGTTACATCAATTATTATGGGCATGTTTTGCTTCACCTTACCTAAAACACCGCCAGTAGCCAGCCAAAATAATCCACTTGCATTTCTTGAAGCGCTCTCGTTGCTTAAAGATAGGAATTTTTTGATCTTTATGATGGCTTCATTTGCCGTAACAACAGAACTGCAATTTTATTATATACCTACAGCCCCATTTCTGTTAGATATGGGCGCAGAAGAAGCTTGGCTAACGGCTATAAAAACAGTTGCACAGATCGCGGAAGTTGTGGTGTTGCTTTTCTTATTACATGTATCCATACAGAAATTGGGTGTTAGGCTTACAATGGTGATTGGAATTTTGGCTTGGCCAATCAGATACTTTTTGTTTATGGTACCTAATTTATCCGTTATTATTGGATCACTTACACTACATGGTTTTGGTTACGCCTTTTTCTTCGTTACGTCTCAGATTTATGTAAATATGAAGGCCAGTGATGATATGCGTGCTTCGGCCCAAGCTATGCTTACCTTCTTCACCTTAGGTGTCGGTAATTACTTAGGGACATTATTTACTGGGTATATATGGGATACTTTCAAACTAGCAGATGGTTCAACAATCTGGTGGAAATTCTTTTTAATACCAGCGATGCTATGTACCGTAATGGCTTTTGTCTTTCTTTTGTTTTTTAAGGATGATCATAAAGCAACTGCAGCAGAGTTGCAATCGGTATAACATCTAATGGGGGAAAAACGATTAGGCATAGGTTTTATCGGTGGTGGATTTATCGCCAGATTTCATATTAAGTCCTTGATAGGTGTTAGAGATGCAGATGTACTAGGAGTCGTTTCAAAGTCGCGTGATACAGCGGAAGAAGCAGCAATACTTGCCAGAGAAATTGGTGTCGGAGATGCCAAAGCCTATGATTCAATTACCGATATGGTTGCCGATAACAATATTCATGCATTGTGGATTTGTGCCCCCAACTTTACCCGTATTGAAGTGATGGAGGAGATCGTACATGCCATTGAAACAGGTAAAGGTGAACTGATTGGTGTTACCTGTGAAAAACCGCTCGGACGTAATGTGGCAGAGGCCCGCAAGATGCTGGAATTGGCTCAGAGTTCCAATCTTCTGGACGGCTATTTAGAGAATCAGATTTTTGCACCATCGGTGACGCGCGGCAAAGAGATCGTCTGGGCCCGGGGCGCTGCCCTCACCGGACCGCCCTACCTCGCCCGCGCCGCGGAAGAGCACAGCGGGCCGCACATGCCGTGGTTCTGGGAGGGGGAACTGCAGGGCGGCGGCGTGCTGAATGATATGATGTGTCACTCGGTAGAAGAGGCCCGATTCATGCTGACGCCCCCCGGCGCTAGACGGGATGTGCTGACCCCGGTCAGCGTGAACGCTTACGCCGCCTGCCTGAAATGGCAGCGGCCCAAGTATGCGAAAATCCTTTCAGACAACAGCGGCGGCAAGACGGACTACACCAAGAAACCTTCAGAAGACTTTGCCAGATCACTCATCGAATATGTCAATCAAGATGATGAAAAGATTGTTGTGGAGACCACCACATCGTGGTGCTTTGTAGGAGCGGGACTGAGGCTCAGTCTGGAACTGTTCGGCCCGGAGTATTCCATGTTTGTCAATACACTCGATTCTGATCTTCGCGTCTTCTTCAGCCGCAATGTGACGGGGTCTCAGAGCGAGGATCTGGTGGAGAAACAGAACGCTGAGTCGGGCGAAATGCCTGTGGTGAGCAACGAGACGGAGGCCTATGGCTATACGGCTGAGAATCGTCACATGGTGCAGTCGTTTCTGGCGGGAAAGAGACCGGAAGAAAACTTCAGCGACGGCTTGAACGTAACGGAACTCCTCATGACCGCCTACATGAGCGCCGAACAAGACAAGACCATCCTATTCCCGCCTCCAAGCCTTGAGACGTTCATCCCAGCGGTGGCGAAGGGGGAATGGAATCCGAAAGAATCATAAAGGAGTACTCTGACTATGCTGCGTTGGCTATCACTTATCGTTCTGTTGTTCATGACTTCGTGTGCATCTGCGCCTGAAAAGGAAGGATTTGAGCGAATACTCTCGGAGCACGAAGGTGTCTATTCCAAACATGGATGGAATCACTACGGGCCCGGCTACTTCGATCTAGATAGGGAGACAGGCATCATCACCTCCCACGGAGGCATGGGCCTGTTCTGGTATAGTGCAAGAAAGTACGGGGCTTTCATCTTGGAGCTCGATTTCAGGAGTTCCCATCCTGAGGCCAATTCGGGCATTTTCCTGCGGGTTCCCGAGATGCCATCAAGCAATGAATACATCTATCACTCGTTTGAGGTGCAGATCAATGATGCGGCAGAGGAAGCCCTCCACAGGACCGCTGCCGTTTACGATGCGGAACCGGCCAGCAAAAACGCGTCAAAGCCCGGCGGGGAATGGAACCACTACAAGATCATCTTTCAAGGCAAGCGGATTCAAGTGGAACTGAACGGCGAAAAGGTCGTGGACTGGGAAGCTGAACCGCGAGGGAAAATCAGGGACTTCGCCGGCGAAGGTTACATCGGTCTCCAGAACCACGACTGGGACACCACCGTTTCCTTCCGGAATATCTACGTGAAAGCGCTGGAATAGCGCTACCTATCTGAGTCCTTTCCAACGGCCCTAATGGTCATGCCGGAGCTGCGGCGGGATGTAAACTGACTGGCGGACTCCCTCACCAGCAGGAACGCCTCCACCTCCGGAAGTGATTCTACGAGCTTCATCCCTTCGTTAACATCCATCACCATGAGGGCAGTGGCCAGCGCGTCAGCATCAGTACAATTAGGAGCAGTGACGGTGGCGGAGGCCACTTTAGTTTTGGCAGGATAGCCACTTGTTGGGTCGATCTCGTGTGAGAAAACCTCGCCGTCCACTTCAAAGAAATTCCTGTAATCCCCTGACGTTGCCACAGCACCTCCTTTCAATTCACAGATCCAATCAAAAGTCCTCTCCGAATCAGCGGACAGATGGGGGCACTCGATAGCAATGGTCCAGGAATGGCCGTTCTGATTCTTCCCTCTAACGCGCACTTCGCCGCCAATTTCCACCATCATATGAGCAACGTCCTGAGACTGAAGATAGTCGTAAACAGCGTCTACGCCAAAACCTTTGGCGATGGCGTTAAGATCAATCCTTACATGGGGATCGTTCTTAATCAGCGTCTGTTGCACTACCTTCAGCTTGCCGTACCCCACATGTACCAATTTGTTCTGAACGGTGGTCTTGTCCGGAAACACGGTAAGAGGGTCTGTCTCCTGGCCCGGCCCGAATCCCCAGAGAAAAAGAAGTGGGAATATAGTCACATCAAAGGCCCCGTCTGTCACGGCTGACCAGTAGAGGGCCCTGCCAAGGACAAACGCGAATTCTTCAGAAACCGCAAACGCTTCTGTGGATAAAGAGCGGTTGAAGGCGTTGATCTCGCTGCCGTACTGGTAGAGGGACATCTGCCTGTTTACCTGGGCAAGGACGGAGTCGATCTCCGTTTTCAGAACTCCCACAGCTCTCAAGCCTTGCTGTGATAATAACTTTATCTGATAGGTGGTGCCCATAGTTCTTCCGTTAAGCACAATTTCGCGTTTCGACTCGCCACAGGATGACATCAGAAACCAGAAAGAGGTGAAAATAAAGAGTGTTCTAAGCACGGGACAAATCAACTAAATTCTGGGAGAATCGAGGAGGAAAAGAAATGGAAATAATAGACAGGCGGGCATTCCTGAAACAGTCCGTCACACTTGCCGGAGGTTTGACTGTCATGGGATTACCGGGCACGAGATTATCGAGCCGGGTAGAAGAACCATTGTTCAAAATATCCTTGGCTGAGTGGTCTCTTCATAGGGCTTTATGGAGCGGCGAGATCAATCATCTCGATTTCGCTAAGATCGCCAGAGGAGAATTTGGCATTGATGCGGTGGAATATGTAAATACTTTCTTCTTTGAAAAGGCGCAAGACAAAGACTACCTGAAAGAGATGGTTTCCCGCGCTGACGGCGAAGGCGTCAAGAGTTTGCTCATCATGTGCGATTCTGAAGGAAACCTCGGGGATCCAGATGAATCAGCCCGCAAACAGGCCATCGAGAATCACTACAAATGGGTGACGGCGGCGAAGTTTCTCGGCTGCCACTCCATAAGGGTCAACGCCCGAAGCGACGGAACCTATGAGGAACAGATGAAACTAGCAGCGGACGGGCTGCGCCGCCTGACAGAATTTGGAGATCGGAAGAACATCAAGGTTATTGTAGAGAACCACGGTGGTCTCTCCAGCAATGGACAGTGGCTCTCTAATGTGATTAAGAAAGTAGATCATCCAGGATGCGGTACGCTGCCTGACTTTGGAAATTTTTGTGTTCAGAAGTCAGGGCCCGGATTGTGGGAAGGGGACTGTTTTGATGAATACGACCGCTATAAGGGGGTCTCCGAACTCATGCCCTATGCCAAAGCCGTCAGTGCCAAGAGCCACGACTTCGATTCAGACGGCAATGAAATTCACACTGACTACGTTCAGATGATGAATATTGTCCTCGATGCCGGCTACAGCAGCTATGTAGGCGTGGAATACGAGGGGGACGGGTTCAGTGAAATGGACGGAATTAAGGCGACGAAGACACTATTAGAGCGGGTTCGGACTGAACTCGGTTAGGCCGAGATGGGACAGAAAAGTAAAAGACCGCCACTCTCACCAGATGGTTAAACTGCCCCCTCGCCATTAACTCTGGATAATCATTATAGGCCTGGGCCTCCTGGCGAAATTCATGAGAACTATTCCATACATAGCCGCGTCCTTTAAGGCGGAGATCAAAGAACGCCATACTGAAAGCAGGGCGTTCACGGCCCTGGCAAGGTAACGCCGTTTTTGAAGGATTCAGCGAGTTAAGAGCGATGGTGCTGATTTCCTAGTCCTTAAGTCAACTCTCCTCCTCGGATTCTTAACTCAAGTCCTGTAACTCAGGCTAAATCACTTTTTCATTCACTGAATCCCACTCCACCCGCCTGCCCTCCAGAAAAGCTTTGGTGGCCATATGGCACGCAATAGCCTCTTCAAAACCTACATCAATGTTACATCTGGGTGTTGTGCCGTGGCGGATTCCATCTAACCAGTCCTTTATATGAAGATGCGTGGGGTCAACCCTTTTGCCGCCACGATACGTATATACAAGCCCTTTGCTGGCAAAATATTTTGCGCTGGCGGATGTAATTCCGTCAATTTGCCTCGATCCAGGACTGTAGGCGAAAAGCGGCAGTGAAGTACTGATCTCGCCACTATCGATTTTCTGCCTGAACCTTGTTGACTGATGATCAGCCGTCACGCTCAACGGACTGCTGGAAGCTGACCCCTCATTGCCGAGTTGCATGGTTGCATCGTGTCCCATAAATAGATTTCCCCGGTTTCTCCCTGACGCCAGCGTCGAACTGTAGATCAATGTCAGGTTTTTGTCGGGATACTCGAATGTCACCTGAAAAACATCCGGCACGTCGCGGCCGTCCTTATAGCGGTAAATACCGCCGCTGGCAACGGCATACTTGGGAATGCCCACGTTCATTATCTGGTTGAAAGCGTCAAATTCGTGGGAAAACAGATCTCCCGACAGTCCCGTGCCGTAATCATACCAGCACCTCCAGCGGAAGAATCTCTCCAGGCTGAACGGCACCTTGTTAGGTGACGGCTGCTGAAATGTCTGCCAGTCGATGGTCTTTGGGTTTCCGTCCGGATGGATACCCCACACCCATGCTCCGCCGGGTGAATTGCGGTTTGTGGTTACCTCAACAAGCGTCACAAGGCCCAGTATCCCGCTCTCAACAATTCTTCTCGCCTGCTCATATGTTTCTACCTGCCTGTTCTGATGCCCCAGCTGAAACACGTTTCCTGTCCTCTTTACTGCTTTGCGGACCGCAAATGCTTCCTCGATAGTCCGTGTCATACATTTCTCACAGTAGACGTGCTTGCCAGCTTCCAGAGCATCTATCGTTATGCGCGAATGCCAGTGATCCGGAGTAGCCACAATGACAGCATCAATATCCTTGCTGTTAAGGAGCTCTGTGTAGTGTCTGTACCGTCTTGCCTCTGTAAGTGTCCGTGTGCCCGCGCCTGGCCTGAGATCATTTTTGGAGGCAGCCATGACCCTTTCAGCACGCACATCAAAAAGGTCGCAGACGCCGTTTATGACAACATTCAAATCCTGCTGCTTCATGAATGTTTCAAAAGCCTTGTCGAGCCTGTTCTTCTTGGCGTCCGCCGCTTTTCTCTCTGTCCAGTCAGAGTGTGCGAAGCCGGCGCCCCTCGTAAGGTGTTCCCCTCTGCCGCCATAGCCTATGATACCGAGCCGAATCAGTTCTCCCGATGCCCTGGGAGGTACAACAGCCGGCGCCTCCATGGGCGCCCCTAGCTCGGAGAGGATGTTCAGCTTTCTCAATCCATCAAATGCTCTCTTTTTCAGCAGTTCATAGACAAACAGGGCCATGGCCGGAATTGACGCAAGAGCCTTTAAGACGTCCCGCCGTCCGAGTCTTGTTCCCGGATCACTGGCTGACTGTTTATCGGGTTGTCTGGTCTTATCATTCATAGCTTACCTCGCGCCTGCTACTCTTAGCTCATCACTCACTGAATCATTGTCGGATCGCCCGTACCACCATCACCGCCAGTCCCCTCACCGCCCAACTTAACTTCAGTCTTCAGCAACAACAGCATCAGCGCGCCCAAAAAGGCAATAGTTGCAAAGACCCACAAGATTGTGTTGGCTGACGCTTTGGTATCTTCCATGATGGTATCAACCAGATTAAGTCTGATTCTGGCCAGTTCCACTCCCACGTTCTCTACATACTTGAGAACTTCCACCCTGTACAACTGTCCATTGCTACAGTCAAAGCGCGCCACATCTCCTACCAGCATGACGCGGCCCGGCTCATCCGAGCGATTTTTTAGCTTTGCCATAAAAAGATAATCTGCGCCGATTGTGTCCGCCAACGCAAGAAGCAGTTCCTTCTCTCTTGTGGCAAGGGCCTTCATCACCATGGAATGATCAACCGATGAGATCACAGCCTCAGGCCCCATATACAGATACCCTTTCTGTTCCGAGAAGAGATTATCAAGCCGCTCTAACAGTCTCTTGTGGTGTGGTTCAGGAATGCCCTCGAGCTCAGCACCGATAAATGCCACAACAGGCTTCCCTGCACCCTTTTCCGCCAGCGAAACTGTTGGAGCTAAGGTGAGAAAAACTGTCCCCGCCAGATAGAGAGCAACTGTCTGTTGGCGCAACTTCCCCATGAGTGATAATTTACAGACCTTTGCCGTCACAGTACAAAAAAAACGTGGGCCCCACTAATAGGGAGCCCACGCTTCCAAACTACAGTTTAAGGTTTTGCTTTATCCGGGCTGAAGCACAAATTCGTTCGCCCTGATCTCCTGAATGGTGATAGGGAACAGGCTACCCGGAGAACCGAGTGCATCATACTGAGATTCCCACAGCACCGATGTTGCACCAAAGCGGTACATATCCAGAAGACGCTTCCCCTGCGCGTAGAGGTTTGCGCGGCGCTCATGCACTATAGCATCAGCCACTGAGGCGTTGCTGCCGTCGTAAGCTGTCATGCCTGTCCTGTTCATGTTGAGATACGTCAGCGCATCATCGTCATTGCCTGAGGCGTAAGCATTCTCAGCAAGAATCAGGTACATTTCGGCTCCCGAAACCATGGTGACGGGCGCATAGTCCGTTCCGCCGCGGTTCGAAAAGAAGTCCAGTGCAATGGCTGCCAAACGCGGATCGGCAGGACCCATGTCGTTACCCTGAAGATCCACAACATTAACACTCAGATCTGTATCAATGAGGTCTTCGGGAAGGTCATCACCCGCCTGCGTGCCGGGGTCGAAACCGAACTCAAGCTCAGACCGCCCGTTAATCTGCCACGAGAACTCATTCGACACGGTGGATGAAGAGTATTGCAGCTGCCACGTGGATGTTGCATCCCAGATGTCCAGTGCATCTTGGGCGTGTGACGCGGCCATGCTGGCGGTGACAACTCCACCGGCGTTGCCGATATTGCTGTGTACTTCCTTGGAGAACGCTGCACGAGCCAGCATGCCGTGGAAGACCGCTTCCAGGTCCGTATCACCTTCTGACTGAGCAATGGCGAGGCCGGACTTAAAGAGCGTCATAGCCTCATCATAAACCTGCATCATGTTGCCCGTCCCTATGGGCTGACCGGAAACCGTCTTGTCCGAATAGACAAAATCCTCGAAGCTGTCAGCAATAACACACCTGACAGCGCCGGCATAGAGATAAGCCTTCGCCAGTAGGATATCATTGCTCAGAATGCCGTCACTCTTAAACGCTTCAAGTCCAGTTACGGCCCGGTCGCACATCCACCGTCCCTCAGTAATATACGGCCAGACAAAGTCCACAAACTCATTATAGACGTCTGAAATCTGGCCTTTATCCAGTGATCCCCATGCGTCCCGGGAACCAATCCACGTCGCCTCATCGCTGGCAACCGAAACGGGGCACAGTACATATCCTGTCCCGAGGCTGAGTGTGTTGAGAGCGCCGTTAGCAAGGGCTCCCGCCACAGCAGGGTTGGTCAGGTCGTCCTCCACAAGGGAGTTGGGGTTCTCTGCATCCAAGTCACATCCCACAGTACCCAGACTCAAGATCAGGGCGCCGGGCACGATGAACAGTGCCGAGAGTTTTTTGATTTTGACTAACATATCAATTCCTCCGATTTTCATTTCCTGATCCTAGAATCCGAAGTTCGCGGAGAGCGTGTAGAGCCTCGGCACGGGTACACCAAAGGCGTCAATACTCTCACGGAACATGTCAAGGCCACCGTCCTGCGCACTGCCTGCATTTAGCTCGGGGTCGACACCGGCGTAATCAGTCCACATCTTAATATTACGCCCGGCGAAAGTGAACGACATATTGCTGAGGCCGAACTTTGCCACCATCTCCTTGGGCAGCGAGTAGGTAATGCTCAGCTCGCGCCAGCGGATGAAATCGCCATCTTCAATCAGATTTAGACCGCTGTAGGGCGACAGAGACTGGTATGTGGTAACCCAGGTCTTTGCCGCTTCAAGGCGGGCCGCAGGATCATACTGAGGTTCGTAATTACTGTTGACGCCACCCGTCATGAAGTCACGCTCTGTCTGCGTGGAGCCAAAGAAGTTGCGCCCGATGTACGGATTGGACTTACGGAACGCATCCGTCAAATTCGACAAACCATAGTTGCCCCAGCGCGCCTCAAAAAGCGAACTGATTCTAATATTGTTCATGAGCGTAATGTTAATGCCGAAACTGCCGGTATAGTCCGGTCTCGGTTTACCGAGATACCACGCCAGCGGGTCGCCAGCTGTCTTGGCGCGCTTCGCTGTTACATCTGCGTCCGTCGGGACAGCCACGGCCGGCTTCCACCCTGAGAGCAGGTTCATGAGATCACCCGTATCAAAAAACGCCAGCAGTGTCGCTTTATCATCACACTCGCCATCACCGTTGGAATCAATAGGATATTCACAATCCTGCAGCTTGGTGCCGAAGAGTGCCGCAATGGGGAACCCTTCTGTCAGGAAGTTGCGGTAACGGGGATAAGAACCGCCCACTTTCTGCTCCGGGGCGCCGCCCAGGCTTACCAACTCGTCTTCCATGTAGGAGAGGGTGGCAAACACATCGACGGTCACCGCCTTGGTTCGTGTAACGTTCGCGTCCAGCGACGCCTCCCACCCGGATGCCGTCCATTCACCAATATTGACCAGCTGGGTAGAGCTAAAACCGCCAGAAGGAGGAAAGGATTGCGGCACCAATCCATCAGTGGTCCTCTTGCTGAAGAAGACAAACTCACCACCGATCCGATCATTTAAGAGACCGTAGTCAAATCCAAACTCTGTCTCGCTTGTGATCTCCGGTCCCAGCGCCGGGTTACCTACGTTACCGGGTCGCAGACCCGGTCCTTCAACGGAAGAGGATGGATTATAGCTTGTGTACTTGTCGAAAGCTCCCGGCTGGTTGCCGGACTGACCCCAGGACCCTCTCAGGCGAAGTGTACTCACTGGGCCCAGTGCGCCTAACTGTTCAGAGAGTCTATACGACAGTCCTGCACGGGGATAAGTAACGGTCGAAAACTCCTCTCCAAACGTGCTTGTGGCGTCCAAGCGGGCACTGACCGTGGCGAAAAGGTATTCACCAACTCCCATGGTCTCCTGAAACAGGTAGCCAGCCTCGATGACCTCTTCAAAGTATGAACCGGCTGCTGGTGCGTTCAGCGCATCAAGTACCAACAGGCCGGGGCCAGGGAACTGATTGCCCCATCCTTCGATAAACTTGACAACCTTGCGGTTAGCGTTGAATCCTGCCAGCGTCGAAAACGACAGGTTCCCCATCTGTAGAGAATGGTCAACCTTTACGTCGAGAGTCGTCTCCTTCTGCTGCCGCCGCCCAACGGCCAGATAGCCGGCCGTGTAGTAACTCGATTTATTATCCACATTCCAGTTATACGGCATGTAATTCTCACCGCGGCCGTTGGTCATGTTCATACCGAACGTCCCTCTCACATTGAGGTTGCTAGCCGGTTTGTACGTCGTGCTCATAGTAACCAGAGTATTGTCAGACTCGGAGTGGAGCTGACGGTTCGTGACTTCCCGCGCCGTGGCCCAGGCAAAGGAACCGGTATAGTTGTCAACAGCATCTCCAAAGCTGAGTGACGTGGCAAAGTCAGGCCTACCCATCTGAATGAGAGAGGTAATACCGTAGATGTTGTTATTGTTCTGAATGGTGCTCTGTTTACGGCCCGTGTAAGCTGTGCCGATTCTGAAACGGAGTTTATCCGTGGCTATGATATTGAGTGTGGCGTTAGCCATAAACTTGTTGTCAGTATCGGTGCCGTCACCCACGGGTAAACCACCCAGCGTTGCATTGTTGTCAAAGGGACCGTCATACGCGTCATAGCGCACATTGGCGTAATAGGTCGCTGCGGGTGCTCCCCCGGAAACGCTTGCCGACATGGTCTGGCCAGACGCCTGATTGTACAGCATCCCGGAAAAGGGCATGGATACAATTTCCCACGGTTTACCGGAGTAGCTGCCGCCTTCGGGATTTGTGCCGTCAGCTGCATACATATGCTTCATCCTGTCCGCCGAGGTCTCGCTTCTGCCAAAACCGGTGTTTTCCTTGTAGCGGCTTTCGTTATAGCTGCCCGTTGTCTGACCCATTTTGAACGAAAACTTCGGTCGGCCAATAGATCCCTGCTTCGTAATAATATTAATGATCCCGTTGGAAGCTTTACTTCCATAGAGGGCCGACGCCGTAGCGCCCTTCAGTATTTCAATTCTCTGAATGGCGTCAGGATTGATTTCGCTCATCCGCCCTGGCACTCCGCCGTTCCAGTTGTAGCCGCCTGCATTTGTAGAGTTGTCCATGCGGACACCGTCCACATAGATGGCAGGTTGGTTCGACTGAGAAATACTGGATGTACCGCGAATGCGAATCTCAGCACCTTCACCAGCCAGGCCGCCGTTCAGGTTCACCAGAACACCAGGCTCTCTGCCTGTAAGAATCTGATCAAGAGAGCTGACCGGCGCCAGCTCCAGTTCGGCCATGTTGATGACGCCGACGGTGTTACCAACTTTCGATCTCTCAATGGCAATACCCGTACCGGTGACCACGATCTCTTCCAGGTCAATGGCTGATCGCCTCAGGGCGAAGTTCGCCTCGGAAACAGTCCCAGCAAGAACTGTTATCTGCTGAGAGCTGGTGGCGAAACCGATATAGTGAGCGGACACTTTGAACTCACCAACGGGTGCTTTGTCTATATCATACTCACCATTGGCATCAGTGGCTGCACCAAGGTTTGTACCGATAATTATCACGTTAGCACCAGCCAGCGGGTTGCCTTCTTGGTCTGCTACCCGTCCTGCCACTGCTCCGCTCTGTGCAGATAGAGCGATAGGAAACGACACTATCAATAGCAACGCAAAGAGGATAACCGAGCGTTGATTCTTCATCTAATTGCTCTCCTTTTTTCTGTTTATAACTTTTAGGGGGTTCCTCGGATTTAAGCTGTTTTCGTACATATAACCCCCACGTATCCCTTAAGACCCGCCTAGATTACAACTTAATTTTAACTTGTGTCAAGATTTTTCTTGAGAACTTTTGTGCTCATATCTGTCCAAGATAACTGTCGGTTCTTCGCAGAGTTGCATGGGTACTGTTCCGTGGATAATATGCAGAGGCCGAAGATCCTTCTACTGCCACTCAACTTGATCCCCTCGGGTCTGGCCAAACACACCCCGTCCTCAACTTCGTTTCGGACACCCCTCTCAAAGAGGGCGCTCCTTGCCTGCCCTTCCCGCGAGTCCACGAGGGACAGACGGGGTGGTATGTAGCACAAAGATTGGCCTGAATCTCCTAACTCTTCTGTTATCTAAAAGGGAGAGGGGGTCTAGGCAGTCGAAGCCATGATGCTTTTCGCCGATCCAGTGCAAGACTGCTGCAGTTCTGCAACTAAGGGCTCCTCTCCCTTATGGGGAGAGGACAAAAGAGGAGGTGATCTTTTTTTGTCTAATTCTTCAGTTTGGGCAGCCTGCCGGGTGTGTACGGAGCATCGAGGGCGTCCAGTTTTCTCTCAATCGCTTTTATGTCGCGTGATGCGATTGTTTCTAACTGCGCCAGAACAGGCTCAAATTCACTCTTCGCCATCTGGTAGCCGTCCCGCTGCGTCTGCGTCGGTGCTGATGTGGAGTTCATCATGCCGTAGACGATGCGGTTGATCCTGCCTGTTACGGATAGTGGCGCGGCCATGTCCAGCTCATTTGCCAGACGATCTCCCCTCACTTCGCGATCAAGGAGATGGAGCTTCTCCTCGGCATCTTTAATCTTCTGTAGCAGGGTTTCGTTCTCTTGGGCTACAGCAGATGCGGCTGCTTTCATATGCTTCAGCCGGTCTTTAAGGTCCTCCATCTCGCGATTCGCCGAGCGGACCGCTGCCTGCAACGCTTCCACCCGTCGCTGGAAAGCCGCTAATTCTTCTCTGTCCTCAGTAGGAAGGGTAACGCCGCCGAAGGAAACCGTCTGAAATGAAACCGGTCCCGCCAGTTCGATAATCTCGCCTTCAACACGCTTTTCCATGGTGACGGTATATTCACCGGGCGCTGTCGGTACACCGCCTTCAACATCTCCTGATTTGCTCTCTTCTTCGCTTATGGGCCCCTGAGCCACATACAGGAAATCCCATGTGATGCGGTTTATGCCTGTCGATGGAGAGTTCGTAAGCCTGCGAATAATGTTTCCTCGAGAGTCCCGGACGGTGAAGACCAGTTTGGGCTTCTCTTCCTGTTTCTCGGTTCTGTACTCTTCCAGCGTTGGATAGGAAACATCCTTTCCCGCATCACGCAGCTCCTTTTCTTTTTGGCGTCGCTTCTCAGTTTGCATCTCTATTTTCTCTTTTAGATAGTAGGTGAAGACCGCCGCCACAGGAGGGTTCGGCGTCAGAAAATAGTTATCCCCCTGAAAACCTTTACCACTCCCCCCGATACGACTGCTTTCAACGAACATAAGAGCGTCCTTAACGGGAAAAATGGCTGCGTCCTGTGCAAGATTTTCCTCATTCAGATTTCTGAGGGGCGAATAGTCATCCAGAATGTAAAATCCTCGCCCGAACGTGCCGAGAACAAGATCGTTCTCCCGCTTCTGAATGGCCAGATCGCGCACCGCTATGGTGGGTACGCCCGTTTTTAGCTGTTTCCAATATTTTCCTCCATCCACCGTGAAGAAGACGCCGAACTCGGTACCAACAAAAAGAAGAGCTGGGTCCACATGATCTTCGGCAATGCTGTAGACAGATCCTCGCTGCGGCAGGTTGGCTGCAATAGATTTCCACGTCCTGCCGTTATTTGTACTCTTGAGAATGTATGGTTTAAAGTCGCCCCGCTTGTGATTGTTGAACGCAGCGTACACTACCGATCTTTCATGCTGTGAGGCCAGCACCATATTGACATAGGTGTTCTCCGGTACACCGCTGAAGCGCGATGTCTTTTTCCACTTCCCGCCGCTGTTTTCGGTCACCTGGATCAAGCCGTCATCCGTTCCTACATATAGAAGGTCGCCATCAACAGGCGACTCGTGAAAAGCGACAATGGTGCCGTATTTGGATGTGGCTCGGTTCTTTTCGATGGCGTCCACGCCCCACGTCCGTCCCATCACCTTAAGCTTGTTGCGGTCAATCTGCTTTGTGAGATCGTCGCTGATGACGTCCCACGAGTTTCCCCTGTCATCACTACGAAACAATTTGTTGGCCGCGAAGTAGAGTCTCCCGGAAAAGTGCTGACCCACCTGCAGCGGCGCGTCCCAGTTCCAACGATAGGCGTCCTCCCCTTCTCTTGCCCGGGGCTTGATATCATGCTTCTCGCCGCTGGCTTTGTCGTACCTGGTGAGATTGCCGTACTGCCACTGCGAATAGACAATGTCGGAATTATCAGGATCGACCTGTGTTTCAAATCCATCGCCGCCAAGCGTCACGAACCAGTCAGCATTGACGATCCCGGCTGAACTGGTGGTTCTGGACGGTCCGCCGAGACTATAGTTGTCCTGCGTGCCGCCGTAGACATTATAAAACGGCCTGTCGTCATCCACTGAAACTTTGTAAAACTGTGTCACAGGAAGATTGCTTTTGAAATTCCACGTCTTGCTGCCGTCAAAACTTTCGTAAATACCGCCATCACATCCCGCTAATAGAAAATCGGTATCTTCAGGGTCGATCCAGAGGGCGTGATTGTCTACATGCTTGTTCTTCTCTCCCGCCCGGTTCCACGTCTTACCACCATCTTCGGTCACGTGCATCCACGTGTTCATGGAGTAGACGCGATCCACATCTTTTGGGTCCGCCACGATCTCTTGATAGTAGTTCCCGCTGGTTACATAATCACTCATTTTCTTCCACGACGCCCCGCGGTTCAAGGAACGATAAAACCCTTCCTCCCCTTCAGACGCCTCAATGATGGCATAGACAACATCAGCATCTGCGGGCGAGAGAACTAGACCGATCCGACCCATTACGGTTGACGGCAATCCCTTGTCAAGCTTCTCCCAGGTTTCACCACCGTCTCTCGATTTGTAGATGGCAGATCCTGGTCCACCGCCAACGAGCGTAAAGACATGTCGTCGCCGCTGGTGAGCCGCCGCATAGAGAACATCCGGGTCTCTAGGGTCCATAACAAGATCGGTCGCGCCCGTATGTTCATCCGCTTCCATCACCCTTTCCCAGCTGGCGCCTCCGTCAATCGTCTTATATACACCACGGTCGCCCCCTTCACTCCACAAGGGGCCGATCGCGGCCACATAAATTACGTCCGAGTCCCTTGGGTCTACGATGATTTTGCCGATGTGCTCAGACTCTTTCAGCCCCATATTCTGCCACGATTCACCGCCATCCATCGATTTATAGACACCGTCACCATAGGCAACGCTGCGCTGATTATTGTTCTCTCCCGTCCCAATCCACACCACGTGGGGATTGTTTGGATCGATGGTAACGCAGCCGATAGAGTAGGAGCCCTCCCCATCAAAGACGGGCTCATAGGTGGTGCCATTATTGTCTGTTTTCCAGACGCCACCGGAGGCTGAGGCAACAAAATATTGTGCCCGATTGGCGGGGTTCACGGCAAAGGCAGAAATGCGCCCGGACGTGACCGCGGGGCCGATGGAACGAAACTTCAGGCCGGAAAGTGAAACTTTATCCAGGTAGTGCTTGCTCTTCTGCGCATCTTCCGCCACTACGGTTGTTATTAAAAAAACTGCGGCCAGAAAGCTTGCGGTACACGTTTTTATTATACATTTGTTGATGTTCATTTTGTTCTCCCTGCTCTTAAAGTTTTCGCTCTTAGGTGGGCGGTAAAATCCTCCACAAATATAGTGATAGGCAAAGTCCTAAAACAGGCACTAAACTGCCCGCCGCTAAAACGTGTTCTACATAGCCAGTTTATGAAACCCAACCATAGCGCCAAGAAAATGGCGGTCGCTTTCGCTGTGTTCTGTTTCGCCCTGCTGCGGGGCGAATTAGGAGGCGTCATCGATTTAGCCACTTTCCCCCGGCCAACTATGAGCGCCACCAGGGTCAACGGTACTGAGGAAATTATTATTGACGGTTTTCTCACCGAACAGAGCTGGTCTTTAGCTGATTCTATCACAGATTTCTACCAGAATAAGCCTAACCCCGGATCGCCCATCAGCGAACGGACCGTAGCCCGGGTGATCTATGATGACAAACACCTTTATATCTCCGCCGTCTGCTATGATTCACACCCGGACAGAATTATTGTAGAAAGTCTTGAGCAGGATTTTGATTCTCGGAGCAACGACAGCTTTGCTTTCATTCTGGACACTTTTAACGACAGGAAGGATGCTTTCCTTTTTCTCTTTAATTCTCAGGGTGCTGTCCTCGATATGCAGATCAGCAATGACGGGGCCGATGTGAACCGGGCCTGGGAAGGCATTGTTTATCCGAAGACGCGCGTATTTTCCAAAGGGTGGGTGCTGGAGCTCGCCATACCTTTCAATACGCTGCGCTTTGATCACAATTCCCGCGAACAGCCGTGGGGAATCAACTTTCTACGCAGGATCCGGCGCAAGAATGAGGATGCTTACTGGGCGCCGGTGGAGACACACGAACTTCTTCTCAGGATTAACAAGGCCGGAACCTTAAGCGGATTAAGCAATCTTCGCTCTTCCCGCAATTTGAACATCAAACCTTTTGCTCTGGCCAGTGCACAGCTCAAAGAACCTTCTCGCAGGGAAGCCGATATCGGCATCGACGTCAAATATGGCGTCACTCCAAGCTTAACATTGGACGTTTCATACAACACTGATTTTTCTCAGGTGGAGGCCGACGAAGAGAGAATCAACTTGACCAGGTTTCCACTCTTCTTCCCAGAAAAGCGGGATTTCTTCCTTGAGAACGCCGGCATCTTCACTTTCGGTGATATTAGAAAGTTTAACTACCGTATGGCGCCCAACCGTTACGGCCGGGATTTCTTTCTCTTTCATTCGCGGCGCATTGGCTTGGCGGGTGGCGCTACGATTCCCATTATTGGCGGCGGTCGATTGAGCGGCAAGTTAGGCAATTATGAGCTGGGCGTCTTAGACATGCAGACAGCTGCTGCTCCTTCAGTGGATGCCGCAAACTTTGGCGTACTGCGTTTGCGCCGCAACATCCTGAAAAACTCAAATGTGGGGTTGATGGTTGTGAACAAGAGATCTTCCGGCACAAACTTCAACAGGGGCTACGGTGTCGATGCCAACTTTCAACTGTTCCGTAATCTCCTGATTTACTCGTATTACGCCGCCACCAAGGATCCTGACACAAGAGGAATAAACAGCGCTTCGAGAGTTGCCGTGGGCTGGCGCGATCACTTCTGGGACGCTTCCTTCACCTACAAACAGGTGGACGAATCCTTCAACCCGGAAGCTGGCTTCATAAGACGCAGAGGTGTGAGCGAGGTGTACAGCACGGTCGGTATCCACAAACGCTTTCGAAATCGCCGCTTGCTGGAGCTAAACCCTTATGCGGAGATCAACCAGATAGAAACGCTTGTTTCTGTGACCGAAACACGGTCTGCCTCCGTCGGTCTCGATCTCCTTTTTGCTGACGGCTCGCGCCTCATAAACAAAATCACCAACAACTACGAGGGGGTCTTAAGCGACTTTTCACTCTACAACACAGCCGTAGAAACGGGCGTCTACAGATTTAACTCCTTTTCATCCTATTTTACATCGAACAGAAGTCTTCCCATCTCCGCCGATCTGGCTATTTCCGGCGGCGGTTTCTACGGCGGCAACAGACGCACCTTAATGCTGAAGGTCCTCCTCCGGGCCAACTACCGTTTATCAGCTCAACTGGGTGCTCAGCGTAACGAGATTGACTTTAGCGATAGCAACTTCTCTGCCGACACCTATTCACTCAAGCTGAAATACAACCTGTCCACCACTCTGCTCAATACACTCTATATACAATACAACGCTGCCGAAAACAGCTTGATAACAAACGCGCGGCTCAATTTTATCCACGCGCCACTGAGCGATCTCTTTGTGGTCTATTCTGAAGAACGTGACTTGGGAAATCCTAAGCAGTCCACCGGCTATGTCGCCATCAAGTTTACGCGGCTGTTCGGTGTCTAACGTCTGGTCCCGTTCCTGAGTACCGGCTTGCTCCCCTTCACTTTTTGTAAATAATTTTGCCGTCAAAACTCGTCATCACTGGCTCAACGTCCTTAATTTAGCTCGGCTCAACCTTCAAGAAATTCTCTGATAGCACCACCATGTCCACCCGCTTCCCCACAGTGATGGGTCCCTTAATCTCCTCCTCAAAAGACCCGTAGGCGGAGTTGAGGGTATCGGCTCGGAAGGCTTCCTCGGTTGTGATTCGTTCTTCCGGAAACCTCCCTCCTTCCGGTTCGCCGGTGAGTATCTGTCGTGTAACTGTAGCGTAGAGGCCGAGCATGGGGTTCAACGGATACCGGGACTGGTCTGTGCCAATCTTACAGATATTCCCTGTCGATAAGGTTGGCTGATCTGCACATCTGTCACGCTCTCTGTTTTGGCACACTCCTTGCCTTAAAGAAGGTGAATGTCTGTTTGGCTAAAACTTACTCGGACAACCAAGAAAAAGGAGATAGAACAATGACACTCGTAAAATGGACACCCAGAATGACTGGTATGGCCCCTTTCAGGTCGCGCTCACTGTTCAGTGATTTTGACCGCCTCTTGGGTCCCTTGTTTCCACTGGGATTCGATGGCGAATCATCTCATGGCGCGAACTGGCTTCCCGCCTTCGACGTGATGGAGACGGACAAAGAATATGTGGTGCGCGTCGAGGCTGCCGGTCTGGAGAAGTCAGACTTCAGCGTGACTGTGAGGGATGGCGTCCTCACCATCGCCGGCGAAAAGAAGGCGGAGGATGAAAAGGACGGTAACGACTATACTTACCGCGAATCCCGCTATGGTCGCTTCGCCCGCTCCTTCCGCCTGCCTGACGAGGTGAACGAAAAGAAGGTCAAAGCCAGCTACAAGAATGGCGTACTGACCCTCTCCGTTCCCCGGTCAAAACCGGTGGAAGTAAAAGAGCTTGAGGTAGAGATCAGCTAGCCGCAGTCTCTACAGAAGTTCCAGAAGAAAAGCCCCCGTGTCGGGCGGGGGTTTTTTGTATAAGCAAACTTGGAAGAAGTCCCGCCTGTTCTGGTTGGTTCTTATAGAGAACGCTCCGCAAACAAGGCGCTATTTAGGCGCATGCCATTCACATCAAGATTACTGTTCCACCCGACCCCCACCACCATCATTTCCGCATAGGAAGCACACAATCCCACCTGCGCCGCCACCTCCGAAACATTCTCTCCCTGCGCCTCAGAGAATCTTTCGTGACCCACCGTGCTCACCACCTGCCGAGGCAGCCCTAAGTCTTTCTTCAAATAGATACTGCTCACATCGGGAAACCTTGGGCGGTCACTAATGGGCGTCCGCCCAGCAAGGGTGTTTTCACCTGAAAGGTTCCGATGGTCTGTAATTTGAACAACGGGTTCCTCCGCCTTCACCCTATCTATCAGCCACAACTCTCCCACCTCAAGCTTTTCAGCTAACGCAATAAAGTGTTTGGGGTGAAAGGCTCCAAGGTTGAGCGCCCGCGGCGTGATGGAAATGTGTCTACCATTTCTGGCGATGGTATGGTCAGCGATAGCCTGTTCATCAGTTAAGAAGCCGGTGAAAGCGTCGCCGTAAAAGCTCTGGCCGTGGGGCAGATAAAAGACCACCCTACCCCGGCCTCTCGCCAAACAGTGCTCTACCGATCCTGATCATGGTTGCTCCCTCTTCCACCGCAATCTCAAAATCAGACGTCATACCCATAGAAAGAGCTTTCATCTGCCTGTCTGGTGGAAGCTGCCGGTTCAGATCGCCCCGCAGCTCGCGCAGCTTGGCAAAAGTTTTCCTGATGTGTGATTCGTCACGGGTGAGTTCTCCGATAGTCATAAGGCCCTCTACAAGCAGTCCCGGCAGGTCAGCAAGTTCTAATAGAAGCTCTATATCATTCAAGTCGAAGCCAGATTTCGCCGGGTCGGCCGCCGTGTTCACTTGAGCTAGAACGGGAAAGGACTCCCCTTTTTCAATCACTATTCTTGACAGCCGCTTTGCCAGCTTCAAGGAGTCTACTGAATCAATGGCGTCAAATATTTCCATAGCCGTACGCGCCTTATTAGACTGAAGGTGTCCGATGAGACGGCATTTCATGCCCACAAGCTCTGGCAGCTCTTTAAATTTTTTCTCTGCCTCTTGAACCCGGTTTTCACCTATGGTGAACAAGCCGGATTCATGGGCGCTTACAATATGTTCTCCGGGGAAGGATTTTGTAACTGCTACAATTTCAACTGGGGGGTCTTTCTCGCTGCCCACGCGACGGCGTGCACGATCGATCCTCTCCCTGACCGATTCAAGAGCGGCTTGATTTATCACACAATTGGCTCTTCTGTCTCTTTCTCTGGCATCCCATTGTCTGAGGATGTTCCCTTCTCCTCCTCCCCGCTGACTTCTTCCTCCACCACGCGTGTTATGCTTGAAATCTTGTCTTTCTCATCCAAGCGTATCAATTTCACTCCTTGCGTAACGCGGCCGATCGTCCGAATTTCTGAAACCCGTTGCCGTATAAGCACTCCGCGGTCTGTTATAACCATCAGACCGTCTGAATCCACCACCTCCATAATGGCTACCATTTTACCAACTTTTTTTGTCGTCCGCATAGCCATGACGCCCATGCCGCCCCGCTTTTGAGCCCGATACTGCATAATGTCTGTTCGTTTGCCGTAGCCCTTCTCTGTGGCAACCAGTATCGTTCCCTCCCTTCTGATCACAACCATGCCCACAACTCTGTCCTTTTTGGCGGACTTGCGGATACCGATCACGCCCCGCGTTTTTCTCCCCGTGGGCCGAACGTCCTGCTCCGAAAAACGTATCGACTTCCCTTCCCATGTTCCAAGGAGGATGTCATTGTCTCCATCGGTGATTTTAGCATCAATCAGTTTATCGCCTTCCCGGATGTCGATGGCGTAAATTCCTCCCTTTCGAGGGTTTCCATACGCAGACAAGCGCGTCTTTTTGACAATTCCATGCTCTGTCACCATCACAATAAACCGATCTTTATCAAACTCCTTGACACTTACATACGCTTCAACCTTTTCACCCGGCTCTGTTCCTACCAAGTTCACGACAGCACGCCCACGGGCTGCTCGGCCTCCCGGTGGTATTTCATGCACTTTTGCCCAATAACACTTTCCCCTATCAGTAAAAAAGAGCATATAGTCGTGCGTGTTGGCAATGAACATGTGTTCAATAAAGTCTTCTTCCTTTGCCTTGGCGCCCTGAAGCCCCCTTCCTCCGCGACGCTGACTGCGATACGTTGAAGCAGCGGTTCTTTTTATATAGCCGTTATGTGTTATCGTAATAACAACGTCTTCTTCAGCAATCATGTCTTCGACAGAAAAAGTCTTTCCCACGGGTATAATCTCCGTCCGCCTGTCATCGCCATACATCTGCCGAACCTCTTCCAGTTCTTTCTTAATGATTGCCATCCGCTGCGGTCGACTGTCCAGAAGTCCTTTCAGCTTCGCAATAATCTGAATTGTTTCTTTATACTCCTTAACGATCTTTTTCACCTCAAGGCCCGTTAGTTTCTGAAGTCTCATGTCAAGGATCGCTTGGGACTGTTTCTCAGAGAGGTCAAATGCGTTCATCAGTCCCTCCTTGGCGTGGGCGGGGTCTTTGCTCTGGCGAACAAGGATAATAACTTCATCAATATTGTCCAGGGCAATCTTGAGCCCCTCTAATATGTGCGCCTTTTCTTCTGCCCGCTTAAGATCATATTGGGTGCGCCGCACAACAACTTCGTGGCGATGGTCAACAAAGTGCCGCAACATCTCCTTCAGTGGCATTATTCGCGGCACGCCGCCCACGAGCGCCAGCAAAATGATACCGAATGTCTCTTTCAGTTGCGTGTTCACGTAAAGTTGGTTCAGAATTACCTCCGGCACGGTATCACGTTTCGTCTCAATAACAACCCGCATTCCCTCTTTATCTGACTCATCACGAACGTCCGCAATGCCTTCAATCTTTTTCGACCGAACTAGATCTGCAATCTTCGCTATCAGGTTTGACTTGTTCACCTGATAGGGAATCTCATTCACAATGATGTTGGACTTGCCCCCCCTAATTGTTTCGATAAAAGCTCTCGCTCGCACCCTAATTTTGCCGCGCCCCGTACTGTATGCTTCCTTTATGCCGTCTATCCCTTCTATCATCGCCCCCGTAGGAAAGTCCGGCCCTTGTACAATCTTCATTATGCTCTCCACATCCATCTCGGGGTCATCGATCAGCGCCACAAGTGCGTCAACGATTTCAGTTAGGTTGTGGGGTGGAATTTTTGTGGCCATACCAACAGCAATACCCTCCGACCCATTAACTAAAAGGCTTGGTACAACTGTGGGGAGAATTTGCGGCTCTTCCAGTGAACCATCAAAGTTGGGTGCCCAGCCCACCGTCTCTTTATCAAGGTCGCGCAACATTTCACTGCCCATGCGCGTCATGCGCGCCTCCGTATACCTCATCGCCGCCGCGTTGTCACCATCAACAGATCCGAAGTTTCCCTGTCCGTCCACCAGTGGGTAGCGCATGGCAAAGTTCTGTGCCATCCTCACCAATGCATCATATACAGAGGAGTCACCGTGAGGATGATATTTTCCCAGAACATCTCCAACAATGCGCGCACTTTTCTTGTAACCGCGGTTCCAGTGCAGCCCAAGATCATTCATCCCGTAGAGTATTCGGCGGTGGACCGGCTTCAGTCCGTCCCTGACGTCCGGCAGCGCCCGCGCTACAATCACCGACATGGAGTAGTTCAAATAACTCTCCTTCATCTCATCTACGATGTCGCGCTTGATTGAAAGATCTCTGCTTATTTCACTCATGCTGCCTTCTTAAATGTCCAGGTTTACAACAAACTTGGCGTGTTCTGTGATGAACGTGCGACGTGCCTCTACATCGCTTCCCATTAAATCTCCAAACACCTTTGCCGCTTCGCCCTCTGTTTCTACCGAAACACGCAACAAAGATCTTCGGTCAGGATCCATGGTGGTGGTCCACAATTGATCCGGGTTCATCTCACCAAGGCCCTTGTATCTCTGAACTTCTATCTTTTGTGTCTTGTTTTCCTTTTCAAACCGTTCTATAATGAAGTCCCGCTCATCGTCATCATAGGCATATTGTGCCTTTTTACCTTGACGTACTCTGTAAAATGGGGGCTGCGCGATATAGACGTGGCCCGATGTTATGAGCTTAGGCATTTTCCGATACAAGAATGTAAGCAAGAGTGTTCTGATGTGACTGCCATCCACGTCCGCATCGGTCATGATGATAATCTTACCGTACCTCAGCTTTGTGATGTCAAACTCCACTCCCGTTGGCTTCATCGCCAGCTCTCCATCACTGTCTGCGTCTCCCCCAAAACCTGTTCCCAGGGCTGTAATGATTGCCTGAATTTCGTTGTTTGCCAGAAGCTTGTCCAAGCGCGCCTTCTCTGCGTTAATCACCTTCCCGCGCAATGGCAAGATTGCCTGAAATCTCCTGTCGCGCCCCTGTTTGGCGGATCCGCCGGCCGAATCGCCTTCCACTAAAAATATTTCGCACAGCTCCGGGTCCCGGCTGGAACAGTCGGCCAGCTTCCCCGGCAGTGATCCTCCCTCAAAGGCTCCTTTGCGCCGGATCAGTTCCCGCGCCTTTCGTGCCGCGGCCCGGCTTCTAGCTGCTAAAAGAGCCTTTTCGATTACTTGTTTTGCAATGGATGGGTTTTGTTCCAAAAACTCCTGAATTCCTTCATATACGATGGCGTCAACCAGGCCTTTTACCTCCCCGTTTCCGAGCTTCGTTTTTGTCTGACCCTCAAACTGCGGCTCAGCAACCTTAATAGAGAGAATGGCTGTGAGGCCTTCGCGAAAATCTTCGCCGGAAAGAGTAAGGTTCTCACCCCTGGTTGCCTTAACTAGGTTGTTTTTTGCGGCGTGTGCGTTAAGCGACCGCGTCAGGGCGGAGCGGAAACCGGAAAGGTGTGTTCCCCCTTCAACCGTGTTGATGTTATTCACAAAAGAAAGGATGTTCTCATTAAAGCCATCGTTGTAACGGAGGGCAACATCCACCGGGACCTCTCCAGTCTCTTTGGTTACTGTAATAATTTTCTTGTGAAGCTCTTGCGAGGAACTGTCTAAGAACCTCACAAAATCACTTAGCCCTCCCGTGTATTTGAAGGTCTCCTTTTTCTGGTTGCCTTCCTCTCGTTCATCAACAATCTGGATTTCCAGGCAGTTATTTAAATACGCCATCTCCCGTAACCGTTCAGCGATGATATCATAGTCCCATTCTATGTTCTTAAAAATTTGACTGTCCGGCATAAATGTCACTTTTGTCCCGGTCTTTCTTGTTTTTCCCGTTGTTTTCAGTTTTGTGGCTGTCTTGCCCCTTTCATATTGCTGGCTCGATATTTTTCCCTCTCTATAAACCTCAGCCCTCAACCAGACCGAAAGTGCGTTCACAACAGACACCCCAACCCCGTGCAGTCCGCCAGACACTTTATATGTTCCTTTATTGAATTTTCCGCCAGCATGAAGCACCGTCATTACGACTTCCAGTGCCGGTTTTTTCTCTTCCTTATGAATACCTACCGGGATGCCGCGGCCGTTATCTTCAACGCAGATACTGTCATCCTTATTAATCGTTACCACAATTTTGCTACAGTAGCCAGCGAGCGCCTCATCGACGCTATTATCTACAACCTCGTTTACAAGGTGATGAAGCCCTCTCTTGCCCACGTCCCCAATGTACATTGCTGGCCGCTTTCTCACAGCTTCCAGCCCCTTCAGAACTGTTATTTTCTCGGCGCCGTAGTCGCTTGTTTTCTTTTTTCTTCCTGCTGCCTTGGTCTGCTTTGTTGGCATCATATTAACCGGATGTCTCTGATAACCTTTTTTCCAAGGGCGTCATTTAGCTTATTCAAAATCTCCCCCTTGCGAATTGCCAGCTCATTTCGCCAAACTGGCGTCGAAACCCTAACAATCAGCGTCCCGTGCTGAACTTCCTCGGCTATTGTGTTTTCAGCAACCGTTGTTCCGACCACTTTTTCCCAAATTAGTAGCGACTCGTTTTGCTGAACGGCCCGGTCAATTCCGACCGATTTTAGCATAGAATTAATTGCTTTTCCCAGTTTTTGCATGGCCTATAGTGTGGTGTTTACTGTCCTTAAAAAAACCGCTGTTTCGGTGGGTGTAATGATACAATTACACCAAAACAATCCGGTTCGAACTGTTTCGCCCAGCATCACTGCCCGCTTGTGCGCATGGGCATAAGGAGCATGGTAATTTCTTCTTGTTCTTGTTGGGAGTCTGGACTTATGAGTGTGGCGCTGATTGGGGTGTTGAGTCGCAGGTAGGCTGATTCTGTGTCCAGATGGGAGAGAATGTCACTGAGATAGTGGGCATTGAAGCCAATTGACACCTCTTCTCCGTCATATTCAACATCTATTGTTTCTTCTGCCCTCGACGCGCTTTCTGAGTCTTCTGTTGTAATCACGCTTTTCCCGCCAGCAAATTTCAACGTTACTTGCCTCGTGGCCCGGTTAGAGTATATGGAAACCCTCTTTACGGCCGCCAGCATTTTTTCTCTGTCAATTTTAACAATCTTATCGTTTTCCTGTGGCAGTACAGAGCGATAGTCTGGGTACCGTTCATCTATTATTCTGGAGAATGCGGTGACCCCATCAAAGGAAATGGTGAGATGGTTTTCTCCAATCCAGAGAACTGCCTCGTCCTGTTCGTCGAGGTAAGGAAGTACAAGATGCAGAAACTTTCTTGGCACAACAACGTCCCCGGTATACCCCGCAGACTCATAGTCCTTGCGGGAGCAGATGGCAAGCCGGTGACCATCGGTGGCCACCGAAACGATACTGTTTTCCCCCACTTCCAGCAGCGCCCCCATGAGTGCCGGCTTCAGTTCGTCTGTACTGACAGCAAAGGATGTTTTCATTATCAGCCGCTTGAGTACGTCCGCCTTGATCTGAATTTCCTTTTTGTTGTCTACTTGGGGGGTTGTGGGAAACTCTTCGGCACTTGACCCGGCAATGTCATAACTCCCAAAATCTGTTTTGATTTCAACCCTGTTTTTCTCATCTGCTTCAATGACGAGCTCTGTGTCTGGCATGGCATTTACCGTGTCGCTCAACGTTCTATAGGGAATGGCGACAGAGCCTTCTTCATTTATTTTTGATTCCACCAGAGCAATAATACTGATTTCAAGGTCCGTCGTTCGCAGACTAAGAGTGTCCTTTGCTGTGAACAGAACGGTATTAAGAATCGGTATCGTTGATCGTGTTGGTGTGGCTTTACCAAGATTTCCCAGTGCTGTTTGAAGCGATTGTTTTGACAGACTTATTTTCATGAATTATTGTCCATTATTTTCAGAAGCCTTTTGAAATTTGAGGATAAATCCTAGAAATGATGTTAGGTAATAATAGCCTGACTGACAACAAGTTTTTCCCACAAAACACAGCGATTAATTAAAATATTTCTAAGTTAGAAAGAAGATCTTTATAATTATTATCAATGTTGATAAGTCTGGATCGGCCCTGCCAAGTATCGTGAACCACTCTGTTTCTTGGTTGAAAGATTGGTCAGATAATGCAGCACTTTATGTGACAAACATGTGAATAAGTTAGACATTCATGCAAAGGGGGGTCACACCAGCCACCTTGGTGGTATTCTGTGAGTATCGGGTTAAGAAGATGTGTATAAAAAAGAACACTATTCAAGATAGCTTTTGATGAAAACAGCAGACGAAACACCCTCTATCCAGCTGTTGAAAAAGTCTCCCTTCTTTTTTGCCAACGCCATCTGCTCAATTTCTATCCAGTGGGACTCCGGTGTCGGAAAACCGCCCACCCTGACATCTGAGATCAGCATTAAGTGATAGCCATCGGAAGCATTTACAGGAGGAGAAACCTCCCCAACATCTAAAATGGAAAGAACTTGTGACATCTCTTTAACGGGAAGTGAGGCCGGGTTAATCCAACCAAGCTTGCCGCCCCCGTCTCGGGTGTTTTCGTCCGCCGAATAGACGCTTGCCATGTTGGAAAAGTCATCCGCACTTGTAATGCTGTCTCTTACAGAAAGGGCCAAGGCGTAGATACTGTCCTCATCGGCAACCGACGCTTGCGGGGAAATCAAGATGTGTCGAACATTGATCTTTTCTCCAAGCTTATTAACCAGCTGAATGATGTGATATCCAAACAGGGTTGTAACAATGGGGCTAATTTCGCCACTGTTGAGGGAAAAGGCGGCCTCCTCGAACGCCTGAACAAAGGTTCCCCTGCCGACAAGACCCAGCTCGCCCCCACTTGGAGCAGAGCCCGGGTCGTTAGAGAACTGTCTTGCGAGGGGGGTAAAAGTTTCTCCTGAGAGAAGGCGATTGCGCAGAGAATCGGCCAGCGCCTGGGCGCGGCGCCGGCTCTTTCCCCCGGGCCTCACTTCAAACAGAATATGTCTCAAATCGTATAGCGTTGGGATAATGCCAAGGCTGTCTTTATAAAGCGTGTAAAAGGCGGTAACCTCGTTTCTGGTGACAGAAATGTTCTTCAAGAGCTCAGCGCGGAAGCGCTCCCCAATTAGCTGTTCCCGCACATCAGACCAAGACTCTCTGCGTAACTCATTAATGTTCTTGCCGAGAGCCTCTTCAAGCCGTTCCTCAGATCCGAGCCGGGCAACGTGGGAGCTGATGTATTGATCCAGAGCAGTCTCCACCTCTCTTTCGGCAACCTCAATGCTTTCCACCTCAGCAATTTCAAGAATCAGTTTTTGGTTAATAAGGTTTTGAATAACGTCATTTTGCAGTTTCAGCAGCCGCTTGCCGTCCAAGCCCGGGTCCAGCCTTAGCTCTACGGCCGTCATTTGAACAAGCTGAGCAACGTCGCTCTTAAGGATGACATGTTCTCCAACAACTGCGGCGACACCATCAATGATGTTTCTTTCTTGACCGAGAAGTCGCGGCTGGCACAAGAGGCAGGAAAAAGCAAAGATAAGAACCGGCGCGCGCACCCCTATCTGGTGCCCCAATCGAGGTTGAAACCTAACGAGGACCCAGAAAGATGTTGACCTGTAAGGCTGTCCATCAAATGAGAATAAAGAGCGGCAGTTTTTTCGCGAAACACGCTTTGGGCCACCTCATCGTAAACCTCGTCCAGGCCCCTGAAAGAATGAGCGCGATAACGCACCAGAACCTCAAGAACATGGTAACCGTGGCCATCGGAAACAGGACCAAAAACACCCTTTCCGCCCTTTGAGGAGAAAATCACAGACCGGATCTCTTCGCGGAGATC
>DCAL01000051.1:8283-8556 GCA_002311975.1 Fidelibacterota bacterium UBA1134 | reverse complement strand
TCGAGAGCCAGGGACTCTTGAGGAAGCAAGAAGTGGAGCAGTCTTACGGCCTCGCTTTGTCGGCGATATTGGTCGCGGTTCTTTATATAGTGGTTTCGCAACTCTTCGGGAGAAACACTGGTTTCCGTTGAGGAAGAGATATATGTGTCAAGAAAGGCGGCCCCGTAACGCTGTTTGCGGAAATCGTCTGACTGTTTTTCAATCATGGGGTTTTTTGTTAGCCTCTCATCAACTGCCGCACGGTAGAGAAGTTCCCTGGCAAGCCAGTGTTTG
>DCAL01000051.1:0-8214 GCA_002311975.1 Fidelibacterota bacterium UBA1134 | reverse complement strand
AGAAGTTCCCTGGCAAGCCAGCGCTTGATGGCTTGCCGGGCAGAAAAGAGGGAGTCGGAAGACGGGTGTTGTAACACAAGCGCCATAAGCTCATCGGCCGTAAGGGTGGCGTCACCAATTTTGACTAAAGTGGAAGCTTCTTCCGGGGGGCGTGAGCAACCAAAGAGAAGGACCAAAAAAAAACAGAACACAGGAGAAAGACGCTGGCAGCGAAAAGCGATCAAGCCCCCCCTTCTTGTCATATTCATAAGAACTAAAGTTAGAGGTGGCTTAAAAAGATTCAAAAAGGTAATCCAAGGCAGAAAGAGACTCAGAATCTGAGGAAGTTTCAATGGTAAGCTCTAACCGTCCACCCCCAGCACTGCCGAAGGAACCGGAAAGATTCCTTAAAGCAAGAAAAGAAGTCAAGTTCTTGAGAGACAGGCAGGACTCGTTGCTCTCCTCCCCGTTTCGGAAGGAGAGAGAAACCCCATTAGCCAAGAAGTTAATGTGTTGTATGCCCATTGCGGATGCGCGCACTTGGATAGAAGCTGAGTTGAGCAAAACCTTGGCTGGCCCGGGAAGGGGCCCAAAACGATCTTGAAGTTCTTGGAACACATCATCAACGGCAGCTACGGTGTCGGCCTCACCGAGCCGGCGATAAAAGTAGAGGCGATCACCAACGTCAGGCACATAACCTGAAGGCAATAGGGCGTTTCCTTTGCCGGAGACGGTTGTCCTGAAACGATCTGTGGCGGACGGAGCACGCCCAAAGCGTTTATTGGAAATCTCTTCCACCAGCTTATAGTAGAGGTGGTGTCCAACAGAGGCGAGGTGGCCCGCCTGCTCTACACCAAAGAGGTTGCCGGCCCCGCGCATTTGAAGGTCTTGAAGAGCAAGGGCATATCCAGAACCGAGAGAGGTGTGATCTTGGATGTTTCTGAGCCGTTCAGCGGCAGCGGCAGAGAGGTTCTTCTTTTTAGGAGTCAGAAGATAGCAGAAGGCCTGACGGTCCCCCCTTCCGACGCGCCCACGCATCTGATAAAGTTGGGCTAGTCCGAAGTGATGTGCGTCGTTTATGAAAATTGTGTTTGCGCGCGGGATATCCATGCCAGCCTCGATTATGGTGGAACAGACCAATAGATCAATATTGTTGTCCAGGAAGTTAAGCATAACGGTCTCAAGAGCGACATTAGAAAGCTGACCATGGGCAACGCCGACACGAAGATCCGGAAGAAGGTCTTGAAGCCTTCGGGCCATCTGCGCGATTGTTTTAACCTTGTTATGTATAAAGAATGACTGTCCCCCGGCCTGAGCCTCTTTGAGGGTGGCGTCTCTGATGATTCTTTTGCTGAATGTGCAAGAAACAGAGATTACGGGAAAGCGCTCCTTAGGAGGAGTTGAAATGGTTGAAATGTCGCGGATTCCAAGAAGCGAAAACTGCAGTGTGCGCGGTATGGGTGTGGCACTTAGAGTTAAGACGTCAGCGGAAGAGCGCACAACCTTGAGACGCTCCTTGTGCTTGGCGCCGAAGCGGTGTTCTTCATCAATAATTAGAAGGCCGAGAGAGGGGATAGAAAGATTCTTGGAAAGGAGCCGGTGTGTTCCAATGATTACATCTACCTTGCCCCACTCAACCGCCCGCATTATTGTGTTGGACATCTTGGTCTTGGTAAACCGGGACAAGAGAGCGACCCGGACACCCAGAGGCTCAAGCCTGGATTTAAAAGAGAGGAAATGCTGGTTGGCCAGAAGTGTCGTTGGAACAAGAATAGCCACCTGCTTCTTGTCAAAGACAGCCTTAAATGCGGCTCTAATGGCAATCTCTGTTTTCCCAAAGCCGACATCACCACACAAGAGTCGATCCATTGGCTTGGAACGCTCCATGTCGGTGCAAACATCTTCGTAGGCAGCGAGCTGGCCGCGCGTTTCTTCGTAAGGAAAAGATTCGGCAAGGCGGGCGTGAAGTTCGCTATCACCTGAAAAAGAGAAGCCCGTCGCCTCGTGCCGGGAAGCGTAAAGATCAAGAAACTCTTGCACGACTTTTTCTGCGGAGCGTCGAGTCCGTTGTTTAAGTTGCATCCAGCGGGAATTACGTAAACTGGAGAGAGCTGGAGGCTCATTGTCTGAGCCGACGAATGGATGGACAAGATGGAGGCGCTCCATGGGAAGGTGAACATAGTCACCATGTGCGTATTCGAGATCAACAGCTTCATAGTCACCTCGGGATGTTTTGACAATAGAGAGGCCGCGATAAAGTCCAATCCCAAGATCTTCATGCACCAAAGGCTGTGCCCAATTGAAAACAGGACGGCTTGGTGCCAGGCTTGTTTCATCTTGAATTCTTTCTAATGTCGGGCGCAGCCGGGCGCGACGATATAAGGAGTTGAGAGAAACGGAGAGGAGTGAAAGGGGCCCACTGTAGAAGGAGCCCCGAGCTGGAAAAGACAGGGAGGTGAAATTGGTTAAGAGGGGCCCCCTGTGTGGGGCGGAACGGACGCTTGGAGGAAGGAAGAGGAATTTGGCGGAGCTACCATGGACACGCGTTACATCAGCCTCAAAAGCTGCCCAATTTTCATTAAACGGGCCCAAGGGTATACAACCCAAGTCAATGGCGTGTTTTGCTGAAGCACCGATGGTGTCACCCTGCTCAACAGTTATTACCTCGGAACCACCGGCTTTAGATAGGCGGAAAAGAGCTGCACGCTGAGAAATAAAATGTCGTATAGATGCCCCCTCGTTAGGCTCCACAGAGAAAGAGATTCGAGGTAGAACAGAAAGGGATGAGGGTGTTACATCTTGAAGCTTACGCTGTGAGACCGGATCAAAAGATCGAGCAGTGACCAGCTGGTCCCCACGGTACTCAAGCCGAACAGGGTATGGGTGTCCGTAAAAGAAGACATCCAAGACGCCACCACGAACGGAAAAGGAACCGGGACCGAAAACAGAAGCGGTACGCACATATTCCCACTGAGAGATAAGACACATAAGGCGTTGATATTTAATGGCTTGTATTGATATTGGTTTAGTGGGCTTGTGGTTGTTTGGGGTTGTTGTAATGTGCCAAAGATCTATAATTTGTTCTGGGACAAGGAGGATACCAGAATTAGAAGAAAAGAAAAGGGAGAGACTCTGAACATCGCTATGGGACGGAACCCCCGTCGGGGCCAAGGAGAAACACCTGTTGACACAAACAGCTGAGAATAGTTCAGACAGATAAGTAGGTGAAAGACCTTGTTCAAGAGAAAGAACAATTGGGGAGGCGTTGAAATGGGGGTGGGTCGAGAACAAAAAGGGAACTAAGTCAAGATGAACGTTTGTTAGTGTTGGCGAGTTCACGCCGCCGAACCATGAAAGAAGAACAGGAGTCTTAAGAAGATAATCTATGAGTGGCTGGGCTGGGAAAGGGAGTGTTTCACGTGGAACATGCATTGCTAAGATACAAGAAGCACGGAGAGGGCAGCCACATCGGAGGGAGACACACCGGAAATGCGAGAGGCCTGGCCAAGGGTCTCCGGGCGAATCAGAGAAAGCTTTTCCCGTGCTTCCGAGGAGAGAGAGCGGCAGGACAAAAAATCAAAGGAACGTGGAATGGTTGTCTGGTCATTTCTTTTGAGGCGAGCCACTTGAATTTGTTGCTGTTTTATATAGCCGGCATACTTAATGGACGTTTCAACTTCATCAAGAACATCCTGTAAGGGCATGGGAGGGAGCGGAAAAGAAGCTGTGTTGAAAAGGCCAAAATCCTGCAAGAGGTTAAGAGAAACCACTGGGCGCTTCAAGAGAGTGGACAGAGTAGTTGAACCGTTCACGGTGCTTTCGAGCACAGACGAAAGAAGTTGATTCGTGGTGGCGGCGGAAGCTGCGGTTTGGGACAGATCGGAGAGTATAGATGAAAGAAGGGACGCCTTTTTAAGGAAAAGCTCGTAGGAGGCGTCGGGGACCAGGCCAGCTTGATGGCCAATCTCAGAAAGACGAAGATCTGCGTTTGTATGACGTAAGAGCAGGCGGAACTCAGCCCTGGCGGTAAACATTCGATAGGGCTCACGCGTGTCTTTGGTTACAAGATCATCTATTAAAACACCAATGTAGCACTGATCGCGTGAGAAAGAGAGCGGTTCGCGGTCCAAAACAAGGTTAGCAGCATTAGCGCCCGCCACAAGCCCCTGGGCGGCGGCCTCTTCATATCCCGATGTGCCATTTATTTGACCAGCAAGGAACAGGCCGGAGACGTCCTTTGACTGAAGGGCACCGCTCAGTTGAGAGGGGAAGAAAAAATCGTATTCGATGGCGTATCCGGGCCTGAAAAAGGAAACCTTCTCAAAACCAGGAATTAATTGTAAGGCCGCGAGTTGAACGGCCTCGGGGAGGCTTGTGGAAAACCCGTTTGTGTAAATCTGGTTTGAGCCGCTCCACTCTGGCTCCAGAAAGATATGATGTGAAGCCTTGTCTGGGAAGCGGACAACCTTGTCCTCGATAGAAGGACAGTATCGGGGACCAACGCCCTTGATCTCACCGCAGTATATGGGAGACAGGTGTAAGTTGTTGAGGATAAGTTCATGAACAAGAGGGTGAGTGTTAACAATATGACAAGGTTCGTTTGGAGGGGAAAAAGTTTGCGTGCTGAAAGAGAACGGGCGTGGATCGTGATCACCATAAATCTTCTTCATAGCAGACCAGTTAATCGTCTCTCGGTTTAAGCGGGGCGGTGTTCCGGTCTTTAGTCGGCCAGAACGCAGTCCAAGAGAAACAAGTGACTCGGTTATACCATCACTGGCCTCTTCCCCCATTCGGCCGGCGTGAATTTTTCGGGCCCCCACATGTATGAGTCCATTTAGGAATGTGCCACAGGTTAGGACAAGACTTCGACACGAAAGAGTTTCTCCAGACGAGAGTACAACCCCTGACACGTTCTGGCGAGTGAGCAGGATATCTTTAACCTCGGATTGGAGTATATCAACATTTCGGATAGATGTAAGGTGTTTCTGGACAAACGCTTCATAGGCGCGCTTGTCAATTTGCGCTCTTGGCGACCACACAGCGCGCCCCTTGGATTTGTTGAGCATTTTGAACTGGATACCGGTAGAATCTGCCGCAACACCCATAAAGCCGCCGAGCGCGTCAATTTCCCTCACCAGGTGACCTTTAGCGAGACCGCCGATTGCGGGGTTGCAGGACATTCTGGCGATAGAATGCGAATCTATGGTAATGAGGCCAACAGAGCAGCCTAAGCGTGCCGCAGCCAGCGCAGCTTCAACTCCGGCGTGCCCACCGCCGACAACAATTACATCATATCCACTCATATCTCATGAAAATGTTTCACGTGAAACATGCACTATTTCCCAACGCAAAATGTTGAGAAGATATTGTTGATGATATCATCGGAAGAAGTCACGCCAAGAATGGAATCAAGTGAGGAGAGAGATGTTCGGACGTGAAGAGCCAACGCATCGAGGGGGGTACCGTCATTAAGGCCGGCCGAGGCAAGGTGTAAGCTCTCCGAACAGCGGGAAAGACACTCGTAATGGCGGGCGTTAGTTAGAAGTATTTCACTGTCCGTTGAAGCCGGGGCCAACAGGTTCCCGACGGCATCAACAAGGTCGGCGATACCAGCGCCAGTAAGAGCTGAAACGAAGAGAGGGGACATGTGGGAAGACGATTTAATGTAGAGGCGTTTTTGTTGTGGTGAAATTAGATCAACCTTGTTAATAACAGGAATAAATGTGTGGCCATAAGGGCTGGTTTGAAGGTTGAAGGAGAAATCCGGGGCAGGTGTTGTGTTGTCATGAACCCAAAGGAGAAGGTCAGCTTTGTCCATAAAGGAACGCGCGATAGAAAGGCCACGTGCTTCAATAGTGTCTTCGGTTTCGTGAATCCCAGCCGTATCTATGATTTGTACCGGAAGACCATTTATTTGATACTGAACTTCAATAGCATCTCTTGTTGTGCCGGGGGTCGTTGAAACGATGACGCGCTCTTCAGATAGAATTGCGTTTAATAAGCTTGACTTGCCCACATTTGGAGACCCGATAATGACGACGATGGCGCCATGTATTATGCGTCGCCCCGTCTCATAGGTTGACAACAGACCACTGACAGTACCATGCACACCCTCAAGACACTTAAGGCGCTCTTTAGCGGACAACGCCGGCACCTCTGTAGGCTCAAAGTCAAGCTCGGCTTCTATTACTGACAGAAAATCGATCAGTTGTTGCCGAAGCCCGTTGATTAAGTTGGTGAATTGACCGCTCATAATTTTATAGCTTGTGGCCCTGCCGATGTCGGTTTTTGCACAAATTAAATCGGCAACAGCTTCTGCTTGGCTGAGATCCATCTTACCGTTCAGGAATGCTCTTTTAGTGAACTCTCCGGGCATGGCAGGCTCGCACCCCAATGAGAAACAGACCTTCAGAATCCTCTGAGGCACAACGTACCCGCCGTGGCTGGAGATCTCAATAACGTGTTCCCCGGTGTATGAATTGGGGGAAGAGAAATATGTTACAACAACCTGGTCAATTTCCACCCCACGAGCATCAAAAAGCGGGGTGAACAGAGCGTGACGCGGCTTGAAATCAGCAGGAGATTTTTGTGAGACTGAAGCGGCAACATCAAGGGCCCGCGGGCCGCTGATGCGTATAACGGCGATGCCGCCAACCCCGGAGGGCGTTGCCAGCGCCACAATTGTAGAAACACTGAAAGAGGACATTCGTGAATTAGCTTTGGGGTTGTTTGGGAAGAGCTGGTTGGCTAGTGGGGTGTATTAGGTATTTCTGCTGAAGAATGGTGAGAACGTTAAAGAGAGTGTAGTAAAGATTCAAACCGGAAGGAAAGTTGTTGAATAAGAGCAGAAAGAAGCCGGTCATGAAATACATCATAAACTTTTGTTGTGGTTGAGCTTGAACGCCAGACATCTTTTGCTGGACAAACATTGAGACGCCCATGAGGATAGGAAGAACTGCGATGTGGTCACCATAAATGGGGACACTAAAGCCCCCAGGAAACTGATAGATTGTATCGGGAGCTGAGAGATCTTTGATCCACCAAATGAAAGGAGCACCGCGCAACTCGATGGTGGTGCGAAAAACGGTAAAAATAGCAAACAGAAGTGGCATCTGAAGCAGCATAGGAAGGCACCCGCCGAGAGGGTTTACACCACGCTCCTTATAGAGCTTCATTGTCTCCTTGTTGAGACGTTGAGGATCGCCCCCGTATTTCTCGCGCAGAGCCACAATGAGCGGTTGCACCGCCTGCATCTCTTTGGTTGACTGGTAGCTTTTCTTGGTTAACGGATAGACGAGTATCTTCACTGCCACCGAAAAAATAATAAGCAACACGCCATAGTTGGGAATATAGTCATGCATTGTCACGAGCAGATAGAGAATTCCTTTTGATATGCCCCGGATAAATGACAAACCAAAGTTCATAGTTTTTTCCAGTTCTACATTAAGCGCTTTAATTCGGCTGTACTTAAGAGGACCAAGATAGAGAGAATAGTGTGCCGGGTTCTTTGAAGAGAGCCCCACTGCCATGCTGTATCTTGGTGGTGAATCCGCCACGGCTGAGTTTGGGGTTCGCTCCTCGAATGTGGAGATCTTGCCGAAAGTGCTCGGAGTAATCGGAATCAATGCTGCAGTAAAATACTTGGATCGCAAGGCGGTCCAGCCCGTCTGCCCAGTGGAGGCGATGGTCTGGCCCGATTTTCCTTTATGTTTGGTCATCTCACCACCCTGGTAGAGATGGGCGGCAAAATATTGAATATCGTCTTTCTTGTTAGACTCCGTGGTTAACATGCCGCCGCGCCAAACCAACCTGAACTGTTCTTGAGAGATCTCAGCCCGGCTGATTGCCGTAAGGTCGACGTCTACACCAATAAGGTAGCTGTTAGGGTAAAAGGTTAGTTTCTTGGTTACTGTGCCGAGTGTGGTTTCAAACAGAAAAGAGACAACCTCTTCCCTGTCTGTTATTGATAGGACCTGACCATCGTATGTGCCCGCGCCGAGCGCGAAAGGGATGTCAAGTAAAACACTGTTACCGGAAATGTCTTTGAACTCAACCAGTGGATTTAGATCGTTGACGCCGGCCCGTATTAACTGAACATACCCACTGTCGCTGTCGAAATATTTCTTGAGTGAAAAGGATGTAATTGTTCCCCCACCAACGGATGAGATAGTAGCAGAAAAGAGCAGCGTTTCAACCTGGAAGGACGTTGGGTAGACTGGTTCAGAAGACAGGTGT
>DCAL01000088.1 GCA_002311975.1 Fidelibacterota bacterium UBA1134 | reverse complement strand
TTCAGCGATTCATTTATGATAGCCAGATTGTCCTCCTTGGAGAGATTCTTTCGGATTAGTCTTTCAGCCACCTGAATGGAGAGATCAACAACTTCAGTTTTGATCTCAATCAATGCTTTATCCTTCTCCGCCTCGATCTGCTTTTGAGCCTGACCAATGATCCCTCCGGCCTTATCCCTGGCGGTCTGGAGAATCCCATCTTTCATCTTTTCAGCAGCGGCTTTCCCTTCGGCAATTATGGATTGAGCCTCTCCTCTCGCCCTGGCGACGATTTCCCCCGACTCATGCTGAAGCATTTCCAACTCTACTTCCGCCTTCTCAGCATTCTCAAGAGATTCCCTGATCTTGTCTTCGCGGCGATCGAGGGCATCCATCAGAGGACGCCAGACGAACTTGGCCAAAACTCCCAGAAGCGCCATGAATGTAACAATTGTCCAGATGAAGAGACCCGGCTCAATTTGAACTAACGGATTGTCCATGAGTTATCCTTAGCCTTATGCCATTTTCAGTTGAGAGCAGAATATCTGACGCTTCATCAGCACGAAATGTGAGACGCTCAACTGAAAAGAGTTACTATTTCATCAAGACGATGAGCAGACAGAACACCTCACCGAGAATTGCCACCCCTTCCAGCAAGAAGAGGGGCAGGTTCACGGCGGCGGTGATTTGTGCCACTGCTTCTGGCTGACGAGCGATAGACTCAGCTGCCGCAACGCCCAATCTGCTGATGCCGTACCCGGCTCCGCAAACAACTAATCCGAGACCGATAGCTGCGCCGAAATAATGCAGCGTGGATCCGCCATCTTCAGCCGCCATGGCTGGCGTTGCCATAACCGTGAAAAGAAACAGCATGATTGGAATTACAATCGACCGTCTCATCTATATTTCCTCCTTTTTTCCATTCAGTGATGGGGATGGATTGACATCCCGATAAAAATTGCTGTGAGAAGCGTGAAAACATAAGCCTGAATAAGTATTACTATAATTTCCAGACCTGAGATCGCCACATTGAGCGGCACTGAGACTAGAGCCCCGACTGCAATCCCGGCCGTGGGACTAAACATGTCGCCAAAAATAAATATGAATGACATGATGGATAGAATTGCGATGTGGCCCCCTGTCATGTTCGCCGCCAGCCGCATCGTCAATGCAAAAGGTTTCACAAACATGGCGATGATCTCAATTGGGATAAGAATAATGTAGACAAGAAAAGGCTGTCCCGGTGGTGCGAGATTTTTCCAGTGTCCCAGAAATCCGTGCTTCAAGCTTCCGGCGACTATGATGCCGAAGAAGGTGACAGTCGCCAGACCCGCGGTGACGTTAAAGTTTCCCGTGGCAGTGGCCCCGCCGTGGAGGAGACGATTCACAATATGATGATCATCATTGGGTGATATGTTGTACACAAACCGGGCTATGCCGCCAATGAACTCAAAAATGGGGATGAGACCGATGGTGTTCGCGGTCAGGATAAAGAAGAATAATGTAAGAATAAGGGGCGCCCAGAAGCGGGAAAATTCAGCCCCGATATTAGGCCGTACCACCTGGTTGCGGATAAAATCTACCACAGTTTCAAAAGCGTTGGTAAAACCGGTAGGGACAGGATACTCCTCTTTCCGGTAACGTCTTGTGGCAAAATACGAAATCGAGAAAACAACAACCGCTGTCACCCACAACATCATAACATGCTTGGTGACTGAGAAATTTATGCCGAAAATGGTCGGAAGATGGAGAATGGGATGATCCAGGGAGCTGTTCGATACGTGATCCATTATCGCGCTGCTGATTTTATCCGATATATCGTTGGGAGCGCCGGCCTGGTTCGCTTCTATACTTTTCATGTTTCAGCTCTAATTATCAGAATTCACGCTTGAAAATAGACGCCTAAAATAAAACGCCTCTGCTAGATGAAGAAGCACAAAAACGAACATAAAAGACAAAACAAAGACGGTAAGCTGAAATTCAGTGAAAACGGCTAACAATCCTATGCACACTCCGTACAGCACCAAGCGCAATATGAATCCTACCACATTTGCTTTCATCAGTTTCAGCGGATCACGACCCGTCATGCTCTTGATCAAAATGAAGGTTGACGAATGAACCACTACCGGAACCCCAGCCCCAAGAAGAATCGATTCAAGCATTGTATTCCTTAACCATCCAGTCTGGAGATCTATTTCCTGAATACCACTTTGGCCATTTCGTAGAACCCGATCACCAGTCCGATGATTAATCCTGCAATTAGGAGCCACGGCGCAGTATCCAGCCATTCATCAAAAAAATAGCCCCCAAGGGAAAGCCCAATGATGGCCCCGATTAAAGTATAGGAAGCGGTCATGTACGGTCCAGACTGGCGCACGATTCGTGAGAACATCTGGGCAACCTTTGTCAGATACGATTGGTCAATGGGCATGCGAGTTTTCAGTTAAAATTTTATGAATAAGTGTGAGAAACTTCGACAAGTGCCAGTCAGGTGACTTCTCCGGTCCGCCTTGTATCCTTCTCTTGCAGATAACTCTGCTGCGGAGTCCCCATCTCTGAAGACCGATCCTCCGTGTCTTGAGAAGCAATATCACAGCGGCCCACAAAGCTTGCACCTTCTTCAATCACCAACTGCCTGTAGACAATATCACCCTTCACAACCGAATGGCTGCGCAACACTACTTTGCCGCTGGTGGTAACATTACCCTCGATTACGCCGCCGACAAACGCATCAGAAGATTCCACATTTCCCTCAACACGGCCCGATCTGGTTACGCGCACGGAGCCCTCGGTAGTAACATTGCCGTTAACCTGTCCGGCGATGATGGCACCACCCTTCAGGAGAACGTGACCGCTGATGACAGCGTCTTCACCGATCATGGTTTCCACATGTTTCAGACTATCCTTCACCATCTGATCTCACTGTAAGATCCTGACTGCGGTACGGGATGATATACTTCCTCGGATCGACCGGGTTACCATTTTCCCATATTTCAAAATGGAGGTGCGGACCCGACGAAAGTCCTGACTCACCCACCAAGGCGAGCACATCGCCCCTGCCGATCCGTTGACGCTCTTCCACCAGATTGCGCTGATTGTGACCATAAAGAGAAAAGTAGCCGTCGCCGTGAAAGACAATCACTAAGTTGCCATAACCGTATGTCCAGCCCGAAAAGACCACCAGACCGGAAGCGGTGGCGTGAATAGCTGAACCAGCCTTAGCAGCTATATCCAGCCCGAGATGATCTTCAGACCGGGATAGAGGACTCTTAGAGTAATCTTGGGAAATAAACCCTTCCGCCGGCATATAAGATGGAATATTCTCGCGAAAAGAGAGGGGTATATTCTCTCTGTAGCCTTGTCCCGACTCAGATCCGAGCGTGTCAACTGCTTCGCGCTGAAGGGCTACTTCCAGATCCATCCCGAGAGACTGCCTGATATAGCTGTCCATCTCCCTGATTCTCTTTAAATCCCTGAGCATGGCGGCCAATTTCAATCTCTCCTTCATGAGTATCGTGTGCTGACTCTTCATTTTCTCATAATCGATCACTCGCGGTGTAAAGAAGAAAACTGAACTTATGCCGGTTGCAACAACAAGCAGAGTAACAATTATAGCTAATCTGTATCCTCGCTGACTTATCCTGAATCTTCTGGTCTCTTCACCATCTTCCGACATCAGCAAGACAGTATACTTACGATTAGAAGTCATCTCACTCCTTTATTTCCACGAACAGATCAAGCAGTCGCTCAAGATCCAAGTCCGAGTAGTACTCCACTTCAATTACGCCGCCTTTTGACTTTGGCCGGATGGCTACCTTCGTACCCAGAATCGAAATGAGATCATCTTCAACTTGCTGCATATCAGGCGATTTTCGAAGGCGAATCCTTTTCCTTTTCTTCCCTTTAGAGGGGGGGGCTGAAACAAGGTGTGCCACCAGCTCTTCGGTGGAGCGCACCGATTCCTGGCGCTCTATGATTCTTCTCCACAGCTTCAACATATGCTGTGAATGTTTCAGCGCCAACAGAGCTCTGGCGTGTCCGGCGGTGATCTGTTCTCTCCTCAAGCTTTCTCTGATTTCGGACGGAAGTTTCAACAAGCGAAGTGTGTTGGAAATAGCTGCGCGGCTCTTCCCCACCGCCTTGGCGATCTGGGTGTGAGAGAGCCCGTGTTGTCTATTCAAGACGGCATAAGCATCGGCCTCTTCCATAACGTTCAAGTTCTCTCTCTGGATATTCTCTATGAGAGCGTATTCCATCATTTCAGCATCATCTTTAACTTCCAAGACGTGTGCCGGGATGTCGGTAAGTCCGGCAACTTTTGCTGCGCGCCAGCGGCGTTCGCCTACCACAATCTCATAGCCGTCGTTCCGGTTACGAACAGTAATAGGCTGGATAATGCCCTTCTCCCTTATAGAGTTTGCCAGTTCTTTCAAACTCTTCTTGTCAAACTTTTGCCGTGGTTGATGGGGATTCGGGGATACCAGATTTAGTGCCACCCGAAGAATGGAACCGGAATCGAGTGTCTCGTCCGTCTTCTCCCTTATGAGGGCGCTGAGTCCTCTACCCAGACGTTTTTCTGTCACGTTCCAACATCTCCTCTACCAATGTAAGATAATCCTGCGCCCCTGAAGAGTTAGCTTCGTACAGCAGGATCGGCTTGCCAAAACTGGGGGCTTCTCCCAGCCTGACATTGCGGCGAATAGTAGTCTTAAATGTACTGTCTTTGAAATAGCCCCTGACTTCGTTCTCTACCTGTTTTGAAAGGTTCAGCCTGCCGTCGTACATAGTGATAAGCACTCCCTCGATATCCAACTTTTTATTCAGATGTCTCTGCACCAGCCGAATTGTCTGCAGGAGCTGGCTCAGCCCTTCTAATGCAAAGTATTCACACTGAATAGGGATGAGAATTGAGTCCGCTGCCGATAGCGCATTAATGGTCAGCAGACCCAGTGAAGGGGGGCAGTCGAGCAGCACATATCTATAGTTATCCACAACCGTTTCTAATGAATCTCTCAAACGGTATTCCCTGGCAATAATACCGACAAGTTCGATTTCAGCTCCCACCAGATCGTTAGTACTGGTAATGACATCCAAGTAGTCGAGGGACGTTTTACAGATGCCGCTTTCAACCTGCGTCCCGTTAATCAGAATGTCATAAATAGTGCTGGATTCAGGTTGGATCAAGTCGGAAAGGCCGGTGGTTGCGTTCGACTGAGGATCGAGGTCCACCAGCAAAGTCTTCTTCTCTGAAACAGCCAATCCTGCTGCAATATTGATGGCGGAAGTCGTCTTTCCGACGCCGCCTTTCTGATTTGCCAGTGCAATAACTTTAGTCAACTGATTCTCTTGAAAACTTTGATCATGAAATTTACTGCCCGTACTAAGGAGAAACAAGCACATCTCCCAACAACAAACAGTCTCCTCTCGACGAGAAATAGTGAGATTATTCTTGCAGACAAAACCGCTCTCGCCTAAATTGATTCCACCATTTCTCCTCTGACCATCCATGCGAAAAGCTGTCATTCTCATCTCCGGTGCCAATGGCGAAATCGGACACGGCCTGATTCGTTCTTTGAGTGAAAAGGGCGGACTCCCCATCGTTACGTTAGACATCGATCAGCTTGACAGCTCACTGAATAGCACAGTCCAGGATGCCATCATAGGCAATATTCTCGACCGCAATCTGCTGCAGCGGCTCAACGCTGAATTCGAAATTTCAGCCATCTATCATCTGGCGGCTGTATTGAGCAAACGAGCAGAGTTTTCGCCCATGACTGCCCATGATGTAAATGTAGGCGGCACCATCAACATGCTGGACTTGGCCATGGAACAGGCTACAAGCCGGGGAAAAACGGTGAAATTTTTCTTCCCCAGCTCCATAGCTGTTTACGGTATGGGGAGCGGAGAGAACAAAGGGAACGCAGGATCCATCACAGAGGATGATTTCCGGTCCCCCGAAACAATGTATGGATGCAATAAACTCTATTGCGAAAATCTCGGCATCTATTTCTCCAACCACTATAAGCGGCTGTCGGCCGAATCGTCGGCAGGGTTGATCGATTTTCGTGCCATCCGTTTTCCGGGACTGATCAGCGCCGTCACCCGCCCCACCGGAGGGACTACCGATTATGGACCCGAAATGATTCACGCCGCTGCTCAGTCACAACCATACGTCTGCTTCGTGAGAGAAACTACGTCTCTGCCATTCATGACAATGCCTGACGCCATCCGGGCTATTGTGAAGTTGATGGACTCACCGCCGGACAGTCTATCCAGATCTGTTTACCACATCATGGCTTTCAGTGCTGCCGCTCTCCAATTCAAAGAGAAAATCCTCTCTTATTTCCCAGAGGCAGAGATCAACTTTCTGGTTAACGATAAGCGACAGTCAATAGTTGACAGCTGGCCTGCAGAGGTGGATGATTCCCCCGCCAGACAAGATTGGGGATGGAAGCCGAAACACGATTTAGACAGTGCGTTTGACGATTACATCATTCCAGAGATCCGAAGAAGGTATGCAGAATAACTGTGGAGAAATGGAGTGTTGGAACAATAGAAAGCCGATGGCACACCATCCGATCAATACTTCTACCTCACGGCGAAGCTTCCACCCCGCCAGTTCTCCCCGCCTCACCGATGGCGGGCAGGCATCTCTCCACTTCTCCATTCGCCAGCTGATGTCTCCGGCTAACTGACCCAGAGGGACGATGGATTCCATCAGACCGAGATTGGCAGATGAACTGAAGAACATCCGGGACGCCGGCCTGTTTAAGGACGAAAGGATAATCGAATCTCAGCAGCAGGCTGAAATCCAGGTAAAAGGAAGTAGCGTCATAAACTTCTGCGCCAATAACTATCTCGGTCTTGCCAATCACCCCGCACTCATCGAGGCGGCACGGGAGGGTGTAACCGAATGGGGATTCGGTCTAAGTTCCGTCCGCTTCATCTGCGGCACACAGACGATTCATAAGCAATTGGAGCAGAAGATATCTCAATTCCTCCAGACAGACGACACCATTCTTTACACCTCCTGCTTCGACGCCAACGGCGGCCTCTTTCGAAACTCTCCTGGGACCTGAAGATGTGGTCATCTCCGATCAGCTTAATCACGCTTCCATTATTGACGGCATCCGGCTGTGCAAAGCGGAGCGGTTTCGATATCCCAACGGTGATATGGGTAAGCTGGAGAAGATTCTTCAGAAGACGCAGTCACATCGCACGAGACTCATCGCCACCGACGGCGTTTTTTCC
>DCAL01000076.1:10520-13906 GCA_002311975.1 Fidelibacterota bacterium UBA1134 | reverse complement strand
GAGTATTCGCGTCAAAAGAAGGGTGTCTACACCATCGAACTCCACCAGCGCAAGGACGAACGGCGTTTCAGACAAGAATTCCTCGGAACCAAAATGACAGACAGTGAAAGCGTGAACTCTTCCTTGCTGAGGAAGCTCAACCCAATCTGTCTCTGAACCAGAATACATATCGTGTCCCCTCGGCTGAGCGTATGTGTAACCCGACTCCGAATCGCGATTACCAAGAAGGTGCTTGTTCGCCAGTCCGGAGAACCACGGCGAGTCCTGACCGAAAGAATGAATATAGTCAATCTGATACGGCTGCTTGATTATGATAGGCTGTTGGTGCTTCAGCACCGCCAATGTCTGCTCATCCAGCGTGGTGGGAAACGGAGTGTTAAAGAGGATGGTACCGTCGTCCGTTTCTGCCATCTTCACTGTTATCGTCTTCTTCTCACTCATGACTATTCCTCCCTCTCAAGAATCGAGACCGTCACGTAGGTCCCGGTGCCGGCGTGACTGTGAATGACTCCCTTGCGAGCGTCCCGGATCTGGAGAGCGTCATCACCGAAATGCTTCCCGATGGTGCCCTGGAGCTGCCAGATAGCAAATACAGCCTGCATGAGTCCTGTGGCTCCAACGGGATGACCGCAGGCAATGAGCCCGCCTGAAGGGTTCACCGGACAAACGGGGTCGTCCTTTAGATCAAGACCGTATTCAACTCCGGTGACGAAAGCTTTGCCGCTCTCAGCAAACGCCCCCCCTTCTCCGTAACGGCACAGCCCCATGTCCTCGTATGTCTGGATTTCGGAGGATGTATAGGCGTCGTGTAGTTCGATAAAATCGAGTTCCTGCAGAGGATCGATGATACCCGCATTGGCATAAGCCTCCTTCGACGCCATCCTTCCGGCCCGGAAAGAGTGGGTGCCAGGATAACGGAATCCCTTGTCCCACAGTTCACGATAGTACGCCTTATCTTCATCGTTGTCCTCGCGAGGGAGCAAATTGTGCTTCATAAAGTCATCAAAATCCTGATGGGGTCTGTCTGCCATCCGCATTGCATCTGTCCCTTTNNCCGTCGCTCATGACACAGATATCGAGCCTCGTGAGAGGCCACGCCACCATTGGAGATTTTCTCACATCCGCCACCGTCAGCTTTAACCGCTTCTGCGAGTAGGGATTGTGGTAGGCGTTCATGTGATTCTTCACAGAGACGTGTGCCAACTGATCCACCGTGGTGCCAAACTCCTTCATGTGCCGCGTCACCATCATGGCGTAGTAGCCGGAGTAGAAACCGCCCACCGGGTAATCAAAGCTGACGTCTGACGCCAAGGCGATGAATTCGTTCCCTTTCCATGTATTGACGTGGCTCATGGTCTCAAAGCCGTAGGCGAGGCAGATATCCATATATCCCGACGCTACCTGCTTCCACGCCTCCTGAAAGCATATGCCGCCCGTGGCGCCGCCTCCTTCCACACGATGTCCCGGTTTTGGACAGAGACCGAGATAGTCCTGTACCATAATGCCCGCCATGAGTTGGCGCGTGAAGTGATCCGAGAAATATGACGCAACTGAGCCGTCTACCAACTCGATGAATTGGGGATGCTCCATTCCTATATCCTTGAGAGCGTAGTCGTAGGCCTCTTTGACGACGGCCTGAAACGTCTTGTCTGAGCGGGCCTTGGTGAACTTGCTGACGCCGCCTGTTACTGCATAAACCGGTCTCATGATTTCTCCTAATTCAGTTTTGGCCCGTCTCAATCAAATGAGGAATTGATTAATCTCAATAACTGTTCGATAAGCATGAGGAATATTGCAAGGTTCCGTGAAAACCTCAAGAGAATAACCGCCCAATGATCCCATGACCGAAACCCACCTCTAAATTGGACCTTACACTTCCGCGGCGGCGTGGGGCGCTTTCAAAGCGTAGCTCAGGTAAATGAACGGCGTATCAATAGCCGCCACCAGAATCTTCAACAGATACGTGGAGACTACGATCTGGACCACGATTCCCAAAGGGAGCGCATTGGCAGAATCAGAAATGAGACGAGGGAGAATCAGGAAAGCCAAAGATGAAAAGAGGATGGAGTCGATAAACTGACTCACCCATGTGCTGAGATTATTGCGCAGCCACAGCAACCGACCCTCGGTCTTCTGCCGGATGAAGTGGAACGCCCAGACATCATGAAGCTGAGAGACAAGGTACGCCGTGAGACTCGCCAAGACGATACTTGGCGCCGCCGAGAAAATGGTGGTCATCCCTGCAGAAGCTCCCCAATCATCTGCGCTTGGTGAAAAAAGGAGGATAAGCTGTGACATCACCATATAGAATACGGCGGCAAAAAAACCGATATAAACTGCCTCTCTCGCGGCTTTCTTCCCATGATGCTCAGCTAACAGGTCAGTGGCGAGAAAGACAGCACCGTACACCACATTTCCCCCGGTGGCGGCCACCCCAAACAGTGTAATCTGTTTGGTGACAAAAATGTTTGCCAGAACAATACACACGCCCACATAACCGTAGAGCCAGTGCCGTCCCATCCGAAAAGCAATAAGGGTGAAAGCAAGGCCGACTACCGTCTGAATAATGAAAAGAAGTTCGTTATTCATCGTCATCCCAGTGCGCCTTGAGTACGTCCAGCATTATCTTCGGAGGCCTCACGGGATGTCCGTCCCTGTTCACGAAAGCGTGAACCGTATGGCCCTCCGCAATGATCTCCCCTTTTCCCTCCTTGAACACCTTGTAGTCAATCCTAAATCGCGCCGTGGGCATTTTTCGAATGATTGTTCTTACGATGAGGATATCGTCAAATGTGGCAGAACTCTTGTGTTCACAGTGGCTTTCCAGAACCGGCAGGAAAGTCCCACTCCTCTCCACTTCCAAGTAAGGCAGCCCCATTTCCCGAAGCATGTGTGATCGGGCCGCTTCAAAGTATTCGTAAAATCGCCCATAATAGACACGCCCCATCATGTCAGTGTCGGCGTAGATGACCCGGAGGGAAAAATCAACGCTGATCACATCACTCCTCCCACACGCCGATACGATCGTACTTCGCAATACGGCGTTCCACCAATTCCTCAGGCTCAATCTTTTCGAGAACCTCCAATTCTTCGGAGATAGCCGTCCTGACCTCTTTGGCTATACCATCGTAGTCATGATGGGCGCCACCCAGAGGCTCTATGATAATTCTGTCACAGATCCCCATATCATACATATCTTGTGCGGTTACCTTCATAGCTTCAGCCGCCATCTCCGCCTTACTGGCATCGTGCCAGAGGATGGACGCGCACCCTTCCGGACTGATCACGGAGAACCATGTGTTTTCCAGCATCAGCAGGCGGTCTCCCACGCCGATTCCGAGAGCGCCGCCGCTGGCCCCTTCGCCGATCACCACAACAACAATGGG
>DCAL01000076.1:9111-10469 GCA_002311975.1 Fidelibacterota bacterium UBA1134 | reverse complement strand
GGCAAGATCGACATTTCCATCATATTCCTGGCAATCGCCTCGGCCTGCCCTCTTTCCTCCGCACCCATCCCCGGATAGGCACCGGGCGTATCGATGAGACAGATGACGGGACGCCTGAATTTTGCCGACATTTTCATGATCCGCAGCGCCTTTCGATAACCTTCGGGACGTGACATACCAAAGTTGCGGAAGAGGTTGTCCTTTGTATTCTTCCCCTTTTGCTGCGCCACAAAAACCACTTGCCGGCCATCTAAAAGACCGACTCCCGCAATGACCGATTTGTCATCAGCAAAGTGTCGATCGCCGTGAAGCTCAAGAAAACTGTCTGAAATCCTTTCAATATAATCGAACGAGTAGGGTCGCTTGGGATGCCGCGCCACTTGGACTCGCTGCCAGCGGCTGAGCTTTGTGTAAATCTTCTTAACAAGATTGACGTGTTTTTGCTCCAAGCGCTCAATCTCGCTATCGAGATCAATGTCATTCTCAGAGTTAAGATCCTTCAAATCATTGATTTTTTTCTCAAGCTCAATGATGGGTTTTTCGAAATCGAGGATGAAGTCAGCCACTGTTCACTCAGAATGCAAAGAGGGTTCTGATCATGATTTCAAGATCGAAAGCCATGGACTGATGTTGGACATAGTAGTGCTCAAACACCGATCTCTCTTCAGAGTCGACACTCAGTTTTTTTATTCGGTCGAGACCTGTCAGTCCCGGTTTGCACATGAGTTTTTCATCGTCAATGGAAACGGGGATCAGTGAAATCCCCACAAAGCTCATGTTGCCTGATAGTATGTTAAAAAGCAGCGGTAACTCTTTCAAGAAGCGGCCTCTCGCCGGCGTCACCAAACCGCTGAACGTGGTTCCGTCAACACCCCAAAAATTGACCTTCTTCCATTCCCGGAACCGAAGGCGCAAGAAGAGTAAGACGGGGCTAAATATTAGAATGGAAAGAATTGAAACAACAGTATCGAACGCCCGCTTCGAAAACATATTCAGTCTGTGATAAAGAGAATACTCAATGTTGACAAATGGAAAATCACTCACATCCTCAACGGACGCTTTACTGAGAAGGATGTCTCTGTCCCTTGGTACAATGCGGTAGGTCAGCCTGAGATCCTTTGTTCCATCCATGACGCTCAACATCTCTTCATTCGTCAGACCGCCAGAAGAGAAGATGAGCTCCCTGATTTTATTTGCGGAAACGATATCTTCTATTGATCCAAGCATTCCGAGAAAAGGGGGCCATTTCGTATTTTCATTCTCAGACTCTTCCAAAGAGTCAGCGAATCGGCTGTAATCGTTGTCGGTGAACCCAACAACATAGATTCCCGTGTCGAGGCGGCGGCCAATGATTTTGT
>DCAL01000076.1:3773-9076 GCA_002311975.1 Fidelibacterota bacterium UBA1134 | reverse complement strand
CCTCTCTACCGGCTCCAACAATCAGCGCCGGCCTCGAAAAAATGGGTGAGTGACTTACATGCAGCACCCTGAACAATCCGCGCGACTTGAGAACATGGGCGAGCAAGCGCCAGCCGGGTATCAGAAAAGTGATCACCAATGAGGCTATCAGGAGCACAACACGCGAGAATGCAAACTGGATGAAGAAATAGGTAAACGCAACACTGAACAGAAAACCGAGCATTGACGACAGCATGGCGCGGTTGTATGATAGAACGAATCTTGAGTAGAGCTGGAATACCGAGCTGACGATTAACCAGAGTACAATATAGACTCCCAGCGGAGGCAGATAGCTTTCGCTGAAGGGCGTCAAGTCCCCGAAGCGCAGAGGGATAGCGATAAGAAACCCCGTTATCACAGCTGCCACATCGAGCGCCACAGGGATCAGTTGGGACAATGACGATGACAGGACAGATGAGACCTTTCTGAAAAAGATACCCGTCCGCAGACCCCATCGAGTGATCAGGGATGACGTTTTGGAGAAGTGTTTATCAACGAAAAGGCTCATGGCCTGATAAAACCACTGAATGCTGTCAAAAGGGGCGACCTTGACGCTCTCCCCCTTGTAATGTACAATTTGTGTAGCGGGGACGTACTTGATCTCCCAGTCAGCTTCCATCGCCCTGAAACAGAGGTCAAGATCTTCGCCAAACATGAAGAACCTCTCATCGAAGAGACCGATCTCATCAATCACCTTCCGCCTGATGAACATACACGATCCACTGACAGCATCCACTGAATGCTCTTCATCAGGATCGAGATATGTCAGATTGTACCTTCCAGCCCATTTGCTCCCCGGAAAAAGAGCGCTCAGTCCCAGCAGCTTCGGAAATGCTACCCACGGTGTTGGAAAACTGCGCTTGCAGGAGAGTTGCAGTGTTCCGTCCGCATTCAGGATCTTAGGTCCGCAGATGCCCACGTCTCTCCGATCCGCCATCCGGTTTAGTAGCGTTGCCAGCGTGTTTTCCTGAACGATGGTGTCTGGATTGAGGACAAGGATGTAGTCACCTTTTGAGCGATCAATCCCCGCATTAACCGCCTTGCCAAAGCCTACATTTTTCTGGTGCGCGATGATATCCACTTGGGGAAATTCGTGCTTCAGCATTTCCACGGAGCCATCGAAGGAGTCATTGTCTATCACGATTATTTGAACATCGGCATCAACAGCGGACGACATTAGCGAAGAGATGCAGTTCGCCAGATAATCCTTAACATTGTAGTTGACGATGATGATGGAGATTTTGGCGGTTGATCCGGTCACAGTTTCGCCTATCTGTGCCAGCCAAAGATTCGCCATACCCGCAGTCTCAAGATCATAATTGCGGCCTCCAGCATGATTGCTCTGGTCATCTTCGACTCTCCCACGGTACGATCCACAAAAGTAATAGGAATCTCCTTGATACGGTAGCCTTTTAACCACACCCGAAAGGTCATCTCGATCTGAAAAGAGTAGCCCTGTGACTTGACGCCATCAAGATCGATGGCGTCAAGGACTTCCCGCCGCCAGCACTTGAATCCTCCCGTTGCATCTTTCACAGGCAGACCGGTGACAATCCTGGAGTAGAGATTTGCGCTGTAGCTCATTATCAGGCGACGGATGGGCCAGTTGACCACATTCACGCCGGTTGAATAACGGCTGCCAAGAACCAGATCGTTTTCAGAAATTTCTGAAATCAACCGCGGAACATCATCAGGATTGTGAGACATATCGGCGTCCATCTGAACTACGCAATCAAAACCTTTCTCCACTGCATACTTGAAACCAGCGATGTAAGCGGTCCCCAATCCCAACTTCTCACTCCGTTTCATCAAATGAATATTGGGATTGGTATTCCCAAGTTCTTCCACCAGATCGGCCGTCCCGTCAGGGGAGTTGTCATCAACAACAAGGAGATGATAATCAGAATCAATGACAAACAGCTTTTCAATAAGTTCGCCAATGTTCTTGCGTTCGTTGTAGGTGGGCGTAACGATGAGTGCTCTCAACCGACGATCCCTTCTTTGACCTTTCTGAGACAGTATCCGGTGCTGTACGTGCGCAGACCCAATATCTCCTCAACTTTATCTGTCACAAGACCACTCCTGAGTGGCCGGGGAGCTGTCTGTCCCAGCGCCTCTGTAGTGGTGGGTGAAATGAGGGTTGCGTCCAGTGAAAAAACTTCTGCAATCTTGCGTGCAAACTCGAAACGAGTCAAAAACTCAGAGCCGCCGTAATTAAAGATTCCACGGATATTAAGTACGATACTCATCTTGATTGCTTCAGCAATTCCCCCTGTCCAGGTTGGATTGCCCCACTGATCATCAACCACTGTGATGCTCTTCCGAGCCTGAAGAGAAGAGACAACCCAGTTGACGAAACTCGCATCCGACTTTGACGATTCACCGTAAAGTACTATGGTGCGGAAAATCACCCAGTGATCACCGCTGCCGCGAACAGCATTCTCAGCTGCCAGTTTAGTTTTGCCATAGTAATTGATTGGAGACGGCTTGGCAGATTCATCATAAGGTCCGGAGGTACCGTCGAAAATGTAGTCAGACGAAATGTAAATAAAGTTAGTGGGTGTCTCTCTGACTGAATCGATGAGGTTTTCGGTGCCCACAACATTTACCTGCCACGCCTTCTCCCTGTTTTTCTCACAACCATCTACATCTGTATACGATGCTAGGTGAACTACCACATCCGGATCAATTTTCTTGACACCGTTTCTTGTAGCAGTCCGCTGGGTGATGTCAAGAGTGGCTGTGTTGCAGTTATGGGGAAAGTGCCCCGGAAGGTGTTTTCCCGTGGCTATGATTTCGAAGTGGGGCTGCAACTCGTGAATGACAGCCTCTCCGAGCTGCCCGAAGGCTCCCGTTATCAGTATCCGTCGTGCCATTGGTTCTTATCCGATCAGTGTTCCTCAGGATCAAACCCTTCTATGGGAATTTAGGATATTGTCTTCCTCTCTACAAACTGTATGACTCGGGGTGTGACCGGGGAACGTTAACCCTGATCGGTAGTGAAGGTACGGCTCATAATGTCCATCTGTCGCAGAGACAACATCTTCCTCCCCGAAGGGTGATAGATCAGATAATTGATATGATATATCCTGTCAGTTTTCTCATCGTAGAAAATATATGAGACGTAGGGTCCCCCTTTCACGTCCTTCTTGTGCTCCCACAACCCTTCCGCCCGCCACGCTCTACGGCCGTTGAATGTTGTCTCCCCAATCTGTTCATAATAGCGTGTAAAGTTTACCCTCTTGTAGTAAGTCGATGGATAGTCATGGATTAAATCTATCGCCATTTGGTCATCCACTTCTTTGGTGATGGGATGATCCACCCACTGAACTGAGAGCCAGCGATAGGGAAATGATCGGCCAAACCAGATAAAGTTCCTCTCCGGCTGTTCCTTGATGATCACATAATCGTGCTGAATTCTCATCTGCCACCCGTATTTCTGCCACAAATCATCCGCCAGTTCTTTCTGCTCCATCCGCTTGTAGATATGTTCAGCCTGTCTTTCGAGAAACCCTGAATCAAATTGATCGAACAGCCACCTGCCCTTGACGCGAACAGCTTCTGCCAGCTCCTTGTCGCTATTGGCGGCCAGAACAGCGAACACCTGATCTCTGGCAAGGAAATCCCGCTTGGCAAAGATATGCTGTTCCCCCTGCCGGATCATATCCACTTGATTGTCGGGAAGGATTTTTCTCACAAGCACATCGGCAGTTGTGTCCATCACTGAAAAAAGGGCTGCAATTACTACATTCGTCCGGACCTTATACTCCTCAAACCGCTCAGGATCAACATATACGACATCAAAGAATCGTTCTGCTTCCGGTGTGTAAACGACGCGACCGAAGACGGAGTCTATCAACGGTTCCACAAAGCGGCGGTCCTCAAAAGAGGCAATGACCACAACCTCGTTTTCAACACCGGTTGAGGGCGGTTTGTAGGAACACGAACCTGCGATAAGGACTGCCGTTACCACAACGATTGTTCTCAGAGTACGACCGCTCATCAGACTATGAGTTCAAAGTTTGCCTGACGTTTTTCCACAATCACGTCCCTCACCCTGATTGTCACCTGTCGGCCAATCCGATATTCCTCTTTCCATTGCCTGCCAATAATAGCAAATCTTGTCTCGTCGTAGCTGTACGAATCTTCGGGAATAGAGGCGATATTTACGAAACCTTCAACCATTGCATCCTTGAGTTCTACAAAGAATCCTCTCGCAATTACACCTGAAACTATACCGTCAAATTTCCCCCCGATATGTTGAGAAAGCCAACGGATTTGCTTGATCTTTATGTAGTCCCGCTCGGCCTCCAGAGCCCGGATTTCCGCCGCGGTGGCTTCCCTGGCGATGGACTTGAGATTCGACGAAGAGACAGCATGACCATCTTTCTGCCCAAAGAAGTGAGTTTTCAAAAACCGGTGAACCGTCAGATCGGGGTATCTTCTGATGGGAGAAGTAAAATGGGCATAGTAATCGAACGCCAGTCCGTAATGCCCTCTATTCTCAACAGAGTAGATGGCTTTTGTCATTGTCCTGAGCGCCAGGTTTTCAATGAGCGGCTTGAACGGTGAATCTTCCACCTTTGCCAACAGCTCCTTGATAGTCCCAGAATCGAGATTCGGAGCACGACTCTCGAATAGATTGAGTCGCCTGACTATATCAAGAAACTTTTCCATATCAGCTTTTGTGGGCTTGTCATGAACCCTGAAGATAAACGGCGAACCGCCCATCTCCTTGCTGACTCTCTCAGCCACCACGCGGTTTGCCAGGAGCATGAATTCCTCCACCAGCCGATGACTGTCCAGTCGCTCACTGGGATGGATTTTATGAGGAATACCTCCATTCTGGAAATGGAAGATCGGTTCCGGTATATCGAAATCGATACTTCCCGCGTCGTGTCTTTTCCGGAACAGATTCTTTGCCACCGCATGCATCCCATTCAATTTGGCGGCATGTTTCGATTTCTGTTTCCCATCAATTATCGCCTGAACCTCCCGGTAGCTGAACCGCTTCGCCGTGCGGATGACCGAGCAGTGGAATTCTGAACTTTGGACTTCGTTGTCCTTATCGAGCGTTATGAGCACCGTCATCGCCAGCCGATCTTCATTGGGCAGCAGTGAACAGATTTTGGCCGACAGTGATTCGGGCAGCATGTGAACCGTCCCTTCCGCAAAGTAAACGGAAGTACCCCTGTTCCGTGCCTCTCTATCAAGAGCAGATCCCTGCGCCACAAATGAGCTTACATCCGCGATGTGAACTCCCA
>DCAL01000076.1:0-3739 GCA_002311975.1 Fidelibacterota bacterium UBA1134 | reverse complement strand
AACAAGATTACCATTTTTATCTTTTTCAAGCGAGACCGCATCATCGAAGTCACGTGCATCCGCAGGATCGATGGTGAAACAGGTTAAATTTCTCAGATCAGTGTGCGTCTGGAACTCTTTTTCTATCTTTTTCTGACCAATCCGTTCACTCTCCCTAACTACTTTTTCAGGAAATGCAGGATCAAGATCGAACTTGTGGCAGACAATCTGCATATCGTCCGCCGGCTCAAAAACTGATCCGACCACTTTTATCACTTCTGCTTTAACAGGGCGCCGCGCCCCACCCCAGTCGCGTACCGCCGCAACGACAGCATCGCCATCCTTGAGATCAAAGTCTCCGGCATTCACCAGCCGAATTCCCCGCTGTGGAGAAGCGGGCTCTATGGCAAGGGTAAACAGGCCGTCTTCACTGGACGCAACGCCGACAAACTGATCGCTCCCACGCTCCAGAATCTCCACTACATGCCCCTCGTTCCTGTGGTCTCTTGTTGCCGGCAAGACAGCCGCCCTCACCAAATCACCGTGCACAGCACCATGGAGATTCCTCGAACTGACAAAGATGTCGTCGCTCCCCTCCTGCAAGACAAATCCAAATCCTCTCTGATTCAGATGCAGTCTGCCTTGAACCTTGCCGCTCTTTTTTGCCCACAGGTATCCGCCGCCTTGCGCTCGCAGGAGAACACCCTCTCTTTCCAGCTTCCGTAATTGGTCACTGAACTTCCGGTACCCGTTTCTCTTGACGGATAATCGTCGGGCCAGTTCACGTTTTCTGAAGACACGTTCAGGATGTTTTTTGAAAGCTGCAAGAATCTTGTCGCGCATCAGAAGTCTCCCTGTATCCGAACGTGTATTTTCCCTTTGCCCGGAGAATCGTTCCTGTTCAGAGCGTATTCCAGACGGAGGAGGCCTACGGGCGTCCGCTGATTAATTCCGAAGCCGGCTGACAACAGTCTGTTATTCAGCGAGTCGAAGAGTCCCGCATCGGAAAAGAGGTAGAGACTGTTTCCCGCGCCGGTGTGATACCTTAGTTCCAGCTGACTCAAGAGCATCCAGTCGGCAGTGAACTGTTGTTCACGGTAGCCCCGCAGGCTAGAAGCGCCCCCAAACCTGAATTTTTCACTTAGCGGCAGACGACGTGACGAGGAGATGCGAACAATGCCGGCCGTCCCCATGAGGGCAAGGCGCCACTTGCCCTTAATTGAATTCACCATCTCGCCTTCTAATCGCATCCGGCCGAGAACGCCTTTCTTCTTTTCAGTCGAAGAGTAATCGCCCAGCTGAGCGCGGACAGAATAGCGGTACCCTTCAGAAGGATTCCAGCGGCTGTCAAACCTGTCTCGTTCGTTCTGAATCACGACAGACTTTACGAAATAATCCGGAAGCCCGAAAGCCTTCCCCTTTTCGGAAACGGTCACCACACTGTTTTCGCCGCCAATATACCATTTCCCGCTGCGTGAAAACGGCTTCGTCACCGAAACAACAGATTCCCGCTTTACGTACAGCCCGTCCTGAAGGATCTGGCTGAAAGTTCCGCTCATGCCAAAATCGAACTTCCAGATAAACGGTTCCTCGTAGCTCAAGCGGAAGATCTGAGACTGGTCATCCTTGCGATACCACCACAAGTCCGCTGCCGACGCCGTGCCAATAAGATTCTCCGCATGGAATCTGAGTTCCCCGATCAGTCGTCTGGTGCCGTCATTGCGCGGCTGTGAGCCGAGCGTACCAAGAAAGCTGTTGTGAAAGTCTTCTCTCAGCGGCACCACTAGAGCTATGCGCTCGCCGGCATAGCTAGCAAAGTAGGGAGTTCTCTCCATCTGGAGAAAAGAGATACCGTTCAGGAATTGGTTAGCTTTGTCCACCGTTATTTGAGAGGCGGGAGCAGACTTCGCGAAACGGAAAGTGCGGGCAAACTTCTCTGAATTACCGATTTCCAATCCCACTACGACAACCGAATCGACAGAGGCTGGCTTATTGGATGATACTCGCCATATCGCTTCGACCCCGGCCTCTGAGCTATCACTCCATCGTAAGTCAGCCAACATCAACGCCGAATGAAGTCTGCCTGATGCCTCATATTCCTTCCGCATTTGTTGCATGGAAATCCGTGCCGCTTGCGGATTAGCAAAATGTCGCCTAATGACGAGCGTATCAGCGGCATTAACTTGATCAGACAACTCTGGATTGACCGGCTCCGCCACAAGGAGAATCCACGAAAAAAACAAAATGAGAACAGTCTTAAAATGAGGCACGGATTTCTCCTGTCACTGTTAGCAGTCCATCATGGATCTGATCCACAATGTAGTTGAGGTTGGCGCTGGCTGAAACTCCTTCCCTGAAGGAGAGTATGGCAGTCAAGGTAGATCTCAGATTGTTGCCTACCTGCATTCCCCGTGCCGCCTCCGGTGGAAGTGAGGCAAACATCTGTTCGGAGGAGGTAACTCTGAAGTAATCTGCCGACCCTTCGATGCGGCCCCCTCCCTTGCGAAAAACGAGGGCGTGCAATCCGACGCCTTGAAGGAAAACGGTAAAGTCCTCGAAACTGTTCCAACCGCTGTCATACCCTGTGCGGAAATCACCGCCGAGTTCCAGAACTTTTGACGAGCGCCATCGGACGCCGCCATCGACGGTCCACCCACGGGCATTGCGGCTGCGTGAAGTAACGACTGAATTCAGGGCGTTGTCGTGCCTGTCAACCTTTACCACACCGGTGATTGAGCTCGAAAGAGGCTCTTCCACAGATAGGGTGTGTGACAGGCTCACCCGTTCGAACGACTCCTGAAATGATTTCCCCACCACCTCAGTACGATACTTTGAGGTGAGGCGCACTCGCCTCCTCTTTTCTCTAGGAGAGTAATTCAGATCCTGACGCAGGCTGATTCTGGCACGATGCAAGCCGCCGTCAGACATGGACGGTCCCAGCAGATAGGACAGCCGGGAATCGACACTCTGAATATCGCTGCTGCCGAGAAATCGCCATGTGAACGGACGCAGCCGCAAACGATCAGACCTGCGGAAATTGAGGGAAAATCGGACACCTGTTGCCAATCGGGTGGAAGGCGTCTTCCTTCCGGACGGCAGGTGCAAACGCCTGAAGCTGCCGTTTTCATCGGGAAAGTAGGCGGCATAATCGCTGTCATAACGGTAATCGCCCCTCCCCTGACCGACCGAGTCATAGATGGCTACCTTCTCTTCAAAAAGTGACTGCTCCAGTCTGAAATCAACTTTTCCTGAGACGACGCCCCTGCGAGGATTATAACCGAGCGACCCTCTTGCCAGACCGTAATTCAGATCGTCGCGGCTGTCGGCGAACGATTTCAGCCGCTGCCTCAGAACGAGATTGAATCGGTAGCCGGAATTCGATCTGGCCCTCATATCAAGATGACCGAGCCAGCCAGTACTTTGCCACTGCCAGCCGACAACATGATCAGGCGCCGCATCGTCACGGCGAACCAATCCCACGTCTCCCTGGAACAGTTTGCCGCCCAGGGTTACCCCCGCCTCAGCTTCAGAGAACTGAAACTCAGCCGTCCTCGTCTCGCTCTCATAGCGCAGATACGGATGGACTTCTCCGGGCAGGAATCGTCCTGAAACTCTCAGTCTGCGCCAGCTGGATTGGCCAAGTTGAAACGGATTCTCAAGCTGGGAATCCTCTCCCGCATCTACCGACCGATCGGCCTGAGTAAAAGAGGCGCGGATCTGAGGAATAAAACGCGATGAAAAAGATGTGGAGCCGTGCCAG
>DCAL01000084.1:16242-27338 GCA_002311975.1 Fidelibacterota bacterium UBA1134 | reverse complement strand
TCTGTTACCAACGCCAGCTTGCTGAGAGTGTCCGCCTTGCGGTTATCGTCGCGAGGAATGTGTCTCACCTGCCACGACGCGAACTTCCCCAGAATTGAGCGTGCCTTTCTGTGCAACGCCAGCATCCTCTCGTTCTTCACCCTGTATTCCAGATTCACCTGATTGACGATCAGCTCACTGTCACTGTTTACAAGAACGTCTGTGCCGTTCAGTTCAGCAGCATATTCAAGTCCCCTGATGAGGGCCTTATACTCGGCTTCATTATTTGTGGCCTCACCAATATTCTCCGAAAAAGTGACGAGTTCCTCTCTACTGTTATCATTCCGCAAGATGATTCCGCCGATGCCGCCGTTTTTCGCCTTCGAATCTGCCGCACCATCTACATAGAGCATAAGAGAAACCGACTCTTTCTCTTCACCGATAACTTTTTCTCGTATCGCTTTCCAATCACTCTCGCTCGTTTCAGGCACAATTTCGATCAACCGTGTGATAGAATCGGGCGTGAACAGTTGATGGAGTAGAATCTTTTCCCGACGGGAAAACTGAGTCATAACGGCGGGGAAATTAGGTTGTGGCTCCGGCTTTCACAAAAGGATTCTGCCCCCTCTTTGCCGGGCATTCCTCCCAGTAGTAGCACCAGTTGCACAGCGGCATCGGTCGCGGCAGGAAAGGGCCCCCTTTCGCAACCCGCTCCTCGATCTTATGCACGAGACCACGAATGGACGTTTTCAATTCATCAATCTGCTGCGGGGACTTTCGACTCCGGACTGTATCGCCTGTCCTAACAAAATGCCAGACAAGATCCACCTCTTTCACATCATCGTAGAGGTTCTGAACACCGATCTGATAAAGAGCCAGTTGTCTGTTCTTACCAGCCGCAGCTTGAGTCATGGCACGCTTGGAAGTTTTGTAGTCGTGTATCTCCAACTTTCCGTCCTTTCTATCAAGACGGTCGATAATGCCTTTCATCTCGAATTCGTCATCATCCGCAAGTTTAAACACGATTTCCATCTCTATTCCTTCAACAGATTCTCTAAATGGACGGTACGTTCTGAAGTACCACGCAAGGCACTGCTCGCCTATCTGGAAGTAGTCTCGAGGTTTCAGTTTGGGATCAACGATAACGATGTGTTCATGCCATTCCATCTCCCACGAATTCCTGAAATGATCATTGATATGGTCAAAGAGCAGCGTCTTACCGTCACCAACTTCACGGTAAAGGAATTCCAGCGACTCATGAACACGCCTGCCGAGAAAGGATTCTACACTTTCGTGCGGCTTCTCAATCCCCTCAAGATAATAAAACTTGTATTTAGCCGGACACTGTTCAAATGAAGAGAGACTCGAATGCGAAAATGGGCGTTTCACGAGTGCCTCTCTGTCAAGAAGGAACAGATGTAATCGCCCACTTCACTTGTCCCCATACTTCCGCCCAAGTCGCGAGTCGTCCAGCCGCTTTCTAGCGCTTTCTTCAGTGATGCTTCAATGGAACTTGTAATCCTTTCATGACCGGCCAACTCCAACAACAAACTGACACTCATCATGGCGCCCATGGGATTGGCATAATCCTTGCCCGCATACTTGGCGGAAGGCGGATGCAGCGGACGGAAGAGTCCTTTTCCATCTGGATTAACGTGAGCCACAGATGCCAGTCCGTGCCCACCGATAAAAGCTGTGGCGAGAGAAGAGATTACCGAGCCAAACATGTGATCTGTGACAACAACGTCCAACTGGTCAGGTGTGTTGACGAAACGTTGGATGAAAGCGTCGGTGTGAAGCATAGAAGTGGATGTATTATCAAATGAGTCGCTAATCTCTTTGAAAACACGCGACCACAATTCCTGACTGTGCTTTTGAGCTTTCGCGCCGTAAACCATCGTCACCCTGTTTCTACCATGCCGGGCAGCCCAATCAAAAGCGAAGCACACCGCCCGTTCGATCTGCTGGCGAGTATTAACTTCCTGCTCTACAACAACCTCGTTATCGCGCCCCGCTGCAACAGTCCCTCCCAAGTCAGACTGAAAACCGGTCGTCCCCTCAGTAATCAGCGAAAAATCGAGATCGCCTTCTGTGAGAGTGGTCATGGGCGAGAGCTCAGCGGAGAGGAGTTTTACCTCCCGCAGGATAATGGAAAGATCAAGACTTGTTACGAGTCCCGAGATGACTTCCCGGGCATACTGGCTATCCGAAATGGTGGGATCTCCCAAAGGACCGAGCAAGACAGCATCCGCCTGTTCGGAGAGTGCTCTGCTGACAGTGTCGGGAAGTGCCAGTCCAGTGTCAGCGTAATGAGCAGCGCTTAGATCGAACTCCATTATTTCGACACCGAGATTGTTGAGTTCGTCCACCGTTCTCAATAGTTTGACGGCCTCGTTCATGATCTCAGGCCCGACTCCGTCGCCTGGGATAGCAGCTATCTTCATGGCAATGTCAGTATCGACGGGTACCGTAGGGGGAATTGTAGGGTTCAACAAGTTCGTAATCACCAAAACCGTTAAAGTCGATGAAGAGAAATGACCGGCTCACAGCGTAATAGTGCCACCTTTGATAAGATCGGCCGTCCCTGGCATGGAGATTTATCTCAATATCATCCGGTGGACCGAAGAGAATGAATATCATCCCCATGGGCGTCTTCCATCCGTTCTGCCATGAACCGAACTTATTATTGGTATATTGAACTCTACGGTAATACTCATCCATCAGTTCATTTTCGCGCGTATCGGGAGAAGGATCTCTCTTCTGCCAGAATTCCTTGAATATCTCTTCCTTCTTTCCCTTTTTTGCCTTCCTCAGTTTCTTGTACTCCTTCGATGAGGCGATGTATCTGGCTTGGTCTATGGCATCATCCACGTTCGAAATATGCGATGTCAGACCTCTCCATCTGCTTTCAACCACGAGATCTGTGGTCGAATTCTTTTCCCCCTGCTCAAGCAATAGTTGAATCTTGAACCTGTTCTCGGAACTGGCCGGCCTGAGCAGTTTGAGTACCTCCTTGATGACGCCTTCGGTTGAGGCGCCGAATAAAGTTTCGTTGCTCAAAGATTTTTCGTCCTCCGTAATAATATCCACCGTAAGGTCATATTCTCCAGGTGTCACTCTCGCTTCATAGTAGATATAGAATACAGTATCGGTATTACTCAGATGAGGCGGGATGCGCGGAATCCCTCCGGCTGATAGGTCATTCATATTCTTAGGATCAACCAGAAGGAGATCGCTCAATACGACGCCCTCGCCGATTCGCGTCAGATCAAGTTTGATAGTCTGGCGGCCGGATTTATGAGTATCCATGTCTGTAACAGACACTTCACAACTGTACTCACCCGGTTTTACGAAAAAAGATTCTTTCACAAGTTCGAATGCCTTCGGAGAAATTGTCTGGCGAAACTCGCCACTCGTTAACGAATAGCTGGAAATCTTACCGGCAATCTTTTTTTCTTCTGAATTGAGGATTCCGATAGACAGTTCAAATTTCGACTCGAAGCTTTCCTCTTTCTTCAGGAACTGTACAGCGTCGAAAGGAACTCGCGCAATAACGTCAATCCTCACTGAATCAGGATTCTCGGTGGGATAGCTGGGAACGACGAGCTGAAAATAAGGAATACCCAGTGTCTTCTGCTTCGGTCTGAACATCTGGGATGAACCGACCACCGGAATGAAGGTAAAAATAGTAACCCAGACTAAGAATCGTTTCATTTCAGATATTCCTCCCACTGAAAACGGACAAGTCCTTCCGGTGTTCCGAACCACGCTATATTCTCATCGATGACAACTGTACGGACTTCATCGGATGGCAACCCATCTTTCTCTGTAAAATGCCTCACATATCCTGTTGAACTATTGAAGGCCAAAACACCCTTTCTGGTTCCCATCCAGATGATTACGTCATCCGATGAAGGGTTTTTGCTCAACGCCAGTGACAACATCTGAAAACCGATAAGACCGGCTTTCCCTGAGTATCTCTTCCATCGACCGGCGCTCTTATCATAGGAGAGGAGTCCATATTCATCGCCAAAGTAAACCATACTGTCAGAAGATGCAATAGCGCTGACAGGCGAAAGAAGTCCAGTCTCTTTTTCAGTAAGACCGGGTAATCTTGAATTAGTTAACCGGAGCCTCTTGACTTCACCCGTGGAAGAGTCCCACCGCCACAGATCGAAGCTGGTGGAGAGCCACAAATAGTTGCCATCCCAATGAAGTTCCCTGATAGACCAATTCCGCAACGTTTTAGCCAGTTCCCACGGCACCCGCTTGCGCGTAGCCGGCAACAATCTGACGACGCCTGAGGGTGTGCCCGCATAAACATACTGACCATCGTAGGCAATCCTCGTGATTTTGACATCGGGCAGCCCCTTCGCTTCCGAGATCAGAAACCAGGAGTCTTTTGCGGGAGTAAAGACCTGAATTCCTGAAGTAGTGCCAAACCACCACTCGTCGCCCACTTGGACGCCGCAAAAGACGTCGGAATCACCGAACAGTATTTCGGATCCGACCCGGTAGTAATCCCATATTTCGCGCCGGGAATCGTAAAGCGAAATGCCTGACTGTTCGCTCCCCACCGATATACCCGCTGTCCATAAACCGCGTGGTGAGCGCAGAACAATCTCGACATTTGTCTGCGCGGGACCGTACTCAAGAGGCTCCAGAAGTCTCATCTGGAAGTCTCCGTAGAAAATCGGACCTCTCCAAGTCCCCACCCAGATATCCCCAAACCTGTCCACCAGAATTGTCGAGACTGGAACTTCTTGAAATCCCGGTCCATGAAAAATCCCCAAGTCGTTCACCCACCCTTGCATTGCCGTAAAATCGTTGAGTACAGATTCCACTGATCCGACCTCGGGCAAGCTTCCCCATACCACCTCCTCCTTCGGCAACTGTGCGTAGGGAGCGACAACGAAACCCGAGAGACGGTCTATCCTGAGTATCTGGCTTGTAGTTACACACCAGAGATCATCGGATGTTGACCCGAGTCTGACAATGCTCTCTCTGAGTCTTAAGCCGAGTTCTTCTTTCGTAGTCGTATGCCACTGTCGTCCGCCATCCGCCGAGAAACTCAAAGTGGACTGAGATGCCGCCCAAAGAATATTCGTGTGCATGTCATAGTAAACGGCGGTTATTTCATCATCAGGGAGCCCTTGAGATCGCGTGATGGGAAAGTCCCAGAACTTGCCAAAAATATGATAGCGGATGACGCCGCCATTGGTGCCGAAGTAGATATACTCCCGCCCCTCAGCAATAGATGAAACTAACTTGCTGTTCTTATAGGTTATCCAGTCCCACGGATCGTAGCGTACATCCTTTTGAGCCACTAAGGCCGTCAGAAACAGAAGTGCGATAACCGCGTGGTGACCGACTCGGTGGAATCGAATTGAGTTATGCGCTATCCGAGGTGATAATTTCGTGAAGATTCTCCTTTGTGATGGGAACTACGCCCACTTCTTCACATACGGCGCCAGCCGCGAAATTAGCGATCTTCGCCGCTTCATGAGGCAAACCACCGGCGATATGAGACAGACACAAGGTTGCAATGACCGTATCCCCCGCGCCGGAAACATCGTGTACCCGCCTCGTCATAGTGGGAATTGTTCGATGCCCTGTTTCGTCAAATAGAGACATCCCCTTGTCGCCACGTGTAATAAGAAGCCAGTCACAGTCAAGTCTTTCACGAAGTTTCGGTCCTTCCTGTTCCAGCGCTCCTTCCGCATTCAGATCGACGCCGGCAGCCTGAGAAGCCTCATCGAGGTTAGGTTTCATCATGGTAACGTGCTCATAGCTGAAGAAATGGTCGATCTTTGGATCCGCATAGACAGGAACATCCTTCTCCCCGGCGGAGCTTATAATTGCTTCAATCAGCTGTGGCGAAAGGACCCCTTTGTTATAGTCTTCCAAGATGACGGCATCGCAGGCTGCGAGCCTTTCAGTTACTATCGCCAGCAATCGATTCTTCACATCGTCCGCCACATAATCCGATGTTTCCCAGTCCGTCCGTACAACCTGCTGACTGTGAGCGATGATGCGTGTCTTTACCGTAGTTTGTCTGCCGGGATCCACTACGATACCGCTCACGTCAATCTCCAGATTCTGCAAGAGAGTCTGAAGAATACCTCCGTCCTTATCGTCACCCACCACGCTTATTAGATGTGCTTCCGCTCCAAGCGAGGTCAAGTTGTAAGCCACATTGCCAGCGCCGCCGGGATTGGCGCTGGCAGAGCTGATCTTCACCACGGGAACAGGCGCTTCTGGCGAAATCCTGTCGGCATCACCCCACAGATAGTTGTCAAGCATGAGATCACCCACCACAAGCACCTTCTTCGACTCATAACGGGATTCCAGTTCTCTGTATCGATGGGGATTCATCGCTTCAACACTAATGATTTGCCTGTCATTTCATCTGGCGCCGAGATATTCAGCAAATCGAGCACAGTAGGCGCTACGTCCGCAAGACTACCGCCCCGCTGCAGGCCCACGGTGGAACCAGCATTCACAAGAACGAACGGGACAGGATTCATCGTATGGGCGGTGTGCTCACTGCCAGTTTGCTCATCGACCATCGTTTCGCAATTACCATGATCTGCCGTAACTATCGCCATCGCACCTGAATCTATGACAGCATCGAGCACTTCTCCGAGAACAGAATCAGATACCTCTGTCGCTTTGATAGCCGCCTCGAGATTGCCCGTGTGTCCCACCATATCAGGATTGGCGAGATTCATGACGGCGCAATCGAACTGATCAGAATCAATGGCACGCAGGACTGTTTCCTGAATCCCGTACGCACTCATCTCCGGCATCAGGTCGTAGGTGGCTACCTTCGGCGATGGCACCAGAATCCTCTTTTCATCAGGAAATGGCGTCTCTTCACCACAATTGAAGAAATAGGTAACATGAGCATATTTTTCCGTCTCGGCCACCCGGAGTTGACGGTAACCGTTCTCTTGCAACAGGTTGCCAAGCGGAGCGCGAATCTCCACGGGCTTGAACATGACAGGAAAGGAGAAGGAACTGTCATAACTTGTCATTGTTGTAAGTGAAACCGGTCGCTGCGCCGTGGTGAATTCGTCGAATCCCTCCTCGCCCAGCGCACGGCAAATCTGTCTCATCCGGTCAGCACGGAAGTTAAAACAGAAAAGAGCGTCGTTCTGGCTGATCCTCGGTACATCTTCGTCGTCGTCTGTTATGATTATCGGTTCGATGAATTCATCGGTAACATCGCTATCGTAAGATTTCTCGATTGCTTTGATGGCGTCTGACGTCCGTTCACCTTCCGCCGCTACCAGAGCCCGGTAAGCCTTTTCTGTCCTCTCCCAGCGACCGTCTCGATCCATGGCAAAGTACCTGCCTATGAGGGTAGCAACTCTCCCCAGTTTGATTTCGTTCATTTTATCAAGAATCACTGTTAAATAGTCTTTGCCGCCACGAGGCGAGGTGTCCCTCCCATCCATGATGGCGTGGAGGCAGACTTTGTCCAGACCGGCTTCTTTGACAGCGGAAAGCAGTTCCAGAATATGCTCAATATGACTGTGAACGCCGGCATCTGAAACAAGCCCCATAAGATGGAGAGTTGACCCACTCTGGCGCACATAGTCGATGACGGCGGCAAACTCACCCTTTTCCCCAAGCGATCCGTCTTCTACGGCGTCGTTGATTCTGATTAGGTCGTTTTTGATAATTCGCCCCGCGCCGATCGTCTTGTGTCCCACTTCCGAATTCCCGATTACTCCCGCCGGCAATCCCACAGCTTCTCCGGATGCTTCGATGGCTGTCCATGGACAGCTGGTGAAGAGACGATCGAATACCGGAGTTCTTGCCAGAACAAACGCGTTGGCTTCCCGAGCATCCCGTAATCCTAGACCATCGAGAATAATAAGGACAAACTTTCGCTTTTCCGCTGCCAGAGCCATTTGATCAGTCCCTGGCCGCTAACAGAGCCCGGACATGAGCTTCACTACTCTCCGCCAGAGCAGCAAGATCATAACCTCCTTCCAATATGGAGAGGATCCTTCCATGGCATACTTCGTCAGCCAGCCTGACTACCACCTCCGTCATGCTACGAAACGCGTCAGTTGAGACATACATATTGGCCAGAGGGTCACGGGCGTGGGCATCGAATCCGGCGGAGATGAGAATCAAGTCGGGAGAGAACGAAGCTACGATCTCCGGAATGGAATTCTCAAAGATATCGAGATAAGACTCATCTCCGGAGCCGGCGGACAGCGGGAAGTTGCAAGTAGTCCCTAGACCATCTGCGTGTCCCTTTTCTGATGAATCGCCCGTCCCCGGATAGAATGGGAACTGATGTAGACTGAGATAGAAAACGGTGGCGTCATCTTCAAAGAGATGCTGAGTCCCATTACCGTGGTGAACATCCCAATCGAGGATGAAAACTTTTTCTACGCCATACTGATGCTGAGCATAACGAGCAGCGATGGCGGCATTATTAAACAGGCAGAAGCCCGTGGATTGGGTCAGTTCTGCGTGGTGCCCCGGCGGGCGAATTACACAGAAGGCATTGAGAATCTCTTCAGAGAATATCCCATCAACACCTGCCACGATGCCCCCCGCTGCCAGCAACGCGACAGAATAGGAGTCAGCACATACAGTTGTATCTCCCCCATCAAGAGGAGAAATACCAGAGAGACAAATATCTTTCACTCGGCTGACGTGAGATTCAGGGTGAACCAGTTGTATTATCTCTGTCTCAGCGGAACTCGGATCGATCTTCTGAACAGAAGTCCACACCGTAGAGTTTCTCAAGTTATCCATTACTGCGCTCATCCGCGCGGGAGATTCTGGATGATAGAAACCTGTTATATGATCCATATATCTGTCAGAGTATATGATTCCTGTGGCCACCGGACAGAGATCCTATTTTTTCAGGGACCGAACCTGAGAAATATGACCGTTGTCCAGTGTTATAACAACTGCGGCTACACTCTTCAGATCGAACATGCTTGTGCTGGAGAGGATTACGGTTGTACCTCTCGATTTGGCGCTGTGACTGATACGGCGGTTGCAATCTCTGCTTATTGATTTGTCAAAGTGGAGACCATAATCATCCATAATGAGCACCTTGGGATCCGATTCGATAGCCGCTATCACGTTCACCCTATAGACCTGCCCCCGTGAAAGTTTACTGATGGCCATTTCCCAATCTTCAGAATAAGCCGGCTTCGAATAGTACTGACTTTGGACATATTCAAATCGTTGCGGCAACCTATGTCTGAAAAAACTTGCCACAGAGTCTTGCGTAACACCTCCTTCACTATTGAGAAAATGAATCTCCGCTGGCACCTTGATCTTACCTAGCCACGTTTTATCAAACGGTTCTTTCTCATACAGAATTGAACCTTCCGTAGGGATTATTCTTCCTGCGAGCAGATCAAGGAGTGTGGTCTTACCGGCGCCTACAGGACCAACAATCCCGTAGACAGTTCCCCTGTGAAATTGAAATTTCCCTATTTTCAGGATCGACCTTCCACCAATGGCGACCCGCGTATTCTCCAGCTCAAAAATTGGAACTTGTATTCTACTCATCTGACACTCCTTTCAACCCTACTCAGTCATTCAAAAGGCTGGACTCTTTTCCAGCCTGTATTCAGGTCGGCGCTGTTCCGGATAAGGTTGGGAGGATTAGTGAAGTGATTCCAGGTATTTTTCAGCGTCGAGTGCGGCCATGCACCCACTGCCGGCGGCGGTGACAGCCTGACGATAAACACGATCCTGTACATCACCCGATGCAAATACACCTTCTACTGAAGTCTGAGTGGAGCCGTTCAGCGTGACGAGATATCCCATGTCATCCATCTTAATCTGTCCTTCGAAAAGAGAAGTATTGGGAATATGACCGATTGCCATAAAGACACCATCACACGGAACTTCGCTCGTTTCAGACGTCACAGTATCTTTTAGACGAACTCCAGTCACTCCTTTTTCCGCATCTCCCTCTATATCTTCGACTACAGCATTCCATGCAAAGTCGATCTTAGGATTATCGAAGGCACGCTTCTGCATGATTTTTGAGGCTCGTAATTTATCTCGCCTGTGGATAATGGTAACCTTCCTGGCAAACTTCGTCAGAAAATTGGCTTCTTCTATGGCGGAGTCTCCTCCGCCTACAACCAACACCTCTTGATCCTTGAAGAAAAAGCCGTCACACGTTGCGCAGGCTGAAACGCCGTGCCCCATCAACTTCTTTTCAGACTCCAAACCAAGCAGTCTGGCAGATGCCCCCGTGGAGATAACTATTACCTCAGACTCATAAACATCTTCACCGACCCAAACCTTAAAGGGTCTTTTGGATAGGTCCACCTTGGTAACATGCTTGAATTCACATGTTGCACCAAATCTGGTAGCCTGTTTGCGGAACAGGTCCATCAATTCCGGTCCCATTATTCCCTCCGGAAACCCGGGATAGTTCTCGACATCCGTTGTGATGGTCAGTTGACCACCCGGTTGATTGCCTTCAAAAACAATCGGATCGAGATTGGCTCTTGCGCAATAGAGCGCAGCCGTGAGCCCCGCCGGGCCGGAACCGATGATGACGACCTTTCTATCCATTACTTTTCCAGAACTTTCTTCACCACTTGCGTGATATTCTGTTTAGGAACTGCACCGACAATCTGATCAAAAACATCACCGTCCTTAAAAACAAGCAGGCTGGGGATGCTCCTCACACCATATTTCATGGCCGTCTCCGGATTATGATCAACATTTACTTTACCCACCTTCAATTTTCCCGTGTACTCCTCCGCAATCTCTTCCACAACAGGTGCGATAGCATGACAAGGACCGCACCACTCGGCCCAGAAGTCTACAAGGACAGGCAGATCGGACTGTAGAACATCCGCCTCAAAATTGCTGTCCGTCAATTCTCCTATGATTTCGCTCATTGTACTCCCCATTTTCAGTTATCAATAGTAAGCATGATTCCAGTAGCCAAATATAGCGAGAGTCCAGTAATTCAACAAACGACAGAAAGCGACAATCAGCAGAAAAATAGCTTTAACCTGGATTATTCGCCACGAAGAACATCCAGACGTGTCGGGACAAAGTATTTATATCGTGAAAGATATAACAATCTTCAAAGAAAATATTTGCTG
>DCAL01000084.1:11392-16108 GCA_002311975.1 Fidelibacterota bacterium UBA1134 | reverse complement strand
ACTGAAACTTTCAGGAATCTCCGTTTGCCCACCTTGAGGATGCGGGATTGAGACACATCAATCTCAGCCGTAATGCCGGAGATTCTCTCTCCATCCACTCGGACCGCGCCCTGCTCGATCAATCTGCGGGCATCCCGTTTGGAACTGGCAAGGCCGGATTCCGCCAGCAACTCCAGGATCCCGACCGGATTTACAGTAGCGCGCCACGTTTCGATGTCTGCGGGGATCTCATCCTTCACAAAGATTGTATCGAACTCTTCCTCAGCATATTTCGCAGCTGACTTTGAATGATACAGCGTCACGATCTCACGAGCCAACCGCCGCTTCAAGTCCCTCAGGTTTACCGAAGAATCCTTAAGTTGTTTTCTGATGGATGTTAACTTACTTCCCTGTGTATCTGAGGCAAATTCGAAATATGTCTCTAAGAGAACGTCGGGTATGGACATGGTCTTACCGTACATCTGTCGCGGACTGTCAGTAAAAGCGATATAATTGTCGTATGACTTAGACATTTTCTGCACTCCGTCAGTACCCTCCAGCAGCGGCGTGGTAATAACAACTTGAGGTGTCTGGCCATGATCCTTCTGAAGATCCCGCCCCACAAGCAGATTAAATTTCTGATCGGTGCCCCCCAATTCAATATCGGCTTTCAATTGAATAGAGTCCATCGCCTGAGCCAGGGGATACAGAAACTCATGAATGGAGATGGGCACCCCACTTTGGTACCGTTTTTCAAAATCATCGCGCTCCAGCATGCGGGCAACGGTGTATCGGCTGGCCAGACGGATCACATCATTGAAGTTCATGGCACTCAGCCACTTTGAATTATGAACTATTTTCAATGTCTCAAAATCGAGAATATGGGACGCCTGATCTACATAGGTCTTGCCGAATTCCGCAACTTCTTCTTCCGTCAGTTGAGGACGAGTCTTGTTCCTCCCCGAGGGATCTCCAATGAGCGCAGTAAAATCGCCAATAACTAGTACGGACTGATGCCCGAGATCTTGGAAGTGGCGCAGTTTGCGCAGGACGACGCCGTGGCCAATGTGCAGATCCGGCCTGCTAGGGTCACACCCGAGTTTCACCACGAGCGGTTTACCCGAATCCTCAGCTTTCCGAAGTTTCTTCTCCAGTTGTTCTTCGGAAATAATTTCACCCACCCCGCTACGGATAATCTTCATCTGTTCACGAATAGGCGGAAAATTCGGCATCATACTCGACGTTTATCTTTCAGTTCCCGTTCCATTGCCCGCTCTTGATCCCGCCGCGTAATTACCGCCTTCTTATCGTAAGTTCTTTTCCCTGTAGCTAATGCAATTTCAATCTTTGCCCAGCCTCGCTTAAAGTATACCTTCAAAGGAACAACTGTATGGCCTTTGGCTGAGACCTTTCTCTTCAGTTTTCTGATTTCCTTCTGATGAAGCAAGAGTCTTCTGTCACGGTACGGTTCGTGCCCACTGTAGCCGGTATGTGAATAGGGACCGATGTGCATGCCAATAAGTACTACTCCACCTTCGCGAAAGGTGGCATAAGCATTTTTGAGATTAGCTCTTCCTTCCCGCAGACTTTTCACCTCGCTTCCCACAAGTTCTATACCGGCCTCGAACTTCTCCACGATCTTAAAATCGTGGAAAGCCTTACGGTTGGTGGTAACGGTTGTGTTTTCATCAGACATTCAAGACAGTCAGCAAATTTAAAATTTAGCCCCTCTGATTACAAGCTTAATCCTTGAATAATGTGTGTGTAAAACATAATTTCGTGCCGCATTTTGCCCGGATGGCGGAATAGGTAGACGCGCATGGTTCAGGACCATGTCTCCGTAAGGAGGTGCAGGTTCAATTCCTGTTCCGGGCACTCATTTATGCTCGCGTTGCTTTTACCAAGATGAGCACACACATTTGATCCCCACTGTGGAAAAGAGCGGTCTCTTCTATCTGAATCTTTCTAAACGGAGGAAAAGTAGTTCGTTACCTTCTCAATCGCGCGAACAATATCAAGGGTATCTTCGCTACTCCCCAACAGACAACTCTGCTTCAGCCAGATAGCCTGCTCATCGCTCACACTCTCAGTCACAGGAAGTGTTACAGTCGAGAAATCAGTTTTCTTCAGCCACGGAAACTCTTCCTTGTCTAGATCAAAAAGTTTCTCGCGATAGATCGGTTTGTAGCCGGTATGGACGGGAATCCCTTCGGCTGAAACCGCATCTATGAATTCTTCGCGCGACGTGTCCCCGAACGCTGACTTATCATACAGCAGAATATAGAGGTGATGGGAAACTCTTGTTGTCTCGCTGTAACGCTTTTGCACCGAAAGACCGGCAATCTTGCCTAAGGCTTCATTCAGAATTGCAGCATTTTGATCTCTCACTTTCATATCCGATTCCAGCATTTCAAACTGAGCTAGTAGAAGCGCAGCGGGAAAAGCTGACAACCTGAAGTTTCCCCCGATATGGCGATGTTCATACCACGCTCCACTCCGCACACGACCGGCGTTCTGATAGGAAAAACAGCTGTCGATAAATGCCTCATCATCTGAGACGATGATACCCCCCTCTCCCGCCGACATATTCTTCGTGGATTGAAAACTGAAGATTCCCCCGGCTCCAAAAGCGCCGACTTTTCTACCGTCCCATTCTGCTCCGTGGGCCTGGGCAGCGTCTTCGATCATGGCAATGTCGTGCCGCGCGGCAATCTCGTTGATGAGGGTCAGATGACATGGATTTCCAGCAATGTGAACCGGCATGATGACGCGCGTCTTTTCACTGATAGCATCCTCGATCAGATCTGGGTTCATATTGAGTGTCACATCATTAATGTCAACAAATACCGGAATCGCGTTCGCCATAAGGACGGCTGAGGCGGTTGCCACAAATGTGTAAGCAGGAATAATAACCTCATCCCCCGCCTTGACCCCTGCGGCCTTGAGAGCAATCCATAATGCGGTTGTTCCCGAATTGGTCGAAATGGCGAAATCGGCGTCGTGAAACTTTGCGAATTCATCTTCGAATCTCTTCACAGCTTCACTGCCAACGCCCCACTTCTCATGCTCAAGTGTATGGACAAGACTTTCACGCATCTCCCCGGTGGAGCGCGGCCAGGATGGAAAAGGTTCTGTCCTTACAGGTGTTCCGCCGTGGATTACCAGTTTTTTTTGGTTAGACATTTTTACACCACCTTAGAGTCCAAGACTGCGCATGAACGCTTCGTTGCTCGGTTCTCTGCCCAAAAACGCCTTCACCAGTTCAAGAGGATCTTCTGTCCCCCCTTTCTCCAGAATAATCCTGCGGTACCGCATTCCTGTCTCCGTGTCGAGGACGCCATTTTCCTCAAAGACCGAGAACATATCTTGTGCGTAAACCTTTGACCACATATAGCCGTAGTACGCTGCCGCATAACCGTACAGATGACCGAACGACGCCTGGAAGTGAGTGTCTTCCTGGTAGGGATAGAGCGTGATCTCATTCTGCAGATCGCGAACGATATCCGTTGTAGACCGGTTGTCATCCGGAGAGTAGCCGTCATGAAGCGTAAGATCGAGTATGGCATAATACACTTGCTGAAGTGCGTTCACACCTGAATTGAGGTTCTTCGCAGCAATCATTCTTTCTACCAGATCGTCGGGAATCGTTTCACCTGTCTTGAAGTGTCTCGCAAAACGCTGCAACGACGCTTTCTGCCACACCCAGTTCTCCAGCATCTGAGATGGCGCTTCCACAAAGTCCCGCGGAACGGAGAGCCCTTCCAGTTCACCTCTGTTCAAGAGGGCGTGGAGAAGGTGACCGAACTCGTGAAAGAATGTTTCTACATCGTCGTGAGGCAAAAGGGATGGTTCGTCTGCGGTCGGTTTCGGAAAGTTACATACCAGTGCCGCCACTGGAGTCTGCCGACCGTCAAGATACAGTTTTGCGGATCTGACATCAAACTGGGCCGCATGCTGATACTTGTTCGCCCTAGGGAATAGATCGAGATAGAAGTGACCGATCAGGTTGCCGCTGCCGCTATCGTACATCTCATACATGGTAACGTCTTTGTGCCAGACCGATGGATTCTCCACCTGTCTGAACTCCATCCCGAAGAGTTCCTGATAGAGATCGAAAAGGCCGGACACCACGCGCTCGATGGGAAAATACTCCTTTACCTTTTCAGCGTCCACCTGATACTTTACCCGCAGCAGTTTCTTCTGGTAATAGAATTTCTCCCACGGCTGGATTGCTGTTGCCTGCCGTCCCTCCGTCTCTGACTTGAACACCAGCATTTCAACGTAGTCCTGCTCCGCTTTCTGGCGCAAGGCTGAATTAAGATTGTTTTCGAACTGCCAGACAGTTTCGGCGTCCTTGGCCATTCTGACTTCAGTCTGATACTCGGCAAAAGTCTCGTATCCCAAGACATTGACCAAGTCACGTCTTTTACGGATCATCTCATCCAGCGCCGTGAGGTTTTCATCCTTTGCCCGGTTAAGGAATTTGTAGCTCAGGCGGCGGCGTGCATCGTCGGATTCAGAGAAATTCATAAATGAAAAATATGAAGGATATGACATATCAATAGCGCATGTACCATCAGCACGCGTTCGAAATTCCACGTATGATTGAGGCAACCCTTCTACCTCCTCCGGTGCTGCAAAAAGAGTGTCCTGATATTGAGAAATATTCCTGTTGAACTTGAGACCGATCTCCGACAAATCATTGTTGATCTGTCTTACCTTTTCCCGCTTCTCTTT
>DCAL01000084.1:3676-11375 GCA_002311975.1 Fidelibacterota bacterium UBA1134 | reverse complement strand
GAGAAAAGTCTCTTCCAGATACTTTCTTCTCTCTCCTTCAAGATTTTCAGCCTCGTCAGTCTCCGAAAAAGTCAACACAGCGTTATACAGCTCTTCATTCGCCGAAAGCTCGTTTATGAATCTCGAAAAACGGACGTGGCTGCTGTCAGCTTCGGAGCGAATCCGCTCGTCGGTGTGAACGGAACCCATCAGAAAAGCCGGATTCCACACCCGCGATACGATGGCTGTAAGATTATCAAGATCAAGCATCGTATTCTCAAATGTCCGTTGCTCTGGATCTATTCCGATGATCCCCTTCAGCGTTAGTTCTGCTTCGCGCAGCGCTCTCTCCGAAGCGTCAGTAATATCGCCCTCACCCAAATCCGCGAATGGGATCGTTTGGTTAAATCCCAAAAAAAACGGATTCGTTTTCTTCTCGACTTCTTGTGTATCACTCGTTGGCTGATCAACAGCGGGAGGGACACAGCTGGAAATCATGATTGCTAAAAGCAGAGTAAGAGATTGTTTTCTGAGCATGATTGAGACTTCTCCCTTTTGCCTAGTGCGTCATCACACTGTCGGTATAGTTCAGTCCAAGATCGGATCCGTCCAGATCATCGGGCATAGGGATTCCAAGATATGCCGCCACTGTAGGAGCGATATCAACTGTCCAGACGGAGTCCTGCCGCACCGATCCCTCAATCCCCGCACCAGCGATGATGAGTGGAACGTGTGTATCATCATCGTGAGGGGTCCCATGAGTGGTTCCGGTTGAGTCCATGTGAATATAGTTTTGCTTCGGTACAACAAACAGATTTCCGCTGTTCTCAGCATGGAAATTGTTGCGCCAAAAGATTCCAGCCCGATCCAGAGCTTCATCGCCAGAGAGTTGGGTACGCGTATAGACTTTTCCGAACCAGACCTCATCACGAAGAAGAGGCAAGAGCAAGCGATCCATCTCTTGCAACGAAATCTCCTTCCTATTTAACAAATCATAATTGTAGTAGATGGCAGATCCGGCCACGGCTTCGATATATTCACCTTTGCCCCATTTCTGACTCAAAGCCGCATTGAAGTCAGCGACAAAGTTTTTGAATCGTTTGCGAAATCGACCGGCATCGAGGCCCCTGTCCTGCGCCATTTCCGGCATCATAGTAGCACCGTGATCCGACGTGAGTACGATCAGAGTATTGTCCAGACCCACACGCTGGTCGATAAGTTCAAAGAACTCTCCCAGCCAGCCGTCAATTCTCAGAAATCCATCCATCTGCTCCTGACTGAACGGCCCATAGCGGTGCCCCACGCCATCATTGATTGAAAGTCCGACATAAAGAAGGTCCAGAGCTCCATCCGCTCCGAGATCTTCCTTTTCGACAATCGTCCGCGCCAGCTTCAAGGTAACCTCATCCAGCCACGGGAAATCCCACAACTGGTTGTACTCCGGCTTGGTGAACCACTTCGGTTTCGGCAAGCGATGGGGAAAGGTTGTTCCTCTTCCGCTCTTGTCTCGCTCCGGCGTGAAATCATCCTCTCTGGAATACTTCAGATAGATTGCCTCATCGGGCAGAAGGCGATTCCACTCAGTACCGAAGTAACCGGCAGGATACCGTTGCCTGTTGAACTCATTGAGCCACGCAGGCAATGCGGCGCCGTAGTAATCAACAGAGATAAATTCACCTCGGTTAAAGTTAAACCAGTAAGCGCCGTCGGGATTCTTGCCTCCCAACAGAATCGCCGATCGATCCTTACCGGCAACGGAGAAAACCTTCGATTGATAATTGGCTGACTTCAGCCAGTCGCCGAGGGCGTCAGAATTCACATGGCGGTATGAAACGCCCCTCCCCTCAGTAGATTTCCCGTTTCCAAGCAATTTCGTATCAGGATCAGCAACGCAGTAGGCAAGCTTTTTCGCCGAACGGTCGTACCAGAAATTTGCCACAATGCCGCTGGCGCTGGGATGTCTTCCTGAGCCAAGAACAAAATGGCCGGGACCCGTAGCGGCATAGGCTATCCCGTGACGCGCCTCGCTAAAGTAGATTCCATTTTCCTGAAGATACCTGAATCCACCTGTGAAAAGATCGCCAAGCCGGTCGAAGGTGTCTTCGCGCATCATATCCACTACGATGAACAGAACCAGTTTCGGCCGCAACGTCGATGCGTGACTGACTGAGAAAGCTAAGATGAGAGCTAAGATGACTCTTCGCAAGGAATTATACCTCAATCTTTCATAGCAACTTGTTAAAAGCGGTGAGGAATCTACAGAAAAATTGTTAAGGAGGAAATGGCGAAACCAAATTACGCTAAGGACTTTTCCAGTTCGTGGTGGAAAGCTAAATTAGAATTAAGCATCAGGGAGACACACGATTGAATAAAAAACATCCAGTAACCTATTCCATATATCTTCAACTGGACCGTCTTTTGTCGAGCCAGAGACGGGTTACTGAAGAGCGTGCAAACCCTTCCCACGATGAGATGCTGTTTATCATCGTGCATCAGGTGTACGAACTGTGGTTCAAAGAGATCATCGCTGATCTTGCCTCATTTCTCATTCCCCGTTCGAAGCTGCCTGCATTATCGCCGGAACTGACTCGTCCACCTTGGATTCCGCTATACTGACCACAAAACTCAAGAAAGGAAAAGCTGATTGATGAATCTCGATTTGACAGGCAAGAAGGCAATCGTTTGCGGAAGCACGCAGGGGATCGGCCGGGCAGCGGCAGTGGAATTGGCCAGTTTAGGCTCCGCCTTAACTCTTGTGGCTCGCGACGAATCGTCACTGGAAGAGGTCCGAGGCTCACTGCCGGGAAACGCCGCCCACGATACCGTCTGTGCTGACTTTGATGAAAGGGGCGATCTTCAGCGGAAGATTGTAGCACACGTTGAGGAAAACGGGCCGTTCCATATTCTCGTCAACAACTCGGGCGGACCGCCTCCCGGTGAAATCGCTACCGCTGACAGCGAGGCGTTTCTCAAGGCTTTTTCAAGACTTCTCCTCTGCAACCAGATAATGGCGCAGGAGGTTCTGCCGGGAATGAAGAGCGAGAAGTACGGCCGTATCATCAACATTATTTCAACCTCAGTCAAGCAGCCCATTCCGAACTTAGGCGTTTCCAATACCACGCGGGGAGCCGTCGCCAGCTGGGCAAAAACACTGTCGAGAGAAGTGGCGCCGTTCGGTATAACAGTGAACAACATCCTCCCCGGCACAACGAACACCGGCCGTCTCTTCTCCCTCTTTCAGGAAATGGCAGACAAGCGGGACGTTTCTTCTGATGTGATTGCCAACGAGTGGAAAAGTGAAATCCCGGCTGGAAGGATCGCGGAGCCTGAAGAGATTGCCTGCGCCATCGCCTTCCTCGCTTCTCCGGCGGCAGCCTACATCAATGGAATCAATCTTCCCATCGATGGCGGGCGACTCCTGACGCTGTGATAGAATCTGTCCTTTCAGCGATCTCTCCGCCTGAAAGAAGAATTAAGTTTGATCGTGTACTGGCGTTGAATCCAGCTTTTGTCCAAAACAAGATTTCACAGTTTCTCGAAGGAGACTGTGCTCATGAGGACATTACTACTCTCTCCACAGTTCAGATGGAAACAGTTTCTGAAGCATCTATAGTTGCACGGGAACCACTTGTGTTTGCGGCTGAACAGACAGTTCCGCACCGTATCGCGGGACTCGGCACTCTGCCAATGCAAGAACCCACCTTGCGGTCAAAGAGTTGGAGCGGTGCGTGGAAGAACTGAACCTTCCGGGCATCGAGATCGGCAGTCACATGAATGAGTGGAATCTCGATCATGAACGTTTGTTTCCCGTATTTGAGGCGGCGCAGTAGCTCGGGGATGCTGTGTTCATTCATCCATGGGATATGCTGGCGCCAGAGCGTATGGAGAACTACTGGCTCCAGTGGCTGGTGGGAATGCCGTGTGAGACCGCCCTCACTATCGTCTCACTGATCTTTGGCTGTGTTCTTGAGCGTCTCCCCGATTTGCGTATCGCCTTCGCCCACAGCGGCGGCGCCTATCCTGCTCTTGTGGGAAGACTGGAGCACGACTTCAACGTCCGGCCTGACCTAGTGGCAATACAGAATGAAGTTAATCCGAAGGAGTACATCGCCAAATTCACGCTCGATTCGCTGATTCATGATGCTGACATGCTGCGGTACCTTATAGGACTGGTAGGCGCAGAATGTATCGCCCTGGGGAGCGATTATCCTTTTCCACTGGGAGAACCAGAGCCGGGCTTCCTCATTGAATCTATGGACGATTTCAGTGCGGAAACCAAAGAGAGACTGCTGGCTGGTACGGCACTGGAATGGCTGGGACAGTCGAAGGAGATGTATGACCGTTAAAAGGAACGGGGTTTATCACATTTTTTGGGCTCGCCTCGCTTTACCGTTTCGGGAACGTCAGTCGACCCCCTACTTTTCCGCCAAGGCGATATCCCGCATACGGGATTTGGGGTTTCAACATCTACTCCATCCCTGGACAGACTAAAACATGACTGAATACCGCACCGAAAAAAAGGTCGCCTCGCGGATGGATGGCGATGACCCTCTCGCCCGTTACCGGAATCGTTTTCACTTTCCCAAGCTGAACAACGATGAAGATTGTCTCTACTTTTCTGGTAACTCCCTCGGTCTTATGCCCACGACTGCTTCGCAATATGTCAATGAAGAGTTGGCGGACTGGGAAACTCTCGGCGTAGTGGGACATCGCGCAAGCCGCCGGCCGTGGAAAGACTATGAGCAGTTCCTCACCGAAAAGATGGCGCACGTCGTGGGGGGGTTGCATGGGGAAGTAGTCATCATGAACGCCCTCACTGTGAACATTCATCTGCTGCTCATCTCCTTTTACCTTCCCACCGAAAGCAGACACAAAATCCTGATTGAGTACAAAGCCTTCCCTTCTGACCAATATGCTGTCGCCTCACAGATTCGCTTTCACGGATTCGACCCGTCGGATTCCATCATCGAGACACGACCGCGAACGGGTGAAGTGACGGTGAGCACAGAAGACATTCTGGACTTAATTGAGGAAGAGGGAGATTCCATCGCCACCGTCCTGATGGGAGGCGTCAACTACTATTCGGGGCAGGCCTTCGATATGTCCGTCATTACAGATGCAGCTCGGAAAAAAGGGTGCGTCGTGGGATATGACCTGGCTCACGCCGCAGGAAATATCCCACTGAATCTCCACGACTGGGATGTTGACTTCGCCGCTTGGTGCACTTACAAATATCTGAATTCAGGGCCGGGAAGCGTTGCCGCTGTTTTTGTTCATGAGCGTCATGGGAGGTGTCCGGATCTGCCCCGCTTTTCCGGCTGGTGGGGTCATAACCGAGACACAAGATTTGAGATGGGGCCCAATTTCGATCCCATCGCAGGAGCTGAAGGGTGGCAGATCAGTAATCCACCTATCCTTTCCACGGCACCGCTCATGGCTTCGCTTGATATCTTTGATGAAGTGGGAATGGCGGCTTTGCGGGAAAAGAGTCTTAAACTGACCGGTTATCTGGAATTCCTTCTCCTTCAGATAGACTCCCCACACTTCGACATCATAACTCCGAATGACAGAGGCTGCCAACTTTCTGTCAGGATCAAGACTGGAAACGGACGGAGGATGATGGCGGACCTGAATGAGCGCGGAGTCCATTGTGACTTCCGCGAGCCCGATGTTATCCGGGTGGCGCCCGTCCCTCTCTACAACAGTTTTGAGGATGTCTACCGGTTTGTTGAAATTTTCTCTGATATTGTGTGATCAATTGATCACTATGTTTCCCTTTATTGTCATTCTGAACACTTGGCTTACGCGCAGCACAGGCTCCATGAAGAATCTCATCACTATTCTATCCACTGATATTCTTGACCCGATAACCTCAGAATAGCAAAGAGAAATGACTGATCGAATCATTGTTGTCGGTGCTGGACTTACTGGTCCCCTCCTCTCTCTACCTGGCCAGGGGAAGGCCTTGAAGTGGACATGCATGAAAGACGCTCCGACATGCGAGAAGAAAACATCAGTGCGGACCGTTCCATAAACCTCGCTCTCTCCGTGCGCGGGGATGCACGCCCTCGAGCAGGTGGGCATACTCTCTGAAGTGATGAAAGACGCTCTTCCCATGAAGGGGAGACAGATGCATAACAGTGACGGCATACAGACGTTCCACAGATACGGCAAGGACGATTCCGGAGTAAACTACTCAGTTTCCAGGGCGGGACTGAATATGGCTCTCATGAACGCCGCCGAAAAGACAAGCAAGGTGACGATTCACTTTAACCGCGAATGTACCGGCATGGACTTTGAATCGCGAATCGTCCACTTCGTTCAAAGCGACAGTGGAGAGAAGGAGAGCATTCATGCAGAAACGGTCATAGGCATCGACGGTTCCGGCCACTGCGCTGTCAGCTTGCGGCGTAGCTATTTTCCCGCGGTCTAACCGTGCGGCATCTCAAGGGGGGATCGAGATCGGCTTCCACTCCCATGAAGCTCTGCTGCTGGCCGCTCAGACTGCTCTCGGCGCCGCTTCCCTCGTCCTCGATTCAGAGGAACATCCGGAGTCAGAGATCGATAAGGTGACGACCCCGAGAGGGTCCACCATAGCGGGCATCAACGAAATGGAGCATCGGGGATTCAGTTCGACCATGATCAAAGGAATTCTGACATCAGAAGAGATGGCAGATAAACTCTATATAACCGGCAGCAATACCTGAAGAGAAAGCGGAGTAAGAACTTTCACATTATCTATGAACTAACGGAATGCAAGAATTGATTTAGATCAAAAGGTGCTGGAAGGACTGTTCAATCTAGGATTCGATCCAGACAGACCGCACACCGTAGAATTTTTCTTTTACTTCCCCAGTGAGGAAAATGCTAACCTGGCCGTATCAGTCATGGAGAAAGAAGGGTTTGAAACCAATGTGTATCCACCTGATGACAGAGCCGAATGGCTCTGCGTAGCCCACAGAAAGATGTTGCCGGAACATTACGAGCTGAGGGAACTGAGACAGTGGTTTAATTCAATTACAGAGGAGATGAGCGGGAAATATGATATATGGGGAACGGGAGTTGCACAGTAGAATTACTGCAAAGTAGTCCTGACAGTTCACCCCGGCTTGTCGAGGTGTCAGATCGAAATGGCAATAGTTTATAATAGAGTCTTCATCCTGACAGGTTTGGCACAACCTGTCAGGATCATTTTAACCGTTACTGATTCCGGGCTTGTCTCTCGCCTGCCGTCAACAGTTAACTTCGTTCTTAGAGCTTATTCTTGATTCTCTCTAATTCCTGCCACGTCTTTTCCGTCGCCAGCAATCTCTCCACCGGCTCTCCTTTAAGCACGGACTTTTCGAAGATCTCCGGCACGTCCTCCGTCGTCACTCTTGTGTACCAGAAGCCGTCGGGATAGATCGCCACTGTGGCCCCCAGCTCACATGCATCCAGACACCCCGATTTGTTTGACCTCACCTTCCCTTTCAGTCCGTGCTGGTTGATGAGCTTGACGAACTCAAAGCGGATATCCTTCCCCCCTTTGGCAGCACAGCACCCTTTCGGACTGTCCGCAGGACGTTCGTTGATGCAGACGAAAATGTGTTTGTCGTATTTACCTTTCATGTGTTAGACGTTAGAGTTTTTCGGCGATTATTGTCGGTAGCGGAGTTTGTGCTTGGCCGCCCTCAGGTTGTTGCGCGCAAGCCGTTGAATAAATGGAGAATCAACGTCTAAC
>DCAL01000084.1:2771-3596 GCA_002311975.1 Fidelibacterota bacterium UBA1134 | reverse complement strand
GAATGCAGCGACATCGCCCATGGTTGATCCCATCACCGACTGATGCTTGGAAAAAAGGTGGCGCATATCAAGGGACCCCTTGGGACCGGTAGTGGCGCCGCAGGTGACCAGTCTGCCCCCGCTCGCCAGCGAGCGCAGACTTGAATTCCAAGTCGCCTCGCCGACGTGTTCAAACACAATGTCGGCTCCCCACCTCTCGGTGATTTCACCAACCCTCGTGTGGATTTCTTCGTCTGTATGGTTAATGACGTGGTCGGCGCCCAACTCTTTCGCCAGCACCAGTTTGGCCTCATTGCCCCCGGTGGCAATGACGGTGCATCCGAAGTGCTTTGCGATTTGAATCGCCGCACTGCCCACGCCCGATGCGCCGCCTAACACCAGAACAATCTCGCCCTCTTCTATTCGGGCCCGGCGCACTAACATTGTGTACGCTGTGAGGAATACGAGCGGGAATGCTGCCGCTTCCTCAAAGGAGAGTGATTCCGGTTTGCGACCGAAATACTTCGGCTCTATGACCATATACTCGCAATCGGTGCCGTCTTGCGATTCGCCGAGAATGCCGAATGTAAGACAGTAATTCTCCTTCCCTCTGAGACAGAATTTACATTTCCCGCAGTAGATTCCCGGCTGGATCATCACTTCATCTCCCGGCTTCCAGCTTTCTACTTCTGCCCCCGCTTCATGGATGACGCCACTGCCATCGCTGCCCGGGATGATGGGGAGCGGAACTCCGGGAAAGCCGATGCGGATCCAGATATCCAGATGGTTGATGGAGGTCGCCTTGATCTTGAGGATTACCTTGTCAGGCGGACATTGAGGATGGGC
>DCAL01000084.1:0-2757 GCA_002311975.1 Fidelibacterota bacterium UBA1134 | reverse complement strand
CCCGCCGTGCTCGTGGATCCGTACCGCTTCCATCACTCTTGCTTAAAGAATTTCCAGTCGAGGCTGAATTTGCCCGGCCCGACGACGAGGAGTGTCAGATAAACAGCGCCGTAAATGAGCGCCATTTCGGGGCTCCCTTTTCCGGTCACCAAATGTCCGTACGCCGCCACAAACATCGTCATGGAGAGGAGGAATGAGGCGGGAATAGTGAAAAGTCCGATGATGAGAAATGCACCGGCGAAAGATTCAGAAAAGGCAGCCATGAATCCCCAGAAGACAGGGAAGAAATCGATCCCCAGTCTGGCCATGGCGCCGCCCACTTTTTCCCACTTCTCCGCGCCGGCGACTATCTTATCGTAACCATGATTCACCAGGATCATATAGCCCGATACTGAGCGCAGAAGCAACAGGCCGAAATCGATACGATTAGAGTACAGATTCTTCATGAATGAAGGCATTAGTCTTTCTCCCCGTCTATTTCAGTGAATTCCGCATCCCGAATATCATTTTTTGAAATTCCCAGTGACTCTCCCTGCTCCGGTCCATTCTCGAACTTGCCTTGAGATTTATTTCCCGAAAGCTGTGCTTTCACGACTCTATAAAAGAGGTAACCTGTCAGGAGGATCAGAATCGTTTTGAACATCAGAGATTTGTGGCAGGATTGAAAAACTTCGTGCCGCTCACAGGCTGACGTATATAACGGATGACCTCCTCCAGATCCTTTTCGTTATGAACGAAATCAATATCGTTTGTATTGATGATCAGAAGCGGTGATTCCTGATAGCTGAAGAAAAACTCATTGTAGACCTGGTTGAGAGCGTCGATATAATCTTTGGAAATCCCTTTCTCAAAATCTCTCTCCCGCCAAGTAATCCTCTGCATGAGGCGGTCAGTATCTGCCTGCAGGTAAATGACTAAGTCGGGATTGAGTACATTTCTCTCCAGCATTTTCGCCACTGAATCGTACAGCGACATCTCCTTCTCATCAAGGTTGAGAGACGCAAACAAGCGATCTTTCACAAACATATAGTCAGTGATGAAGAGCTTGTGGAAGACGTCGGTCTGCCTTAGGTCCTGTTGCTGGCGATAGCGGCTTAGCAGAAAGAATAGCTGTGTCTGGAAGGCGTAGCGGTCGGGATCGGTGTAAAAATCAGGCAGGAAAGGATTTTCCTCGAATTTTTCCAGTATGAGACGCGCATCGAGATGATCGGCGAGGAGTTCAGCAAGGCTCGTCTTACCGACGCCGATGGCGCCCTCAATCGCAAGATAATAGAGGTTTCTCAAGCGGCCTCCACCGATTCGTATCGGTGAACCAGTGAATTATCGGCACATCGCACCAGGATTTCGCTCACGGGATCGCCGGAAACTGGACAAGTAAAGCCGGGAGCGAGATCACATAACGGCACCAAAACGAATTTCCTTTCGCTGTAACTCTCGTGCGGTATCGTGAGGTTTTCAGTCTGCATTACAGTGTCGTCAAAAAAGACTATGTCAATATCAATGATTCGCGGCCCATTCTTCTCACTGAGTGCTTCCCTTCCCATTTCCCTTTCAATCTGCATACACACCGCAAGCAGATCCTCAGGTGATCCGATAGTCATGCTCTCTATGACGGAGTTCAGAAATTTCTTCTGATCCGAATTATAGAGCGGCTCAGTCTCATAGACCGGAGAGACGGCACAGATCTCGAGAGCACCGGACTTCTTCAGTCGGGAAACTGCCTCTCGCAAATTACTGTATCGGTCACCGATATTCGAGCCAAGACTCAAATAAATGTTCTTATGTTTTGAAATCTTCGGGTTTTCTCTCAATCTCGACTTCTACATCTCCCATGACGCCACGAACCGGCGCATGTTTTTTTCTCACCGTAACCTTGACGCTCTCAAGATCAAAATCTTCCAGAAGCGTTTTTGCTATGTGACCGGCCAGCTTTTCGAGCAAATAGTATTTTGTGCCGGTCAGACAGTCGTGAACGGTCTGATAAGCGGCGGCATAATCTACTGTGGATTGAAGACTATCTGAAGTAACAGCCTCAGAGAGGTTGACTCGCATTTCCAGATCAACTTCAAAAGTTCCGCCTCGCTTCTGTTCAGATTCGTCAACACCGTGGTAGCCGTAGAAAAGCATATCTCTAAGACGAATTTTTCCCATCACATTCTCCTACTTTTGGCTGTTGAATTTATGCGTCCCATCAAGGAGAGGCAAGGTTAAGAAATTTCGCGGCGACATCTGAGTAAAAAAAAGCCCCGTTCTTGCGAACAGGGCTTTTCATCTGACTTGTCAAACTGATTAGATTACATCATTCCGCCCATATCACCGCCCGGCATTGGGGGCATGGGGGATTCCTTCTCAGGAATTTCAGCCACGAGAGCCTCGGTAGTCAACATCAGTCCGGCGATGGAACTGGCGTTCTCAACGGCAACACGAGTCACTTTGGTAGGATCTATGATGCCAGCATCGAACATTTGCACGTATGTTTCGCTGAACGCGTCGAATCCGTAGTCTCCCGTTCCTTCTTTGACCTTCTGAATAATGATAGCAGGTTCATGTCCGGCGTTCTGAACAATGAGGCGCATCGGTTCTTCCATGGCACGAAGGATGATTCTGGCCCCGACCATCTGTTGATCAGAGAGCTCCATCTTCTCGACTTTTCCAACCGTCCGCAACAGAGCAACACCACCGCCGGGAACGATCCCTTCTTCCACCGCAGCACGGGTGGCGTGAAGGGCATCCTCAACGCGGGCCTTCTTCTCTTTC
>DCAL01000069.1:196-5604 GCA_002311975.1 Fidelibacterota bacterium UBA1134 | reverse complement strand
CGCCATCAATGACACATTTTCCAACCAGAGGAGTTTATCATGTCAACAGCTAAAGTAACTATCGATGATCAGACAGTTGAATACCCCGTCATCGTGGGTAGCGAGGGAGAAAAGAGCATCGATCTCAGACAGTTGAGAAAGGATACGGGTTACATCACTTATGATCCCGCATATGGGAACACCGGTTCTTGCTCCAGCTCTATCACCTTCATCGATGGTGAAAAAGGTATTCTGAGATACAGAGGTATCCCCATCGAACAGCTTGCTGAACATTCGACATTTGTTGAAGTCTCTTACTTATTGATCTACGGTCATCTGCCCCCTGAAGAGGAACTTGGGGAGTTTTCCAGACAATTGACCCACCACTCCATGATCCATGAGGATTTCAAGCGTTTCTTTGACGGCTATCCTATGAATGCTCATCCGATGGGTGTTCTGGCATCAACTGTTGCGGCTCTTTCAACATTCTATCCAGACAAAGAGGACGGAGACTCGAATCTCAATATTATCCGACTTCTGGCTAAACTGAAGACTCTGGCGGCGTTTTCGTACAAGAAATCGTGCGGTCAGCCGTTTGTCTATCCCGATAATGATCTCGGCTATGAAGCGAACTTTCTCTACATGATGTTTGCTCTCCCCTCAGAGGAATATGAAGTGGATCCCGTGGTGTCTGATGCTCTGAGGCTTCTGCTCATCTTGCATGCGGATCATGAGCAAAACTGCTCCACATCTACGGTCAGGATGGTGGGCAGCAGTCAGGCCAACCTGTTCATTTCCATCGCCGGAGGTATAGCGGCACTTTGGGGGCGTCTCCATGGCGGTGCAAATCAGAAAGTGATCGAAATGCTCGATATTATTCACGATGACAATATGAACTATCATAAATATGTGGACATGGCTAAGGATAAGAAATCCAACTTTAAGCTGTTCGGATTCGGACATCGCGTCTATAAGAACTTTGATCCACGGGCGAGAGTGCTGAAAAAGGTGGCCGATAAACTCCTCCAAAAACTGGGTGTTGATGATCCGCTGTTGCAGATTGCCAAGGAACTGGAAGATGTAGCTCTGAAAGATGACTTTTTTGTTGAGAGAAAGCTCTACCCCAACGTGGATTTCTACTCAGGAATTATCTATCACGCCATGGGCATACCCACAGAAATGTTCACCGTCATGTTTGCTTTGGGAAGATTGCCAGGATGGATAGCGCAATGGAAGGAGATGAGGGAGGAGCCGAAGGCAAGAATCTACAGGCCGCGCCAGATCTACACCGGGAACACACTTACCGATTATGAACTGATATCGGAACGATGATTATTTACGCCATTTCTTTATCAAAGCATAAACTAAAACCGGCAGGTCATTTCTGCCGGTTGTACAAATATGATTGATTAACTACTCTGCGGTGTAATAAGCTAAGTCACATCACTGTATAGATCGTTCAGAACCCTCTCAGCTTCACCGTCCGTGCCACACGATCAATAGCTACCATGAATGCCGCTGTTCTGAAGGAGACGTTCTTATCTTTGCGCAATGAGTTTACTTCATGATAAGCTGTTGTCATTTTGTGTTCCAGCTTCTCATTCACTAGATCTTCCTCCCAGCGGAACTGCTGCAGGTTCTGAACCCATTCGAAGTACGAGACGGTAACACCGCCGGCATTTGTCAGGATATCCGGCATGACGACTATTTTCTTCTCAAACAGAATCTCATCCGCGGGAGGCGTAGTGGGACCGTTAGCTGCTTCTATTACGAATTTACAGTTGAGGCCACCCGCATTCATTTTGTGGATGACGCCACCGAGTGCCGCCGGAACGAGGAAGTCGCAGCCAGTATTCAGCAGTTCATCATTGGATACACTCTTGCCCCTGGCAAAGCCTTCAATAACTCTGTTCGCGCGCGCGTACTCCCTCAGAGCAGGAATGTCCAACCCTTGTGGATCATAGAGACCTCCTGTCACATCGCTCACAGCCACAACTTTGCATCCTGATTCATGAAGGAAGCTGGCGGCAAAGGAGCCTACATTGCCAAAGCCCTGAATGATAGCGGTAGATTCTGACAGGTCCATCTCGAATTCTTTGGCTGTTTCACGAATTGTTATAAAAACACCTCGTCCCGTGGCGGCTTCCCGTCCCAATGAGCCGCCCAGATCGATCGGCTTACCCGTCACGATGGCGGGGCTGTGTCCGTGATGCTGACTATACTCGTCCATGAACCAGGCCATAATCTGTGAATTCGTATTCACATCGGGAGCGGGAATATCTTTATTGATGCCGATGACGGGTCCGATCCTGCGGAAGAATGTGCGCGAGAGTCTTTCCAATTCCCGTTGCGAAAGGCTCCTCGGATCGACTGTTATACCTCCCTTTCCGCCTCCGTAAGGGATGTCAACGAGTGCTGTTTTCCATGTCATCAGAGATGCCAGAGCACGCACTTCATCCAGATCTACATCCTGATGATAGCGAATTCCACCCTTGAAAGGGCCGCGCGCATTGTTGTGCTGGATTCTGTAACCACGAAAAACCTCGAGGGTGCCATCATCTTTGGTCAGAGGAACCTCCACCGCCAGTTCGCGGTCTGGCATCATGAGAGATTGAGAAAGCTTTTCATCCAGACCCAGTTTGTCAGCCGCCCGTTCAAACTGATCACAGCAAGCTTTGAAATTGTTTACTTTAACTTCTGTCACTTTAGCGTCCTCCTTCTTTGTTGCTCCAGGAATTCTTTGCCTGATTTGGCGGAATTTAATACGTTATCACAGTTTTATCAATGATCGGATGGTCTTATGGCTTATGTCTCTTTCCAGTAAAATATATTTCATCTAAATTAGATAATTGTCAAGGATAGTTAAATGGCTTCGATCAAAATAGCGTTTCTGACGTCAGGTGGGCTGGCGCCATGTCTTTCAGCATCCATTGGGGCGCTCATTCAGTGTTATCGAGATTCCGCTCCGGATGCAGAGATGATGGGATACCTGCACGGTTACCGAGGATTGTTGCTGGGTCACAGTGTTGATATCCCTGCTAAGGTGCGGGAGAGAGCGAATATACTTTTGACTTTTGGAGGCACCCCTCTCGGCAACAGCCGCGTCAAGCTGACGAACGTGGAAGATTGTGTGAAGAGGGGTTATGTAAAAGCAGGAGAAGATCCTCTCGCTGTTGCAGCGGATAGACTTGTAAAGGACGGCGTAACGATATTGCACACCATCGGCGGAGATGATACCAATACCATGGCTGGTGAACTGGCGAGTCATATGGCGGGCGAAGGTCATGAGCTGACCGTTGTTGGACTTCCCAAGACGGTTGACAATGATGTTACGCCAATTGTGCAGACACTGGGTGCGGCTACCGCGGTGGAACAGGGAGCAGTGTTCTTCGAAAACATCGCTAACGAAAACACCACCAGTACCAGACAACTCATCATACATGAGGTGATGGGTCGCCACTGCGGCTGGCTGACGGCCGCCACGGCGAGAGCTTATCGGCGCCGGCTCGATGAGAAGATCTTCCTTCCCGAGCTTCTGGTTACAAAAGATCGTTGGGATGTGGATGCCGTGTACGTTCCGGAGAAGGACATCGATTTCGAGAAAGAGTGTGGACGTCTGCGCACTAGAATGGATGAAAACGACTGTGTCAACATATTCTTGAGTGAGGGAGCGGGTATCGATACTATTGTGAGGGAGAAGGAGGCAGTGGGAGAAGAAGTTGCCCGCGACGCCTTCGGACATGTGAAGCTCGATTTCCTCGATCTGGGGGAGTGGTTTTCACAGCAGTTTGGCGACCGTCTGGGAGCTGGGAAGATCCTTGTGCAGAAAAGCGGCTACTTTGCCCGCTCGGCTGCGCCCAATGCGGAGGATCTGGATCTGATTAGGCGCAGTGCCGCCCTTGCGGCTAAGTCTGCCCTGAACGGTCAAAACGGGGTGGTGGGTCTCGATATGGAAGTGGAAGGGGAGATGGCTCTGATTGACTTCTCCCGCATCAGAGGGGGCAAACCGTTTGATACACAGATAGATTGGTTTCAATCATTGCTCAAGGGAATTGGACAGGCTTAGAGTGAATCAACAACAGGAGGACAGCGGCTCATGAACATCGAACAGTTGGAGAACACGGCCAAGGCCATGGCGACGCCCGAAAAGGGTATCCTGGCAGCGGATGAGAGTACGCCCACTTGCACAAAGAGGTTTGAGAGTATCGGAGTAGCTTCTACTGAGCAAACGCGCAATGCTTACAGAAGTATGCTTTTCACTACAGAGGGAATGGAAGAGTTTATCAGTGGCGTTATTCTGTTTGATGAAACACTGCGCCAGAACACTGTCGATGGTGGAATTTCCTTCCCCAAATATCTGCAGGATAAAGGAGTTCTTCCGGGGATCAAAGTGGACAAGGGAGCCAAACCGCTGGCGGGTTATGAGGGTGAAAAAGTAACGGAAGGCCTTGATGGACTCCGGGATAGGTTAGCAGAGTATTATGACTTAGGTGCCCGTTTTGCCAAGTGGCGTGCGGTCATCACCATTGGCAAGGATACGCCTTCCTCTGCCTGTATCGAAGCCAACGCCCATGCTCTGGCGAGATACGCGGCCTTGTGCCAGGAAGCGGATATGGTGCCAATCGTGGAACCAGAGATTTTGATGGATGGTGAACACGATATTGATGTCAGTTTTGAGGTGACGGAGGAGACTCTCCGTACAGTATTTGATGCCCTTTACCGGGAGGACGTTTATCTGGAGGGAATGATTCTAAAGCCCAACATGGTGCTCTCTGGCTACAGCTGTGCCAAGCAAGCCTCAGTGGAGGAGGTGGCAGAAGCCACTGTCACCTGTTTCTTGCGTGCCGTGCCCGCGGCTGTCCCTGGCATCTGCTTTCTCTCGGGCGGTCAAAGCGATCTTCTTGCTACACAGCACCTCAATGCTATGAACGCTATGGACGAAGTAGTCAAGCCGTGGAAGCTCAGTTTCTCCTACGGTCGTGCGTTGCAGCAAGCGGCCCTGAAGGCGTGGGGAGGCGATGACTCTAATGTGGAAACTGCTCAGAAAGCGATTTATCACCGGGCGAAATGTAACGGCGCGGCGACGGTGGGACAGTACAGTGAGAAGATGGAGAAAGAAAGCACTCCCGTTTAGAGTGGTTCACTTTGGCAGGTACACAAAAAAAGAGATCATTCAGCAATTCTTTTCCAAAGGATCTTGTAGATGGGTAACGACAGATTCTGGAGATTCCGGTCTATCTTCCCGCCACACAGTGCACCTTCGGCACCCACCCCGTCTCCCGCCACGCTATCTCTCTATTGCAGAGCCGCTCTTCCGCAAGATATATGACCGTTAACTAAATATCTGGACATTGGAAGTTTTCCTTCATCAGTACTCGATGTCAGTGTTCATTACACCGTTCCCGCTGGCGTTAGGCTGTACCTGCAGA
>DCAL01000069.1:0-129 GCA_002311975.1 Fidelibacterota bacterium UBA1134 | reverse complement strand
ACCTTCCAATGGATCCTGTGGATATTCCTCTCCCGCGGCGGGGAGAGGAGACCTCACTAACAAATCTGCGGACGAACAGACCAGTTCTTACAGAATGGACAGGCTTCAAAAAGGAATCTCTTCTCCCCT
>DCAL01000008.1:602-6083 GCA_002311975.1 Fidelibacterota bacterium UBA1134 | reverse complement strand
GCAGGCCAACCTGCGCTTCGTCATCGACGTGGCCAAGAACTATCAGAATAGGGGCCTTTCCCTGGCCGACCTGATCAGCGCCGGCAACGTTGGACTGATGACGGCAGCGGAGCGCTTCGACGGAGCCAGGGGCTTCAAATTCATCTCCTACGCCGTCTGGTGGATCAAGCAGTCCATTATGCAGTTCATCGCTGATCAGAGCAGGCTGGTTCGTCTGCCGGCAAATGTGGCGGGGACGGCAACAAGGATGCGCAAATAGGCGGAACAGCTGGAGCAGGCGCTCGAGCGCCTGCCGACCGTGCAGGAACTGGCGGATATTATGGATATGTCAAAATGGTTCGCCCTCTAATGCTGGAAGAGATCGGTGATCATCTCAATCTTACCAGGGAGCGCATCCGCCAGCTGAAGGAGAGAGCCATCCACCGCCTACGCCACGCCACGAGAGCCCATCTGCTACGAACTTTTCTCGGATAATCCACGACTTTCCTCAGGCTGCTCATCGCGGCATCATTCGAGGCGGACTCACCATCGGTTGACGAGTTTCTTAAACCAATTTAGCCGCAAAGTCGAGGGCTGAAATCGGTTTTTTTTCGGGTTTCTTCCTGACCTGTCACGATTCCCTCTAGTACCGGCAGGCCAAAAGAGGCTCGGGAAGGGAGCAACGTGACAAGTCTTTGTGCTCTATAAAACCTGATCGAGGTTCAACGAGTCGGAGGAAGTGGCGCTGGCTTGATGATTGATAGGCAATGTATCATGCTGACCAGAGCATTTACGAATATTCCCGGCGGAGGATTCTGCGATAATCTCAGTGATAATTTCCTGTTGTATTTGTGAGTCCGTTTTCAGAAATTCCCAGCAGGGTTCAGAGAGATATTCCAGATGAAATTACCCTTCTTGAAGCATAAGTCCTCCAAGGGCGTCAAGGTGGTTGTTCTGCGTGACAGTCACAGTGATGTTCATCAATGGTCGTTATCACAGAATACGATCGTCGGTGTTTCCGTGCTTGCCATTGTGCTGTCTACAGCAGTGCTCATTTTCAGTGCTGACATTCTCACGCGCTTTATGTATAAATCAAAACTCGAGGAGGTGAAACAGAACAACCGTTCTCTCATCTCCCTTCTTCTTGACTTGCGCAGTGATCTTGATAGCGCGAAGGCCGATATGGATAAACTGGAAGAGAAGGACAGGGCACTGCGGACTTATGCGAACCTTCCTCCCATAGACCGCGACGTGCGTCAGGTTGGTGTGGGTGGATTGGTCACCGCTCGACGATCAAACCTGGATGAGATGCTGCCTGACATTGAGGAGAAAGTGACCCGGCTGGAAATCGACATCAATGAACTGTCGCGGAAGGTGAGACTGGAGAAAGAAAGCTTCGAGGCTGTTTTCGATGTGCTGAAGAAAAGCACGGAAAAACTGCCTTCCATCCCGTCCATTCGCCCTGCCGGCGGAGGATATCTGAACAGCGGCTTCGGCTATCGCCGTGACCCGTTTTCCGGTGAGAAGCGATTCCATCACGGGCTGGATATCTCCGCACCGAAGGGAACACCTGTCTATTCTTCAGCCGCCGGGAAGGTGATTTACGCATCCTATAAGGGGACTTACGGCCTATCGATAAAGGTCAATCACGGGCACGGCTATCAATCTTTTTACGCTCATCTTAAGAGGATGCTTGTGAAAGCGGGTCAGGAAATCAAGCGGGGCGACCTGATCGGCGAGATCGGGAATACGGGCCGATCCACAGCGCCTCATCTGCACTACGAAGTCCACTATTACGGTACGCCGCAGAACCCTAAGAATTACTTCTTCGCCGGCCGCCTCGAGTAGTTCCTTAAGAGCCCCCAATCCGTCCAAACGTCTCTTGATTCTCTACGGGGGAGAGAGTAACTTCATCCATTATGAAAAACTACTACATTGAGACCTACGGCTGTCAAATGAATGTGGCCGATTCCGAGCTGGTGGCCAGCATCATGGAAGAGAACGGGTACGGTAAGATTGATACGGTAGAGAGCGCCGACGCAGTCTTCCTCAATACGTGTGCTATCCGGGAGCACGCTGAGGAGAAAATTCATTCCCGTCTGGGTGTGTTGCGGAAGGAAAAGGAGAAGCGGCCTCACATGATCTTGGGCCTCATGGGCTGCATGGCGCAGCACGTCAAAGACGATATTCTGGAAAGCAAGCCGTACGTCGATTTCGTTCTCGGTCCCGATTCGTATCGCCGCATCCCCGACATCCTCCGGCGCCACGAACAGAAAAATGAATCAATTGTTGACACAAGGCTGTCGCGGTTCGAGGTTTACAGCGGCATGTATCCATCAAGAAACGAGGGGATAAATGCGTGGATCTCCATCATGCGTGGCTGTGATAAGTTCTGTACTTTTTGCATCGTACCGTTCACCCGCGGCAGGGAGAGGAGCCGTTCTGTGAAGGACATCATACAGGAAGTGCGGCGCGCAGTTGATGACGGTTTTGTGGAAGTTACCCTGTTGGGGCAAAATGTGAACTCTTTCAGACACAGAGGAGAACGGTTCCCCGATCTTCTCCAGGCGGTAGCCGAGGTTTCCGGTGTACAGAGAGTGAGATTTACATCGCCGCATCCGCAGGATATTGACGATGATATGCTGTTCGTCATGCGGGATAACGCGAATCTGTGCAAGTCGATCCATCTGCCGCTTCAAGCCGGATCAGACCGCATTCTCAAGCGGATGAACCGCACATACAGTCAAGCCGAGTTTCTTGCGCTGGTGTCAAGGATACGTGATCTGCTTCCGGGGTGCGGGCTGACAACTGACATCATTGTCGGATTCCCCGGTGAAACGCGCGAGGAGTTTGATGAAACGCTCCAAGTGATGGAGAAGATTAAGTTCGATTCCGCTTTTACTTTCAAGTACTCGCCCCGTCCCGGGACAAAGGCAACGGAGTATTCTGATCACGTTTCCGAGAGTGAGAAGCAGGCGCGGCTCGAATCGTTGATAACTGTTCAGAAGAGACACACGTTATTCCGCAATAGAAGGGAAATAAGTGAGATAGTTAAAGTTATGGTTGAAAAGGAGAGTAAGAAATCTTCAGATGTATGGGCTGGGCGAACTGACACAAATAAGTGGGTCCTTTTTGCGAAAAAGACCACCCAGGTGAAACAGATGGTGAACGTCCGCATTACCGATGCCCACGGCGTTACCCTTTTCGGCGAATTAGTGAGCGACCCAAGGAGGTTTCATGCAGTTGCTTAAGGTTTTTCTGGGACTTTTTCTCATCCTTGGTCTCCTGTTTGTCCTGACAAAGAACATGGAAGAGGTATCTGTTGATCTCGTCCTAAGCCAGTATGAGTCGGTGCCCGTTGCGGTAGTCATCATCGTTGCACTGGGTGTGGGCATACTGATAGGATTCTCCATCGCACTTTCTTCCATTTTGACCAGCAAGGCGGAAAGCCGGGCTGTCAAAGGTGAGAACAGAAAATTGTCGGACGAAATCAATTCCCTCAGAAACATAGCGATCGAAGAAGGTATATACGAGATAGGCGACGGGGAAGAGTAATGAATCTGCTGTCCAAGTTCTCCCCGCGCAGAAAGGATTCTCATCTTCTCTATACCGAAGCTCTGGAGTGTATGCTCGCCGGCGACACGGACGGCGCTTTCTGGAAACTGCGTGAGCTTGTAAAGGGCGACACCAACAACGTCAGCGCTTACATCAAACTTGGTGATATCCTAAGGGAGAAGAACAAGAGCGAACAGGCCGTTAAGATTCATCAGTCACTGATCTTCAGGCGTAATCTGAGGATGGAAGTGAAGATTGAGATTTACAGGAGTCTGGCAAAGGACTATTTCGAGATGAAGCAGTTTCCGCGTGCTGAGGAGAATGCGAAACGTATCTTGCGGCTCGATAGGAAGAATGAGTGGGCGGCTGAATTCCTCGTCAGGATTTGTGAACACCAGAAGCGCTGGCAAGATGCATCGCTCTATCTCAAGAAACTGGAGCGGATTAAGGGTGAGCCGAATATACAAAACCACGCCCGTTACATTATGATGCAAGGGAGACAGAAAGAAGACCAAGGCGAAATTGAGCGGGCAAAATATTTTTATCTGAAGACTGTCAAGATGGATGAAAAGTTCGCCGATCCTCACCTATATCTTGGCAACATTTTTCAGCGGGAAAAGGATCTCGAAAAAGCGGTGGAGAACTGGATCAAATTTGCCGAAAAATCTGCTGGGTCGGGAAAGCAGATTTACAACAGACTGGAGACGGCTCTATTTGAATTGGGGAGATTTGGCGACATCGAAGAATTCTATCGCAAACTAATGTCAGCGGACGGCGGCAATACAGACGCTGTCTCGGGTCTCGTGAACGTGATGGCTGCCAGGGGAGAGTACGACCAGGCGATGACACTCGTCGATGAGGCTCTTTTAAGGAATAACAGGTCTATCCGTGCTCGTCTCGCCAAAATGAAGCTGGCGTTGCGCAAAATCCAGAAGGATAAACTGGCGGCTGAGGTTGATGAAATTGTCGATTTGATTCATGACGGAAAGAGCACACCTGTACGATCGTCCTGACGAGTCTGACACCATGAGAAATACTGTAGTTTTTCTTATTGCACTTGTTCTACCGGTTCTGATTGCAGCGCAGGATCTCACCGCACTGTTCCGTAATGTCGAGGCGGGTGATCTCGAGCGAGTGCGCCGCGAACTGCCGCGACTATGGGAGCAGTATCCCAACAGCGCCGGCGTGGCATATCTGGACGCCGTTACGCAGGAGAGGGCTGAAGAGGCAGTCATTGCTTACAAGAAGCTGATCCAGAACTTTTCTGACAGTCCGTACGTGGACGATGCTATGATTAAGGTGGGTGAATATCTGTTCGCCCGTGGGCTCTACACACAGGCCAGTCATGAATTGGCGAAGCTGCCCAAGATCTTTCCGAAGTCAGCGAATGTTCAGCGTGCCGTAGACCTCCAGATCAACTCTTTGCTTGCTATCGGAGAGAGTGACAGCGCGAATATCTACATACGGCGATATGCTCGTCAATTTCCTTCCCTCGATTTCAACTACAATCTTGGGGGCAAAGAGCCGTTGTTTGTCCGGACGCTGGCATCATCGGCGCCATCTTCTCTGGCTGAAGGGATGAAACAACCGTCCGTGGCAGCGGTGGCAGGTGTTCCGAAACCGAAACCGTCATCGGTTGCGAAATCAAGACCGGCTCCGAAGTCCAAAGGAAAAAAATCTGTGTCGCGATCGTTCATTATTCAGGTCGGAGCCTACGGTTCCGTCCAGAACGCCATGCGTCAGAAGATGCTGTTGGAGCAGCGGGGTTACACTGTAGATTTGTGGCCCATCAATGTGAGGGGCAAGAAACTTCAGGCTGTTCAGGTTGTGAGATTTGAAACCAGGAAAGAGGCTGAAAAGGTCGGTCGAAAACTCAAGTCCGATTTCGGTTATAAGTTTATCGTGCTGGAGAGGCTGGAGAACTGAAGTGCTAAGGCTGAGGCTAAG
>DCAL01000008.1:0-369 GCA_002311975.1 Fidelibacterota bacterium UBA1134 | reverse complement strand
AGTTCGATTCTCACGCGTTCCCGCAAAACAGCTGGGTTCCCTGCCCGTCGAAGCGAAGTGTAGACGGGGATTCCCAGGCGTTTCCGCTAGATCTGAGGTGAGTTCTCCCGACGTTGTCGGTATGATGTGTTTTCTGCATGCTATCGGCGGTGCCCGCTCATTCTGAGCGCTCTCAGAAACCCGCATCAGAATCGATAAGACTCTTCCCCGAAGATAGTAGTATTCATCAACTCAGTCTCCCAACTTTGCTCTAAAAGCACCGAGAGATATATCTTCTTCTTGAAGCGGAAGTCAGCCTGCCTGTGAGGGTCGTTCTTCGCACTGGGCAGACGTAATCGACGAGTAATTCTCATGGTGAGGGGAATCAAT
>DCAL01000104.1:23711-31675 GCA_002311975.1 Fidelibacterota bacterium UBA1134 | reverse complement strand
TTGGGATGAAGATGGAAATGAATGTGAATGTGATGTAGTTTGGTGGATAGGTTGTAAATAACCCCCAACCCCCAAAACTGAATTACAAAAAGGTTCTATTCGTAGAACCTTTTATATTTACTCTCCCTCATCTCAACCCGAAAATTCCCTAATCCATCCATGATGGGTTGGTGGTAGAACTCAGTTTTGTATCCTCAAAAACTCAATATCAAAATTCCGATATTCCTCTATCACAGGTTGATTTGAGAATTGTTCTCGTTTGATTCTTTTCTTAATGATAGAATCAATCGTAGAGGGTGATTTTCCTATCTTGAACCCCTTTTTTACCAATTCTCGGTGTATTCTTCTATAACCAATTCCTTGTTTATGGAGATTGAATATTTTTTTGTGTAACTTCTGTCTATCCTCCGAAAGAGGAGTGTGATATTGAGAAGGAACTAAGAAGTGGGTTTCAGAGTAGAAATCATATACAAGGAAGGGTATAGAACTATCAAAGTCAAGACTACCACGGTTGAATAATGAATATTATCTCCAAGTTGAATGTTCTGAGTTTGATGTTGTTCGTATTGGTCATGCAAGGGTGCGCTACCGGCTATAGGCCAAAAGGGATGTTTGGAGGTTATGAAGATAAACTTGTAGGGGAGAATCTGTACGAAGTTCGCTTCTACAGAAATCAGCACACATCTGCTGACAGAACACAAAAATTTCTACTGTATCGATGTGCCGAGGTCGCGTTGGAGAACAACTTCGATTCTTTTATCATCATCACGGATCAAAGCTATTTAAAGGAAACGGTGACTGAGCCGGAAATTGAGATATCTCAAGACGACGATATCCATGTCCGGAGTGTGGTTAGCTCCTCAAAATCCGATTGGAGCCAGGCAACAGTTACATTTAACTGGACTGGTATCTATCTGATTGCACTTGTTTAACAGCTCTGATCCGGATTATGTGCGTTATGAAGAATCCAGACAGGATGCGCAAGCACTATTGAACCGACTTGCACCATCGATCAAATAGTTGTTGCGGTTGAGCCGGGAGACTGCCGTTTGAGTTTAACGCAGACAAAATCAGACTAAATGAATTTTAGATCATTCATCATTTCAACGCTCATTTTGACTTTGATGCCGGATGTAGCTGACAACCATCCATTGGGAGAGATGTCTACATCCCGCAAAATGCAGCAGCAAGAAAGATCAACCGTGCAGAAAAACGTATTTTCGGATGCTTTATCGAATCGCCAGTTTGAAAAGGGAGTCAAGCATTACAGTGCAGGCAGGTATTACAGCGCACTCGATATCTTCAGGCGGCTGAAAAACTACCCGCCGGAGAAAAATCCTCAACTCACTGCCAGCACCCTCATGTGCATGAAATCCTATTTTCGAATAGGCAGGATGGAAAATGCAAGAGAGACAGGAAGAGAGTTCCTTCTAAGATTTCCCGCGAGCAGTTATCTTGATGATGTCCACGAATGTTTTGGAGATATATTTTTAGAGGAGAACCGCTATTCAGCCGCTGTCAGGAGTTACTTAGAGGCGCTCACCGTTTCGGGGCAGGATTCCACAGCTGTTAGACTGCGGCATAAGATCATGAAGCTGTCCACCTCATACCTTGAAAAGAAAGAAATCGAGGACGTTCTGGCTAAAGAGCTGGACACTTCCAATCGCACCATCCTGAATCTGATGATGGCTAACAGTATGCTGGCCAGCGGCGAGACAGACGCAGCCGCTCTCACGCTCTTCAGGATGGATAGAGAAACACTCTCCCCGGGACTTCAGGAACTGTACAATTCTCTCCGTTCGCGTACTTACCGTGAGAAGCACAAAGCGATAACTGTTGGTGTTGTGCTGCCGCTGAGTGGTTTTGATGAGGGGTACGGCAAAGCGTTTCTGGGGGGATTGCGATGGGGAATCGAATCAGCCCGGGACCGGATTCCCGTCGATGTAGTGATGGAATTAATCGATAATGAAGGCGATAACCTGAAGACGACAAAAGGGATACGGGCACTGTCAGCCAATCCGAATGTGGTGGCTATCATCGGTCCCCTCTCCAACATAAACGCGGTGACCGCGGCAACAGCCGTGGACGGGCTCCAGATTCCGTTGCTCATTCCCACAGCCACCCGCGTGGGGCTCGCTAGGATGAGCACAAATGCCTACCAACTCAATCCCGATCTATTCAAGCAAGGTAAATATGCGGCTGAATATGCTGTCGGCACGCTGGGACTGAGAACAGTAGCCGTTGTTGCACCGGCCGATAGATTTGGCAAAACGCTAACTGACGGCTTTGTGCAGCGGTCAGATGACCTTGGGGCGGCAGTAGTAACCGTCGAGTGGTACTCGGGGATTCCTCTTGACCTGAGCGATCAACTGACGTCACTGAGAAAAGTCGCCTTTCAGCTGGAGACTTTCAGGCAGGACTCGATCCACGCACCGGTCGAACTCGATAGTAATGACTTGACTTCCGTTGTTGAACTGGAAGACTTCTTTCCGGAAGAAGGGCAGGATAGTGAAGAATTGTCACCTGAAGACTCCAGTGAACTTATCCTCAGGAGCATTGAAGCTGTCTATTTGCCGATTCACGCAGGTGACATCAATTATATAGCCTCTCAGTTTTCCTCCTACTATCTCGATACACAAATCCTGGGCAACGGAAACTGGTACGAGCCGGAAGAGTTTAGTCAGGAGATGATTGGACCCAACCTGGAAGGAATGTTCATTTTTTCGGACTATTTACATGACACGAAATGGCTGACCGGGCAGTGGTCTGAAGATATCTATTCTCGTCTCAATCACCGGATGGAGTACAGGATGGCCTTGCTCGGTTACGAGACGGCCACTTTCCTGATGAGTCATCTGGGGGCTGATCCGACACGGGCTTCCCTGCTGGAGAATCTCAGCACGCCGCAGACAGTCCGTGGCAAGGCGAGAGATTTTTCCTTTGCTGAAGCGTCGCCTCGTGTCAACTCTTCGTTGAACGTCATCCAGTACAAAGGTGGCGAATTCAACATTGTGGCTCAGTTCCTCTCTGATTCACTGTTTGTACCAACTGTTCGGTCTCCCTAGACTGCGCCGATTTGTCTCGCCCCGCAGCCTCCATTTACGATCTGTCAGATCAGTTTCAATCCGGTGCAGTCCATGCTGTGATGATACCGTCATCCCGGCAGACGGCGGGTGGCGACCTCTTTTCATTAACTGAGACTGCGGCAAAAAGGGCCAAACTGAGTGGCAATATTTCATATTGCTCCCAAGTTCATTCCGGCACAGTAGTTCAAGTTCTATCTTCTGGCGGTGATGCCGGCAAGTGTGATGGACTTCTCACCGATTCTCCTGAGGCTCTTCTTTCTATCAGAGTGGCCGACTGTGTCCCCGTTTTTATTCACTGTCCTGAGAAGAGAGCCATCGGATTGATACATGCAGGTTGGCGGGGTACTGCGGCAGAGATTTCTCAGGAAGCTGTGAGGAAAATGGAGACCTTTTTCGGTTTGCATGCTGAAATGCTTGAAGTCGCGCTGGGGCCATCTATTAAGCCGTGTTGCTTCGAAGTGGGTGCCGAGGTGGCTGATACCTTCTCAAAAGAGTGTCTTACTCTTTCTACCGAAGGGCGCTATTTCCTCGATCTTCCGCAGCAGAATCGTATTCAACTGGAGGGCGCGGGTGTCCAGCAAGAGCGAATTGCGGACTCCCCCGATTGCACTTGCTGCAGTCCGCAAATGTTTCATTCCTACCGCAGGCACGGTGAAAAGTCAGGGAGGATGATCTGTCTGTTAAAGCTGGCTTGAGTTTATTTGCTTGTCCGAACAGAACGGCTCCCCATATATTCGCCCATAAGTTTCCGCATTGACTGCTTTAGATGCCATATTTCTCGGCGCCCTGCAGGGTGTAACTGAATTTCTGCCCATCAGCAGTTCCGGTCACCTTGTTCTGATGGAGGAAATACTCAAGATTTCTCTGCCGGGTTTGGTCTTTGAGGTGACGGTCCATATGGGTACACTTATGAGTATCCTGGTTGTATTTCGACAAGATTTGAGGGATTTGTTGGTCGGTCTGCCGTCCAGGGAAAATCGCATGAGGATTCTCTATATTATCTTGGCTACAATTCCAATCACTGTTGCGGGATTGATCTTCAAGCCGGAGATCGAGCGGTCGTTCCACGACCTGCAACTGGTGGGGGTATCCCTTCTGGTGACTGCGGCCGCTCTAATTGCCACTAAGTGGTTCGGCAGAGAGCAGTCGGCACTTGATGGCAAGCGATCCATCATTATTGGTGTTGCGCAGTCAGTGGCGTTGCTTCCCGGTATCTCCAGATCCGGGATGACGATTGCCCTCGGCCTCATTACCGGACTCAAACGCCGCGAAGCAGCACGCTTCTCCTTTTTGATCGCGATTCCCGCGCTGATTGGATCCGGCATACTTACTTTGCTCGATGTCGCAGAATCAGGCGCCAGCGGGATTCCAGCCATGGTACTTCTGGCCGGATTGGGAACCTCTTTTGTTGTGGGAATTATTTCGCTTAAACTTCTTCTCCAAATTCTCGAAAAAGGAAGATTATACTATTTTGGATTCTACTGTTTCACGACAGGCGTCATAGTTTTGGGGATATGAGATGAATGCCGTAGCCATCGGTTTCCTTGCATATCTTGTCATCATACTTATCGTCGGCACTATCAGTGCAAGGCGCACCAAAACTTTGCCTGACTTCCTGCTTGCCGGCAGAAAACTGGGTCCTTGGATTGTCGCCTTTTCCGAGCGGGCTTCCGGAGAGAGTGGCTGGATGCTGCTCGGGCTGACAGGCTTGGCATACGCCACGGGACTGGGGGATCCATCAGGAATGAAACTCGAGCCCGCCTTCTGGACGGGAATTGGCGGTGTCGCTGGAGTCGCAATGTCTTGGGTTCTGGTATCAAAAAGACTGAGAGAAGAGAGCGAGCGCCTCGGTGCGCTGACACTGCCGCGTTTTCTGGAGCTCAAATTCCGCCCTCACGATCCCACGATTCGCTTTGTGGCGACAGGAATTATTGCTTTCTGTTTTGCTTTCTATATTGCTGCTCAGTTCGATGCTGCCGGCAAATCTCTCGAACAAACCTTCGGTTGGACTCATATGACCGGGGTAATGGTTGGCGCCGCTGTCATCGTCTTCTACACTTTGTTAGGAGGGTTTTTCGCTGTCGCATGGACAGATTTTATTCAGGGCTGTATTATGTTGGTAACCTTGGTGGTTCTGCCGCTGGTGACTCTTTGGCATATTGGCGGAATCGAAGGTCTATCAGAAAAAGTAAGCGCCATCGATCCCAATTTGTTGACAGTTTCGGGGGGAAGGAGCGGCTGGCCACTGCTTGCGGGAATCATGGGTGGATTCGGCGTCGGTATGGGTTATGCCGGTCAGCCCCACATTGCGGCAAGATACATGAGTATCCGGTCGTCGGGTGAGATAAAGAAAGCGGCTTCCATTGCCATCGTCTTCTCGATTTTCTCCTACGGCGGTGCAGTGCTGATGGGGATCGTCGCATTGGGTTATTTCGGTGCGGGCTATTTCCCGGATCCCGAGAAGATGATGCCCGAACTGGCTCTCACCATCTTCCCTGCGTGGTTTGCCGGCATCCTGATATCGGGGGCCTTGGCCGCCATGATGTCCACCGCCGACTCTCAGCTTCTTGTTACCACATCAGCCGTCACGGAGGATATCTACCACCAATCTATCAGGCCTGAGGCAAGCCAGGCCGAACTGGTGAAGCTTTCCAGGATCGCGACCTTTATCATCGGTCTTATAGCGATCACGCTGGCGCAGCTTCCCCGATCGATTTTCGACAAGGTACTCTTTGCTTGGGGCGGTCTTGGCGCCGCTTTCGGACCGGCTTTGATCCTTTCTCTCTGGTGGAAGGGGACAACAAGGAACGGCATTCTCGCGGGGATGATTACTGGCTTTTTGATAGTAATCATCTGGGACAATTTCCTCGGCGGTAGTGGGCTGTATTCTCTTGTGCCCGGATTTACGTTTGCATTCTTGACTATCATCATTGTTTCACTCATGGATCTGGCGTCCGCTTCAGAGGGCAAAAAATGAGGAAGTATCTGAGAAAAACAATCGATGAGATCAGGGCGGGTCAGATCGATCCTGTTTACTTTCTCAACGGTGACGATTTCTTCTTGCAGAACCTTTTCATGGAAGAGATCGAAAAATCCCTCAGTAAGGAGGAAGCTGTTGAGAAGGTTTTTGAAGTGCCCGACAGCGGTGATTTTAACCGTATCTTGTCGGAACTCAACTCAGGTTCACTTTTTGTGCAGAAGAGAATAATTATCCTGCAAAACCCAACACAGATCAAGGGCAAGAATCGGGATCTTTTTCTTGCGTATTGCGATTCTCCCAATCCTACAAACTGTCTAATCATTGTCATAGATAAATGGGAGACGAAAAACGCACTGGTGAAAGCGCTGACGGAAAAGGTCGGTGTCATCTCGTCATCTCCACCCTTTCCTGAAAAGATGGCTGGCTGGGCCAGGTTTCTGATGAACAGGAGTGATCTTAAAGCGACGGATGAGGCGATAGAGACTCTAATTGAATTGAGCGGAGATTCAGTCTATCACTTGAATAATGAAATCGAAAAAATTAAGCTCAGTATGGACGAGCGAACCGCCGTTGAAAAAGGGGACGTTCTGAAACATTCCGGTTGGAAACGAAACTTCTATCCGTGGCACTTCGTGGATGCAATTGGACGGCGGGATTTCGGAAGCTCAGTGAAAATTGGAAAGAATCTTATGGATCAGGGTAGAGATATTTCGTCGTTGATTTCACACATGACGACACTGTTCCAGGAACTTCTTTTTAGGTGCATGGATGCGAGCGGAAAAAAGGAGAAAGAGAAGCAGTGGTTCTGGCTCAGCAGCCAAGTGAGAAAACAGCTAAGTCAGTATGAAAAGGGGTACAGGAAAAGTGAACTACCCCAGATTTTCAGACTCTTGCGCGTGGCCGATGAGACAGTAAAATCCATGAGCATTGATCCGGAGACCATCCTGGTGCCGTTAGTTTACAAGGTCATTAAAAGGCATGTCTGACAGATACCAGTACAGTGATGAAGATCTGATCTTCCGTTTTCAACAAGGGGATGAAAACGCCTATCAGGAATTGGTCAATCGATACCGGGACAGACTGATGAACTTTGTCTATCGCTATGTCGGCGGTAAGGAAGATGCTGAAGATATTGTTCAGGATACCTTCGTGAAACTCTTCACAAAGAAACATTACTACCGTCCCAAGGCCAAGTTTTCCACATGGATCTACACCATCGCATCGAATCTCGCTAAGACGGAGCTTCGCAAGAGGAAACGACACAAGATTTCATATCTCAGCCAGATGGGAGCGCAGGAGAAGGATTTTGACCTCCCCATTGATGATACGACGGATGAATATACAGAGGGAATATTCACAGAAGGCCAGATTCAGAACGCCATTCAGAAACTTCCGCTCCATTTCAGGACGGCGGTCATTTTGCGAGATATACAGGAACTTTCTTATGAGGAGGTTAGTAAGATATTAGACGTTCCGTTAGGAACCGTAAAGTCTCGCATTAATCGTGCGAGGTTGCAGCTACAGGAAGAACTGAAGAATGTCAAACAAAAGAGGAGAAAAGCCATTTGATGAATTGTTACGAGTTTCAAGATTTCATTTCATCATACATAGAAAAGGAATTGGGTCTCGCTGAAATCGGACTGTTCGATCGGCATCTCAAATCCTGTTCTCAATGCGAAGATACTTATAGGCGAGTAGAGTCAGCGGTTAGTGTGCTGAGGAACTCTGAGAGGATCCTCGTATCCGCTGAGTTCAACTCGGCGCTGAGAGCAAAAATTCGGGCGATCTCATCTCAACAGACTGCCTGGCATAAGCGGTACTTTCAGCACGGTCGCATCTTGGGTTTTGAACCGAGATATGCCTTTGCCTCCGTCGCCGCCATGGCTGTAATCGTCGTC
>DCAL01000104.1:15945-23677 GCA_002311975.1 Fidelibacterota bacterium UBA1134 | reverse complement strand
GTGTAATCGTCGTCCTTTCCCTTAGTCTCATTCCAGAGAATGAAGACTCCATAATCCCCAACCCCGTCGCGCTTTCAACGCAGCAGAATATGACAGGGGGAGCTGTTTCGCCACTGCCTTCGCCATTGGAGAGTGAGTTAGAGGTTATTCTGGCTGATGAAGATGGAAAGGATTCCATCGAAACCGAGATCAATGGTAAGATTGTGAGACCGTTGCTCGGCGGAAAGATTAAGCTGGTGAAGGATCAGAAGTAGTTTTCCTTCTCCTGCAGCTGTACTTTCTTTTTCCTTACACCCTGCTTAATTTTCCTTCGTGAGTGCATCCACACGTCCCGACTCTTCTCTTTATACGGTTTTAACTGTTCTCCTTGCGGGAGTAATCCTGATCCTTCTGTTTGTCTATCCTAAGCCAGAGGGGATGCTGTTCGATGCGGGCCGCCTCATCATCATCGTGCTTGCGAGTTATCTCTTCTATCAGCTCTACATGGGAAAAGAGAAGAGTGACACCCGGCGTGACGCAGTTTCAAGAGAGCCTTCGCATGAGTCAGTTTCCAGCGCGAAGAGAATCTTGACCGAAGAAGAGGAAGGTGAGCTGAATCGCGCCTTGCAATCTATTGTGCAGCTCTTTCATTCGTGTTATCCTGAACTGCACCCATGCGTCTATCTGTTGGACGATAGCGCTACAAAACTGGTGAGGAGATGTACTGTCGATGAAGATTCGGATTTCCGGGCTGTTCTGAGCACGGGGGACAAGAATCTCTCGCAACTGATGCGTGGAGATCTGCCAAGATTCCTTACGCCGAACGAGGATGAAGAAATTCTGAGGGAGTTTTTTGAGGAGAGAGCTGCTGTTCCTGAGAGCACGTCGGTCTTTGTTTCTCCTATTTGGGTGGGGGATGACATAGCCGGTCTGTTGCCTGTGCAGGCTTCTCAGTTCAGCTATTTTGATGAGCATCATCCCAAAATAGTTTCTGACTATTCAGATTTAATAGGGAAACAGTTGGGTCAAGTCCGTAAGGAATCTGAGCTTCGGTCTCATATCCACTTCTATTCTCGCCTGCAGGCATTTCAGAATGATCTGGATCTCACCTTATCGCAAGAGGAACTTGTGTCAGCCGTTGTCAAACTGTGTGAGGACAATTTCTCACTTGACAATTTGACAATTTCGCTGGCGGATGAAGCAAACTCTGAAGAGGCCGTAATTCTGACTACATCGGATTTCAATCACGATTCAGGTGACGATGTCCGTTTCAAAATTGCCGATTCGATTCACGGCTCTCTGATCACGTCGGGCGAGCCGTTGAGAATCGACAACCTCCTGGAATACGGCACCAGAGGTATGGGAAGATTCTCGGCGGGTGATCTGGAAGAAGATAACTTTCTTTCCTTGCTGGGCTATCCCATTAAGAATGCGAGCCGAACTGTCGGTGCACTGGTGCTTGAAAGTTTCAGCTCGAATAGATACAGTGAAAGTGATGAAGAGGCATTGCGGATTGTGAGCCAGCGTCTTGGCGCCCTTCTCGAGTGGTGGCAGACTTTTGAGATGGTAAAGGAGAGTGCCATAAGGGACGGTCTCACCGGTCTGTTGAATCACAGGTCATTCGTAGAGAGGTTCGAGGAAGAGTTAAATCGTGCCCGCCGGTACCAGGACAGCCTTGTCCTCCTTATCCTTGACCTCGACAAGTTCAAGCGTATCAATGACACGTACGGTCATCTTAGTGGCGACTATGTTCTGGTAGAAACTGCCCTGCGCCTCAAGGCAAATGTTCGCAGTGTCGATATCGTGGCGAGGTACGGCGGCGAGGAATTTGCGATCATTCTGCTGAATGCGACGAAAGAGAATATTCAGCTTACAGCGGAGAGAATTGTGGCAAGCGTTTCAGCTGAAGAATTTACTCAGGACGAAATGGTTGTCCGGATGGCCATTAGCGGTGGAATGGCTGAGTTCCCCGTTGACGGTGAGACGATACGGGATCTCATCGCCAAGGCAGATGAAGCGATGTATCAGATCAAGCGACGGGGCGGAAACGGCGTTCAGTCTTACGATTCTGCTAGCGCCGCTTCTTAAGCCGCCAGCGCCTCTTCATCAATCGTTCAATATCATCCACTTCCCGCGGGATATCAGCAGAGAGCCAGACAGGACCGTCTTGCGTCATTAATACGTCGTCCTCGATACGAATTCCAATGCCGCGGTACTTCAGCGGCGCTGTGGTGTCGTCTTGTGCGATGTAGATTCCCGGTTCAATTGTAAATACTGCACCAGGCACGATTCTCGCCTCCCGCCCTCCCACATCATGCACATCGAGGCCGAGCCAATGGCCCAAGCCGTGGATGAAGTATCTGCCGAAGCCCTTTTCTTCGAGGTAGTTTTTCGCGATAGTGTGGAGATCCTTTCGCAGTGTCATGCCGGATCGAATAGAATCGAAAGCAACTGTCTGCGCTTCCAGTACGTAAGTGTAAAGTTCTTTCTGTGCCGGGCTGAACTTGCCGTTAACCGGAATCGTCCTGGTGACGTCAGCCGTGTACATCTCGAACTCGGCTCCCACATCCATCAGGAGAAGATCACCGTCTTCCATCGTTCGGTTATTATCGACGTAATGGAGGATTGTGGTGTTGTCACCGGAACCGACTATGGAAGGAAAACCGAGCCGCCGGCTTCCGAGATCGAGAAAGGCAAATTCGATCGCTGCCTGAATGTTATACTCGTTCAACTTGGGTCTGGTTCTTTTCATGGCGTTGATCAGCCCTTCACGCGTGATGTCAACAGCTCTCTGGATGAGATTAATCTCCTCTTCCGATTTGAGATGCCTTAAGGGGTGAATAATTTCTCCCGCATGTGAAATGTGAAGTTCTGACAATTCCTCTTTGCTCAGGAATTTCGGCCGCAGTTTGCCGGGACCGTGATACTTGTAGTTACTCAGATTGACATAGACTGTATCGACATGGGGTAGTACTCTGTCGAGTACCATGCGAAAAGAGTCGGAATCCTCGGTATGTCTGAAGCCCAGTTTCTCTCTGACTCCTGTAATTCCCAGCCTCCTGCCTGTCCAAACTTCAGCGGAGGTGTTGCGCCGTCGAGTGAAAATAATCTCGTCTTCGAATTGAATATCACCTTGACCCGAGAAGTCAGGCCCGACTAAGATCAGCCTTCCCATCGGTTCGGGATGGCCGGTCAGGTACCAGTAGTCGCTGTTGGGCCGGAACGGGTGCTCAACATCACTGTTCCGGTTGTACTCCTCGGCGGTGACGAGTATCATGGCGCTGTGCGGACCCAAATGACTTCGAACGGTCTCCCGTCTTTCTCGAAAAGATTGCGAATCGATAGACGAAAGGGAACTTATGAATAGAATCAGGCTTAGAATGAAGCGACACGACATATTCTCCTCCTACTGGTTGTTTCGATTGCGTATATGGAGCATTGGCACAAATTCGGGAATTTTCTTGTGATATCATAAGTCTAAAGATAAATTTTTCGGATGAGAACAAAAGGAAATGAGATCAGAATATCATTCTAAACTGTGTTTGATTGGCGCGTTCTTCTTTATGGGCGGATGTGCCGTCACTCCCACCGTCCAGCCGGAGCCCGAGGTGCAAGCGCTAAACGATGCAAAGACGCAGCCTCAGCAAGTGAACACCAAGGCACTCACGCATTTCATGGAGGGTGAGCTGCATCTGTCTCAGGGCAATTATGCCATGGCGATTCTTGAATTCCAGGATGCGCTGAAGTACGATCCGGGCGCAACTTCCATTCTCACGTCGCTTGCTGATGCTTATCTCAGAATCGGTAAGACTGAAAGAGCCATGGAGCAGCTAAACCAGGCATTGATGCTCGATCCAAAGGACAGGGAAGCCAGAGAAATGGTGGCGCATCAGTTTCTCATGAGAAACAATCTTGATCGAGCCGAAGAACACTATTCGCTCCTCTCTGAATTCTATCCTGAAAACCATGAATACAGATTCATCCTTGCCGAAGTACTGCGAAGGAAGGGTGAATCTGAGAAGGCGCAGGATTTGTTGTGGCAGATTTACCGGGACGATTCATCCCAGCTTCAGGCTTTGAGCAGGGCGTCCGGAATTGCTCTGGAAAGGAAGGACTACGAATCGGCCTTTGAAGGCTACAGGATTCTCACTGAGGCTGAACCTAACAGTGCGCAGTTCTGGCGCAAGTTCAGCGAACTGGCCATATATCTCCAGAGATTCTCGCTGGCCATCGGGGGGCTGGAACGTCTGATTGATCTGACGAATGACGACCCGTCAGTTCTGGAACAGTTGGGAAGACTTTATTTCGACAGCAGTGATTTCAATAAAGCAGACTCTGTTTTTTTCAGGCTTTTCGAGGACGGTCACCAGACGAGCACAGTTCTATATTTTCTGGGAAGAATGGCTCTCGACAGTGAAGATTATGAAGCAGCGGAAGCTTACTCCCTGCAACTGACGGAACAATTCCCGCAGGAGCCTGCGGGATACACCAATCTCGCCCTTGCGCGAATCAATCTGGATAAGACACTGGCCTCTATTTCTGTGTTGATGGATGCGAGAGAGCGCTTCCCTGAAAGTTTTGCCGTCCACTATCTTCTGGGGAACAGTTACAGCATGGAAGAGAACTATCAGCTGGCGAAAAAAAGTCTTCTTTCTGCTCTGAACATTGACGAAGAATCCCGCCCGGCCAAACACCTGCTGGCCACGGTGCACAACCATCTCGGTGAATGGCAGTCTTCGCTGCAACTATACGAAGATCTCCTTCTCCTCGATGAGAATGACAGCCAGGCACTCAACAACTACAGCTACACACTTGCCGAGAGAGATATGAGACTGAATGACGCTTTAGAAATGGCTCTGAAAGCGATAGAACTGGAGCCGGAGAATCCCGCCTTTCTCGATACAATCGGCTGGATCTACTACAAGAGAAACAAGTACGAGAAGGCGTTGCACTATATTGAGGCATCGATCCGGACAGAGAGCGAAAATGCCGTCGTTCTGGAACATCTCGGGGATGTACTGATCAAAATGGATCGCCGTGTTGATGCAATGGACTACTACGGCAGAGCGCTGGAAATCGATTCAGATAACGAGCGTCTTCTCGAGAAGATCGAAAGGTAATCTATTCTTATGCCCCTTGAGAAGATTTCAGTTGTAATCCCCGTTTACAACGAGGTCGAGTCGCTCCCTGAGTTGCTGCAAGAAGTGACGACTGTTCTGGAGGGAAAGTTTGATTATGAAATCCAGATTATTGATGACGGCAGCACAGACGGCTCGTTTGAGTTTGCCAAGAAGAAAGCAGGCGAAAACGAGAGAATTGAAGTGACTCGATTTCTGCGAAACTACGGCAAGTCAGCGGCTCTTTCTGTGGGCTTTCGCAGGGCCAGCGGAGACTATGTTGTGACAATGGATGCCGATCTGCAGGATGACCCTTCCGAGATTCCCGGTCTGGTGGAAGAATTGAAGAAAGGCTATGACCTCGTCTCCGGCTGGAAAAAGGAGCGTAAAGATCCTGCGTCAAAACGACTGCCGTCGAGGCTGTTCAATTTTACGACCCGCCTGTTGACCGGCATCCAGATTCACGATTTCAACTGCGGACTGAAAGCGTACCGAAATAGTGTCGTGAAGGCGCTCGATATTTACGGTGGGATGCACCGTTACACGCCGGTTCTTGCCGGCAAGAGGGGCTTCCGGGTCACTGAGAAACCGGTGAATCACCGGCCGCGGAAATACGGCGTTACCAAGTTCGGCCGCGAACGCTATTTTCGCGGCATGTTTGATTTACTGACCGTCCTGTTCTTGAGCCGATATACCCGCCGCCCACTTCACCTTTTCGGCGTATTTGGCCTCCTCAGTCTGGTAATAGGGACTCTTGTGAACTTCTGGGTTCTCTACCTCAAGTACGGTCTGGGTGACCCATTCCGGATGCATATGGCACTCCTTGTCTTCGGTGTACTTCTGATTATCCTCGGTGTTCAGTTCATTTCCATGGGACTTCTCGGTGAAATGATCGCCCAGTCTTCCACTCGAGGAGGTGAAATTGTTCAGGAAACCGTTTCAAAAAGCAGCCGATCTTCTTAGGTAGCACGGATATCAATCCCAAAACCGATCTCCCCGATCATCCTGTTATAAGCGTCATTACACCGACTTTCAACAGGGCTGCTGAACTCCCTTCCCTCATTGAATCAATCGGGCAACAGACATTCTCAAGTGATCTTTTCGAGATGATTATTGTCGATGACGGCTCCACTGATAACAGTGAAGAAGTGGTCCGGTCGTGGGTGGAAAAGGCCGGCTTCCGGTTGCGATATGTCAGGAAGGAGAATGAGGGACCGGGCTCTGCTCGTAACAGAGGAGTGGAAGAGTCCCGGGGCGAGTTGCTCATGTTTATTGATTCGGACTGTGAAGCTGATCCTGAATGGTTGAAGACCATCTATGACAAGTACTCAGATGAGAAGTTTGACGCCTGCGGGGGACCCGACGCTTCCAAGGGGGATTTCACACCTCTGCAGCGAGCGATAGATTTTTCCATGACGTCCTTTTTCACAACGGCGGGTCTCCGCGGTCACAGCCAGAAGCCGCTGGCAAAGTTTTATCCCAGAAGTCACAACATGGGAATGACGCGGACTCTCTATGAGAAAGTAGGGGGGTTTGGCGAGCTGCGTCACGGTCAGGATATAGAATTGAGTCACAGGATTATTAAGAGCGGCGCCAGAGTCGCCCACATTCCGGACGCCATCGTGTATCATCGAAGAAGGACGTCATTGCGCCGATTCTTCAGGCAAGTGTTCAACTGGGGGGTGGCGCGGGTAAATCTGGCAAAGATCGACAGGGACATGCTGGAGCCACTGCATTTTGTTCCTGCCGTCATAACACTGTTGTCGTGCCTTGTCCTGTTAGGATTCCTCACTGATCCGGAGGAGTTCGGCGCATTCTTCGAATTAGGCTTGGGGCTTCTGCTGGCACTCTCTGTTCTGGGGGGTATCCGGCAGCGTGATGCCGCGGTGGCGCTCTATCTGCCGTTAGTGATCTGTGCGCAGATTTTCGGCTACGGTTTCGGATTCATGTTCGCCTTTTTCAAGCGGTTCATTCTCGGACAAGATGAATGGGTCGGGTTTCGCAAGAAATACTACGACTGAGTGGACAGTCAAGAATCAGCTGGGAAAGATAACACGTCGTCACTTTTCGTCGCTTGGACGAAGGTATCCCGGCGCAGCGAACAACTTTCGCGCCAGCTCGGTGCGGAGTACTATCGTCTCGACCGAAGAGAAGGGCCGGTTCTTCTGACTGTTCTCAGGCTCGGCGCCAACTTCATCAGGACGCTGGTGAAACTGTTCCGCTCAAAACCGACTACTGTGTTCACATTCCAGGCGCACCCCTTTGTCACCGCCGCCGCACTCTTCTATAAATTCTTCTCTGAATGCAAAGTCGTTCCCGACCTTCACACCGCGGCGTACACCGACTATGATTTTTTCCTTTCTAGCGGCCTGAGTTTATTCCTCTGGAAAAGGTCAGATATGATACTGGTTCATAATGAAGAGTCCAGTGAATTCTTGAAGGCGAAATTCCCGTCTGTCAAGAAGAAGCTGTTTGTGCTGGAAGATCCTCTGCCCGAATTTGAGACAGAATCATCACAGGAAAGTGAGTCGCAGTCAGGCGTGATGAAAGCGGTGCTTATTAACCGCTTTTCAGCAGATGAACCGGTGGAGAAATTCTTGAACGCTGCGTCGCGCCACTCTGAGGTATCGTTTTCA
>DCAL01000104.1:15332-15924 GCA_002311975.1 Fidelibacterota bacterium UBA1134 | reverse complement strand
ATCAGCGGTGACACCAGGCTGGCTGACTTCCCCATCGACCGTTACGAGCGTCGAAACATAGCGTTCACCGGGTTTATTCCTGATGAAGCTTATGTTGGTTTGCTGAAGTCAGCCGATTTCATTATCGCTCTCACCACGAGAGAGATGACACTTCTTTCCGGCGGATATGAAGCTCTTGCGCTGGCGAAACCGGTCATCGTATCCGCTACTTCCACACTGCGGAATTATTTCGGTGATGCGGCACTGTATGCCGGTAGTGGCGCTGCTGAAATCGATATTGCACTCTCAAGAATGGAGTCAGAATTGCAGCATTTCAGCGAGAAGATTCATCAACTGAGACAAGTAAAACAGCAGGAGTGGAGTGAGAAGAAAGATCGACTTCTGAAACTGATCTCAGGATAGAGATCAGTTCTCAAATGGCGTTAGATCGACAGAGCGAATATTTTTTCGTATAGTGTCTTGTTCATCGGCTGAGAACACCTTCTCAAACTTGCTGCTCCTTTCGAGCTTCCCCTTAGCTTTTTCCTTCCAGCTCTCATCAGGAAGCACAAGTTGTCCGGCAGCTTCCCGGTAGTCCAGCATCTGATCGGAA
>DCAL01000104.1:8815-15177 GCA_002311975.1 Fidelibacterota bacterium UBA1134 | reverse complement strand
TTGACCTGCGGCTCGATGAGAGTTATGAGGTCGGTAAAATAGAGATGCATGGGAGTTTTCTCCACCCATACAGAAAACCCCGAGGCACTGCAAATATCATCAAGAATGCGCAGGAGAGACTTTGCCCACTCCTGCTGGGACCAAGTGTCATTCGGAAGATGACGCTCAAGTTCCGGATGTTCAATCCTGTCGAGAAAGGAAGATATGAAAGACCTTTCCGCCGCGCCGTACCGTTTGAACAGTCTCAGCCACCATCTCTTCGGCATCGTCCCGCGGAAGAAGTGTGTTTCCGGGAAGGAGTGGATTTCCGGGTGGGACGCCAACATACTCTGAAGCAGTGTCGTGCCGGAGCGGGCCGCCCCCACAATGAAAATCCTCTTCTTGATTTTGTGTCTAGAATTCGCTGTAGAGGCTGACGGGAAGAGTTCGATAACCTTGTCTCACGGAATCTATCTGTTGCGGGGTAAGCGTCTGTTTCCACTTATCAATGAGGGTGTCGGATTCTCTGCTGATTTCGAATCCGTCTCCCGGCCGATTATGGTCCAGCAGGAACTGATCGGCAGCCGGCGTCCACTCCAGTTCCAGATCGTGATAAAGTGACTGAAATGTAACAGATGGATTCTTGCACAGCGATTCGTGGGTGATAAACTTCCAATGAGGATTCTCTTTGGCTTCCTGTTCCCAAACATAGTGAAAAATTGCTGTCTGCAATGCCATCTGGGCGACAGGATCCTTTATGCGTTCAATCTCGCGCAGAAACGGTCTCAGATGTGCTTCCACGAGTTCTTCCTGGCGGAAAACTTCTCTGTTAGCGTCCGGGAGGCGAAGATGGAGGCAGCTTGAGACAACACTTGCCGGGTGTCTCAGGACGATAAGGATTTCCGGGTGCAACCGTCGTGAAATAAAGGAGAGCGTTAGTCCGGTGTGAACTGATTTCACGATTCGTCGTTTCGTTCGAAGTTTTTGATAGGAAAGTGAGGTTTGGCTTAGAACGGTTGCAAGAACTGTTTCGCTTAAGTCAGCCGACGTCTCGCTTTTCCCGTCAGCGACAGTGTTGCACTTTTCCCGGGTGTCTCGTTCAATCCTGTCACCTGTCAGACCCGCCAGGGCAAGACTCAATTTATTGGCAACCGTTCGGTTCGGAAGGTATGCACCGTACAGAATTCGCCGCCAGAACGCAAGATAGTCAGGCTCGTTTACTGACGCCCCCATAAAAGGCATTCTGTGATATCCTCGTTTCCAACGATGGGCGAGGATATTCTGTTTCTCGTTGTCCGGTTCATGGAGTAATTCGGTTCCCGGGGCTTGTGCCAGAGTGTTTGCCACCCACGTTGTGCCGGAACGTGCAACTCCCACAACGAGAATGGGTCTTTTTTTGCCCTGAATAATCTTGTTCATGTGCTGACTTCTGCCCTTGGCAATAAGATAAGGAATATTCCTGAAATTGTTTACTTATTCCCCATCCTGCTCTGATGAGGAAGATTATAGGATCAACCTCTTCCTGCCTGACTTGTGAAGCTGAGACAATTGTATTTGAATACCTCAGGCGAATTGTTATCTTGATTGAAACTTTACGCTCCTGAAGGTGTACACTTCAGGTAAAACAGTCCGAGTTTTAACGACTGATCCATGACGATCCGGCAGCCCATTCGAGAACTGGGGAAAAGTACAGCCATTTACGGCTTCGGCAATGTTCTGACGAAACTGGCGGCATTCCTGCTCATCCCCATTTACACCCGCTATCTTTCGCTCCCCGAGGTTGGTGTCCTCGCGTTGCTGGAGATGTTTGAGGCACTGCTCATCAGTCTCGTGCCCGGCGCCATTAATAACGCCTTGTGGCGCCACCTCCCTGAAGAGGAGGGGGAGGGTAGGAGGAAACTCATTATTTCGGTCTTTGTATGGGCAACGTTCGGTTATGCCGTTTTGCTTATTGTCCTCTCGCTTGGCCGTTCTGCAGCGGCTGCATTTCTTGATCTCTCTCCTTCGGAATCGCCTCTGGTGATACTGGTTCTGCTCAATATCTTCCTCGCCTTTGGCAGCAGATTCCTGCTCGGTCTGTGGCAGTACGATCAGAAAGAAGTCTCTTATGTGGCGCTCTCTTTCAGTCAGTTTGCGGGGATACTGATTGTTACCGCCGTTTTGGTTGTGGGCCGCGGGATGGGGCTCTGGGGAGTTGTTCTGGCGAAGACTTCAGTCTATCTTGTTACATTCATTATCAGCATGATCGTTATCGTGCGCCAGAATTTCACCCTCCCGTCGTTTGAGCCGTTCACAAGAATGCTGCGCTTTGGCGCGCCCCTTATCCTGGTTACCCTGGTTGCGCCGGTGCTGACAGTCTCCGATCGCTTCTTCCTCAAACTGTTTGTTCCTATCGAGGATATAGCTGTTTACAGCATCGGCTACCGGTTTGGCATGGTCATCAATATGATTCTCATCATGCCGCTGCAGCGGGGATGGCGCCCCATGATGTATCGGCTGGGCGTTGATGAGGCGTCACACGAATATCACAGAGACATCCTGTTCTATTTTGCTGCGCTCGGCTCCATGCTCTTTCTTGGCATCTCGTTATTTGCCGAGGACATTATCGGGCTGGTGGCTACGGAAGCTTATCTTGCGGGAGCTCTGATTGTGCCTCTTGTGACGCTGGCCTACTTTGCCAACGGTTTCGGCCATTTCTTTATCGCGGGCGCCGTTCTAAGCGGCAAGACAGCGCGGCTCGTTCCCGTATCACTGATTGCTATCCTCGCCAATCTTGGTCTCAATTATGTCCTGATCAGTCAGTCAGGGATTTCAGGCGCTGCGTGGGCGACGTTTCTCTCTTATCTCCTCTTCTCCGCTCTGATCCTGAGATCATCACAGAAATCTGTTAAGATTCAGTGGGATTGGGGCAGGTTGGCTAAATTGATATTCATTCTTCTTATTCTGTACCAGGGGACGCTTTATCTCCAGGCTCAGATGACCGAATGGCGTGTTGCACTGGCGGTTGCCGCCCTGATTCTCTTTCCGGTCATCCTGAAAATCACGAAGACGCTTGGCGAGCGGGAACTGAACGGGCTCAGAATACTGGCACGGCAACTGTTCTCTCGCAATTCTTCGGCGAAAAACAGTGGATAATCACCGGTCAAAACATGTCGTCTGGCTGATACCACTGCTGGCGGCGTTCTTTCTGCACGAGATGATCTTTCTCGGCAAGGATCCTCTGGCGGGCGATGTGATGGCACACTATCCTATCGGGAAGTGGGGCGATGAGTATGTGGCGCAAAATGGTCAACTGCCGCAATGGTTTCCGCACCTCTTCGGGGGGATGCCTGCCTACGCGGGATATGCTTACACGCCGTCTGATCCTGTCGGCAATCTGCTGAAGACACTTCACGTCAACCGGGGCATCCAATACTGGTTCTATTTCTCACTGGGTGGAATCGGCATGTTTCTGTTCTTAAGGAGGCGTCGGTTAGGAAATCTCGCCTCTCTATTTGGCGCCGTAGCATTTACTCTGACGCCGTACATGTTCGGATTGATCAACGCCGGTCACTCGGCAAAAATCTACGCCATAGGCTTTCTGCCGCTCGTTTTGCTGGCTGCCGATTATCTCCTGAGGGAGAAGGCGTGGAAAGGAGCCCTCTACCTCGGACTTGCCAGTGGACTGCAACTGTGGACAAAGCATCCTCAAATCGTCTATTACACGTGGATGATAATCGTTTTCATGTGGCTGTGGCGAATGGCGGGTTCGGTAGTGAAGAAGGAGTGGTCGGCGAGGAAGGAGGGGGTCCGCGCATCTGGTCTCGTGTCGGCGCTTATTTTGACCGGCCTGCTTGTTATTGATCCTTATGCCTCAATCTATCAGTTTCAGGGACATTCCAATCGCGGCGCTTCGTCGGTATTGGACAAGTCCGGTGATACTGAGCGGGGGACAAGCTGGGATTACGCCACGGGATGGTCATTCCATCCGAAGGAAACCATCTCCTTCATCTATCCCTATTTCTATGGGCTCCAGTCTCAAGCTTACTGGGGCCGCATGCCGTTCACGCAATCGACTCACTACGTGGGACTGCTGGTCATTCTGTTAGCTGTTCTTGGGTTTTTGCTGAAGAAACCAGACCGCTTCACAACTTCCATGGCAATTGCCTCCATCATAATTCTTATCATCGGCTTCGGCATCTATTTCCCGGTTCTCTTCTGGCCGCTGTTCAAGTTTGCACCCATGTTCAGCAAATTCCGTATTCCATCGATGATCTACATCCTGCTACCGTTTACGCTTGCTTATCTGGCGGCTTCCGGATTAGAGAATATGCTGGAGGTCTTCAAATCAAAAGACAACGGTAAAATCAAAATATTGAAGAAAATGTCATCTGTCGTATTTGGCTGTGTGATGGTGACAGCCCTGCTCTTACTTCTCTTGGGCGACGGAGGCAGCCAGTGGCTGGGACTGTTCTCAAAAAGTGGGGAAGCGTCACGCTACCAGCCTCAAGTTCTGAGGCAGTTAGTCGCGGCGAGACAGGACATATTCCAGAAAGGACTCCTTCTTGCCACTCTGGTTTCCGGCGCCGGTTTCGGTGCAATCTGGCTCGGAATTCGCCGCACGGTGACGCCCGCAGTTGCCGGACTGATTCTGTTGGCTATCACAGTGGCAGACCTGTGGATTGTGGACAGTGAGTTCCTCAATCTCAAAAGGAGCACTGCCATCCGAAGTCAGTTTCGCGCCACACCGGAGGTGAAGTTCCTTCTGAAAGACGAGAGCCTTTTCAGGATCATGCCGGTAGAAGATTTCAACTCCAACTGGTACGCCTACTTCGGTCTCTCATCAGTGGGGGGCTATCGCCCCGTGAAACTGAGAAGCTATCAGGACCTCATGGATGGCGGTGGATTGAACAGTGCGGCTGTTCTCAACATGCTGAATGTGAAGTATCGGCTGACTTCACGGGAGATTCAGGCTGACGGGCTGAGGCTGGTTTTTCGGGGCAATAAGAACGTCTATGAAAACTTGACTGTACTTCCCAAGGTGTGGTTTGTTGTGCGAGTTCAGTCTGTTATTTCACAGGAGGAATCTCTTAAGGCGGTGTTGCAGAAAGACTTCGATCCAGCCGCCATGGCAGTGGTAGTGAACTACGAAGGACCTGAGTTGAGCCCTGATGCGGGAGGGATAGCTGAAGTTGTGGAGTACGGAGAGAATGAGATCGTTATCAAGACGACGTCGAATACTGGCGGTCTTCTCGTGTTATCGGAGAACTATTACCGGCCGGGATGGAGCGCGACGGTGGATGGGGCGCCGGTCGAGATTTATCAGACAAACCACGTCCTTAGGTCTGTCACTGTTCCGCCGGGCGAGCATTTGGTAAAATTCGCCGCTGAAGCAACCCTTTTTCGTATTTCAAGGTTGATTTCGAGAATTTCTCTTGTTGGGATTCTGATGTCTGTTGTCATATTGAACTGGAATCATATAACTTCTGTAGTGTCCCACTCTAAGGAGCGACCCTGATTAACCAGAATTTATCCATTAAGATTATTGAGATGATCTTTGCTATTTGTAAGTTTCCCACCTGAAAACAGGAAGTATAGGTTAGAGATTCCACATATATGATGGACCCCCACGGCGGCACACTTGTTAACCTTCTGGCCGATCCACCCAAAGACGAACGGTCTGATGCGCCCACGCTGGTACTCTCCAGGCGGGCGGCGGCAGATTTCGAGATGCTAGCTTCCGGCGCACTGAGTCCACTCACAGGATTCATGGGGCAAGACGACTATGGGAGTGTGCTCAACGATATGTACCTTTCCGATGGCCTCGTCTGGACAATTCCTATTACCCTTCCTATCGGTGATACCGAGCGCAAACAGATCGGAAATCAGGAAACAGTCAATCTTGTATCGGCTGAGGGAGAGGTATTTGGCACTGTTTCAGTTCAGGACATCTTCGAATACGACAAGGAAGAGGAGGCGAAAAAGGTCTATCTGACCACTGATGGCGATCACCCCGGCGTAGCGAGACTGTTTGATCAGGGAAACTACTATCTTGCGGGCGACGTGAAGGTTTTCCGCTTGCCGTCCCACGGGAGATTCGGCACCTATCGAGAAACAGCACAGGAGCTGAGACAGAAGTTTCAGGAGATGGGGTGGCGCACGGTCGTTGCTTTTCAGACGCGGAATCCTATTCACCGCGCTCACGAATACATTACCAAGTGCGCTTTGGAGCTCGTCGATGGGCTGCTGCTTCATCCCATCGTGGGCGAAACAAAGGGTGATGATATTCCGGCGGAAGTGAGAATGGACTGTTACCAAGCTATTCTCAACAATTACTATCCCCAACGCCACACCGTCCTTTCTGTCTTTCCCGCCTTCATGCGCTACGCCGGTCCGCGGGAGGC
>DCAL01000104.1:3758-8682 GCA_002311975.1 Fidelibacterota bacterium UBA1134 | reverse complement strand
ACTTATGACGCTCAGCGGATTTTTGACCGTTTCTCCCGCGACGAATTGGGTATCGAACCGATGTTTTTCGAGCACGCATTCTATTGCAAACGGACTGACCTCGTGGCCACCACCAAAACTTCCCGTGCCATGGACCACGAGAAGATCTATCTCAGCGGTTCGAAGGTGAGGGAGATGCTCATGAAAGGTGAGCGACTTCCCGAAGAGTTTACCCGACCGGAAGTGGAAGCAATCTTGAGGAGGTATTATCAGAATGAGTGATGAACAGGCGGTAAAGCCGGGCCGGAATCAGGAGCGGGGCGTGGCCATCTGGTTGACGGGTCTTTCGGGTGCCGGAAAGACCACCATCTCAATCCCTCTTGTAGAGAAACTCCGAACGATGGGCTACTGTGTCCAACGCCTCGATGGTGACGTGGTGAGGAAAAAACTGACACGCGATCTGGGCTTCTCCAAAAAGGACAGAGACAAGAATATTGAGAGAGTGACCTTTGTGGCGGAACTGTTAGTGAATCATGGGGTCGTTACCGTCTGCGCGTTCATTTCGCCCTATCAGGCTGAGAGACAGTATGCCCGCAGTGAAATCGGCCGGTTCGTTGAAGTCTTTGTGAAATGTCCGCTGGAGGTGTGCGAGGAGAGAGATGTGAAGGGACTTTATGCTCAGGCGAGAAGAGGCGAGATCTTGAATTTCACCGGAATTGATGACCCTTATGAGGAGCCTGAAAACGCTGAGATTACGGTTGACACGAGTGAAATGACCCTCGAGTCCGAAGTTGACGCCATCATCCTGTACTTACGGGAAAATGGCTATATCATGTAGCCATTCCGCCGTAATTTCTTCCCTGAGAGGGGAGAAATGAGAATCTACCGACAGGCCGGAAACATCAAGGCGGCGCTTTTTTCGGGCGCTATTGCGCTTGTGGCCGGCCTTTTCTTCTATACTCAGTCCATCATCGCCGATTTGAGAAAGGAGAGTCGCGATACTGTCTCTCTCTATGCCCGGCTCATTGCCAAAGGCGTCACGGAAGTCTCCGATAGCGAGTTAGAGTTTGTTTTCACCGAAATCATCCAGAAGGTTACGTTTCCTGTTATCCACACTGATTCCGAAGGAAGCCCCATCAACTGGAGAAATCTTGGCGGAGGTGAAGACTTAGATGAGGAGGCTGTCCTTCGGCTCATGCGTAATATGGACAGCCAGAACGAACCTATACAGCTCACAGTATCAATTGAGTCGGAAGACTATCCCGGAATCAGTGAAGTAAACCTAGGCTCTCTCCATTATGGCGATTCAGTCCTCATTTGGCGGCTTAGAATTCTACCCTTCATTGAGATTGGTGCCGTAGCGATTTTCATCTTTCTCGGGTTCTCCGGCTTCCAGGTGATTCGTAATACCGAAAAGCAACACATCTGGTTCGGTATGGCGCGCGAGACCGCTCATCAGTTGGGAACGCCGGTTTCATCCCTTATGGGATGGCTGGAACGGTTGCAGGACAAGCCGGAAGCCGCCGCGGAAGTTTCCGCCCAAATGGCTGATGATGTTGACAGACTGAAGAAAATCAGTGACAGGTTTGCGCGAATGGGATCGGCGCCTAAGATGGAAGAGATAGATCTGCGCGCTCTGATTCAAACCACAGTGAACTACTACCGGAGCCGGCTTCCTCAGTTCGCCAGTGATGTTACTCTCAGTTTGGAGGAAGGCGATCCTGTTATGGTGACAGCAACGCCGACACTGTTTTCATGGGCGCTTGAGAATCTTGTGAAGAACGCCATTGATTCAGTTGATAAACCTGATGGGCAGGTTATGATCAATGGCAAAACGATGGGGAATGAGGCGGTCATCACAGTGAAGGATACGGGACGGGGCATTCCGCGCCGTGACTGGAAGAATGTCTTTCGGCCGGGTTACACCACAAAGTCGCAAGGGTGGGGCGTCGGTCTCAGTATGACAAAGAGAATCATCGAAGACTTTCAGGATGGGAAAGTGAGAATCGTGACATCTGAGGTCGGCAGTGGGACAACCTTCGAAATCCGCCTGCCGCTGCGGCGTGGATAGTAATGCTAATCCAAGGAGAGGACAATTATGATTTCAAGACGAAAATTTATTAAGACTACTCTGGCTGCGTCCGCTGTTCCTGCGGCATGGGTGAAGGCTGGACCGAGAGGCATCTCCCGTTCTACGGGTGAACCGGTTGTCATCTCCACCTGGAGTTTTGGCGTAGAGGCGAACCGTGCCGCCATGAAAGTCCTTGAACGAGGTGACTCGGCGCTTGACGCGGTGGAGGCCGGCGTGATGGTGCCGGAGGGAGACCCTGAAATGGGCGGCGTCGGCTACGGCGGTCTGCCTGATGAGGATGGTCACGTTACCCTCGACTCGTGCATCATGGATTCATCCGGCAATGCCGGTTCGGTGGCTTTCCTTCAGAATATCAAGCACCCCATTTCCGTAGCGAGGAAAGTGATGGAGAGGTCAGACCATGTGATGCTTGTGGGGGAAGGGGCAAAACGATTCGCCCTGATTCACGGATTCAAGGAGGACAACCTTTTGACGGACAAAGCGAGGGAGGGGTGGCTCAAATGGAAGGAAGGATTGAATGATAAGGACAACTGGGGCCCCAATGAAGATCACGATACGATTTCCCTGCTGACGCAGGATGAGAAGGGCAATCTCGCCGGCGCATGTACCACCAGCGGTCTCGCCTTCAAGATTCACGGACGGATCGGTGACAGTCCAATTATCGGCGCGGGAATGTATTGCGATAATGATATCGGCGCGGCCGGCGCCACGGGACGTGGGGAGGCAGTCATTAAAACGGTCGGCAGTTTTCTGGTGGTGGAGCTGATGCGTCAAGGTTACGAGCCGCAAGAGGCGTGCAAAAAAGCCCTTCAACGTATCATGGGGAAACACAACGGCAACCCAAGTTTTCAAGTAGCTTACATTGCCCTGCGGAAGGACGGAGTCACGGGCGCCGCGGCCATCAAAGACGGCTTTCAGTATGCGCTCTATCAGTCCGGAAAGAACAAGCTGCACGATGTGAAGGGGCTGACCTGAATTCTAGAATACACTATTGAATAGAAGAAGCCCCGAAATCCGGGGCTTCTTCTATCTGTGGTAAGAGTTGGTATGGATGGTGATTCTAAAAGCCTTTCACCCTCTTTGCCGCATTCTGGTACAGCAGATAGACGACGCCCCAGCCTATGAGAATCAGAAGCGGGAGCCACCACCAGTCACTCTGAGGAGGAGTTCCCTCATGATGGGCGTTGATCATGGTCCACACAAGCGGAACAGAGAGGTATGTATTGTGCTTGGATCTGAGACCAGCCAGAGCCAGCATGGCTGAGTCCGGTGCATTACCTTCCTTAGTGGCCGTGATAATCTGCTTTTGAGCCGGCCAGATGCGGTACCAGACGTTGAAGGCCATAATGGTGCCGAACATGGTACCTGTGTGGATGACGTACGCGCGGTACTCAAAGTTTCCATATTCTCTGAATCCATAGACCGCGAGCACGATGAGGATGAATCCGATAATCGTCGCCGCCTGAGTATTCTTGACAGACTTGAAAAGTAAATCATAGACAAACACGCCAAGAAATGTGACCCCGAGCATGATGTAGGCGCCGCCTGTCCAGTCGTGGCTTTGGTCGAACATCAATCCGCCGTGATAAAAAACAAGCAACAACAGGACAACACCGGAAACCCAAGTCCACGCCGCGCCCCAGCGAAACCAGTAGAGTGTCCGCGGCATCAGTTCGGGAACCACCTTCTTCTTTGTGTCGCCGTCCATTGTGGGCGCGAACGCGCTGTTCACGAAGTTGAAGAAGTACAAAAGGCCGATCCACATGATACCGGCAACAATATGAATCCATCGCGATAATACTTCAATGATTTCCATGATTTCCCTCCTGATTCTCTCTAAATTAAGTTGAAGAGACCTCAACTCCCTTTTGGGAATTTAGAGCTCCCCGCTCGGAATTTGCAACGACTATTTGGACTAAAGATGCCACCAGGGAGAAGAACGGTCGAAGTACTGCAACGCGACGCAAACATTTTTGACTTTTCACCAGCCGTCGCTAACTTTGCATGCTTCTTAAGCAACCAGAATAGAGGAAACCATGGCACGAGTTTGTGAAATATGCGGTAAAGGTCCAGCTTCGGGGAATAATGTTAGTCACGCCCACAACAAGACGCGACGGCGCTGGCTGCCCAATCTCAAACGGGTTAAAGCCGTTGTGAACGGCTCCGTCAAGCGGATTCGCGTCTGCACCGCCTGCATCCGTTCGGGCAGAGTCGCCAAGGCCGCCTGACGGATCTTCCCCAGCAGAGAAATCTGACCCCTACTTTCTTCCCGTCCTTCTAAGAAAAACCTTCGAGGTTTTCCAAACCTTGAAGGTTTGAGGACTCCCACCCGTACATAGTTTGTCCCACTCTAAAGAACCTTGAATGTGGTAACCCAGATGCTTCTGCATGTCAATCATCTAATGAGATGCCCGTCAAGGTTTTTGTTGAAAAAGGAAAACCCTCCTCTGGGCGGGTTTTCCTTTCCGGGGAGGTGTGAGACCATCCGTTTGAGGGAATCAGGGGATGCTTATTGATGCCTCTGCCTCAGAAACGCTGGTATCTCCAGATCGTCATCCTTGAAGATGACAGGATCTATTTTCGGCTGTACGGGCGATTCTGCTTCTTCGGATTTCTTCGCCTCATGTGCCGGTGCATTCACCGTGTTATGAATGGTAATTGCTTCTCTGCGGAATGTTGGCAGCTTCTCCTTACGAGATGACTCTTCTTCCGTGAGCAGTGGTCTCATGGCAAAGCCTGTGGCAATAACAGTCACGTGGATTTGATCTCCCATATCGGGATCAATGACAGCGCCAAAGATAATGTTGGCGTCATCACCTGCTTCCTCGAAGATGATGGATGTCGCTTCATCAA
>DCAL01000104.1:3265-3675 GCA_002311975.1 Fidelibacterota bacterium UBA1134 | reverse complement strand
TTCGCCGCCGGTTATATTCACGAGCACGCCTTGTGCACCGCGGATATTCACATCGTCCAAGAGCGGGCTGGAGATAGCCTGTTGTGCCGCCAGCACGGATCGCTCTTCGCCTTCGGCAATACCTGTCCCCATGATGGCGTCGCCCATGTTCCGCATGATGGTATCCACATCGGCAAAATCGAGGTTGATCAGGCCGTGAACATTGATGAGATCCGAGATTCCGCGTGTAGCTTGCAACAGGATCGAATCGGCCATCCGAAATGCTTCAATGACGGTGGTCGATTTGTCAATGATGGAAAGGAGCTGCTGATTTGGGATAGAGATGAGCGTATCACAATTCTTCTGTAGCTCATCAATTCCGGAGTCAGCCCTTCTCATCCGCTTGGGGCCCTCGAAATTGAACGGTCGTG
>DCAL01000104.1:778-3211 GCA_002311975.1 Fidelibacterota bacterium UBA1134 | reverse complement strand
CCGGTGCCGCCGCCCATGCCGGCTGTGACGAAGACCATATCAGCCGCTTCCATAATGGATGTCACTGCCTCCTTTTCCGATTCCATTGCGGCCCGGCCCACATCGGCTTTTGCTCCCGCTCCTAACCCTTTCGTCAGGTTCTTTCCAATCTGTATTCTCGTCTCTGACTTGTTGTTTTCCAAGTCCTGCGCATCCGTATTGATGGCGATGAAGTCAACGCCGCTGAGGCCCGCAGATATCATCCGGTTGATGGCATTTCCGCCTGCACCTCCTACTCCGATCACCTTGATCCTTGCTTTCTGGTCTGCTAGTGCGTCGAATTCGAACAGCATGATTCCCTCCTTCTTTTACTCTCCCGCGAAGCTGACTGCTATTCTCAGTCTGAAATATCAGAGCTCCGTTTTGTTGATGTTGTCTTCAGTCTTTCGACTCCTTTTTGTCTGAGATTTGTCAAAGATTCTTAGAAGAACTCACTGAACCACCCCTTCATGCGCCGAAAAGCCTGCGAGACCGGCGGTTCGCGGTCTGTTCCGAGATTAATATCCGAAGCTACAGTAGAACTGAACTGGACCAGTCCGATGGCGGTGGCGTAGATGGGGCTCGCGGCAATATCCATGATACCGCTCAAACCCCTTGGTATACCGATCTTCACGGGTCCGCCGAGTACTTCCTCAGCCAGACCTGAAATATTCTTGAGTAGTGCACCGCCGCCTGTCAGGACAATGCCAAAACTGACCGGACCGTTCACATCGGCGCGGCTGATTTCACGTTCTACCATATTGAAGATCTCTTTCATCCGTGCTTCCACATATCTGGAAACCTCATGTTCGGAGATCTTTCTGGCCACCTCGCCGGGTTTGTGCGGCAGCTCCACTTCAAGATCCGTAGATGCCATAGATGCCTTCGCAGAACCGTATTTAATCTTGACGATTTCAGCCTCCTCGATGGAAATCTGAGTCATCATGGCGATGTCATTGGTAATGTTGTTGCCGCCCAGCCCGATAACAGCAGAATGTCGTACAGCACTGTCAAAGAAAACGGAAACATCCGTTGTCCCGCCGCCGATATCTACCAGGGCGACGCCCAACTCTTTTTCATGACGCTCCAGGGCGGCCGCTGCCGATGCCAGAGGCTGATAGATGAGGCCGTTCACTTCGATGCCCGCCTCCTCCACGCACTTGCTGATATTTTTTGCTGCTGATGTGGCGCCCGTAACAAGGTGTACCTGTGCTTCCAGCCGCCTCCCTACCATCCCCAGGGGATTCTTGACACCACCCTGTTCGTCCACCACGTATTCCTGAGGCAGAATGTGGAGGATGCCCCGGTCAACGGGGAGGGAGATAGCCTTCGACATCTCGAGGACTCTGTTAATATCGGCGTTAGAAATCTCATGTTCATAGTTTACCGGGTGGCCGTTTTTTGAAACGGCGATGGCACCCTGCGTATTGATGCCTCTGATGTGCTCACCGGAAATGCCGACATAAGTGCTGGAAACCTTAAGATTGGACATCTTCTCCGCTTTGTGAACAGCGGATTCAATAGATTGGATAGTCTCATCAATATCAATGACGATACCTTGTTTCACGCCCTCGGATGGGGCAACTCCCGTACCAAGGAGTTTCAGTCGGGAGTCCTGTTCGTCGTGTTGCGCAATGACGCAGCATATCTTGGTGGTTCCAATATCGAGACCGACGCATGTTCCTCTCTCTTGAGCCATAATCAGTTCCTCACGTTCTTTCCCTGACGATTATCTGGTTTCTGTAGCGGAGATCAATATATTTGTAATCGTGCAGCGAGCGGATGCCCGAAACTGTGAACGCAAATCTTCTCAGCATATTGAGCTGATGCGGCACCTCTGCAGCGCCGAGATAGATCTGGGTGGGACGTCTCGCCAGAATAATAGCATATTCGTCGCCCGCATCTACCTTCATTTCAGATATGTCACTGTAGAGACTGGTAAAATTCGTCCTGATTAAATCGAGATATTCTACCGCTTCCATCACTTTTTGGGAGAGGCACCGTTCCCCAGTCGGATAGAGTTCCTTCGCTGGATTGAAACCGGTAAGGGTGGGGATGTCGAAATCGAAGCTGCTGTTCTCGGTCGGCAGAATGACGCCGTCCGCATCTATCATGATGAAAGGAGAGAGGTTCAGATAAGCGATAGGGGACCGTTCGATGACATTAATATTTAACGTTGAGGGGAAATCTCTGCTGATTCTCGCGCCCTTGACGAAAGGGTGATCCTCCAATTTCTGCTGAATGGCTCTCAAGTTGATATCCATGAGGGAGGGAAAACGGGGCAGATCAATCCACTTCAGTACATCTTCCCGCTGCAGATGACTCTCTCCTGCCACTGTGATTTTCTCAAGATCGAAGTGATCGAGCGAATTCGCCCAGGCAAAGGCGAAGAAAACCAGCGTCCCAACCGATCCC
>DCAL01000104.1:418-732 GCA_002311975.1 Fidelibacterota bacterium UBA1134 | reverse complement strand
CACACTTGCTGTTCGCACAAGCGGGGAGACCCACTCAGTCATCCGTTTTTTGGATTTGTGCTTTCGTTTGAGGTGCATCATCTGTCTCTTACGCATCAAAGTATCCTTGAGGAAAACCGAGCGTCTTTATCTCAAGTTCAAGATCGATATGGAATCTTTCCTTGACTTCTTTGCGTGCTGTCCGGATCAAATCAGCAATATTCTCCGCCGATGCCTTACCGTGATTGACGAAGAAGTTGGCGTGCCGCGGGGAGATTTCAGCGTCACCTAATCGTTTCCCCTTCAGACCTGCCTTGTCTATGAGGTAGCCGGCG
>DCAL01000104.1:0-321 GCA_002311975.1 Fidelibacterota bacterium UBA1134 | reverse complement strand
GCCTTGTCTATGAGGTAGCCGGCGGCTTCGGCGTGGGACGGATTCTTAAAAACGCTGCCGGCGGAGCGGAACCTGAGTGGTTGCGACGCCTTGCGGCTGGCGCTGGATTTGGCTTTCAGTTCGGCGATTTTTTCCGGCAACCCCTTCTCGAACTCAAACTGCGCCGATAAAAGAATTTCACGATCGGTGAGCGAAGAATAGCGGTAGCGGAAATCTATTTCGCTCTTTAGATAGGTCTTTGGTTCTCCTTCGGGGGTGATGACATTCATGAGGATCAGGAAGTTCGATATCTCGTTACCGTAAGCGCCGGCATTCATCCTG
>DCAL01000099.1:326-9877 GCA_002311975.1 Fidelibacterota bacterium UBA1134 | reverse complement strand
GAGAGTGTAGACCTGTATCCCCGCTTCCAGCCTCATTGAAGAGGACGATTTGTATAAGCGACTCAGGAATATGAGCATAAGAAGAAGAAGATAACAATGAGGAGAATCGGGAAGATAATTCTGGTGATTGTGATTTTGCTTGTGCTGTACCTGATGCTCTGGCCCGTAGCCGTTGAACCACTCGCGTGGGAGGCGCCTCTGGCACCAGCGCTTGAAGGAGAGTTTGCTCCCAACAACTATCTGGCACAAGCTGATGTATTCGGAAAGGAAGATGGAATCGGTCCCGAGGATATTGACGTGGACAGCGAGGGCCGGATCTATGCGCCGTATGAAGACGGCCGCGTCCTACGCTACGACAGTAGCGGAGAAAATGGTGAACTGTTTGTCAACACAGGCGGGCGACCTCTCGGAATGGAGTTTGACGGGAACGGTAATCTCATCATCTGTGATGCCAAGGAAGGGCTTTTGTCGGTGTCACCCGAAGGAGAACTGACTGTTCTTGCCACTGAAGCTGGCGGCGTCCCGTTTAAGTTCACCGATGATGTGGATATTGCTGAAAATGGCACCATCTATTTTACCGATGCATCACACAAGTTCGGCATTGAGGATTATCGGTCTGAGATACTTGAACACCGCGGCAACGGAAGATTATTGGTGTACAATCCCGTAACAGGAGAGACCAGCGTCGTGAAGGAAGGACTCTATTTTGCCAACGGTGTGGCCGTCAGTCCAGATCAGACCTTTGTGCTCGTGAATGAGACAAGTTCATACACGGTGCAGAAGGTGTGGATTTCGGGCGAGAAGACCGGAACATCTGAAATAATTGCTGAGAATCTGCCCAGAATTCCGGATGGGATTTCTTCTGACGGTAAAGGAACATTCTGGATTGCTTTCCCTTCAACGCGCAAGGATATTCTCGACAACCTGTCTCAGAAGCCGTTCATGAGAAAGCTTATCATTCGACTGCCCGAGTCCATGCAGCCGGCGCCGGAGCATTACGGATTTGTTCTCGGTATTGACGGAAATGGAAACATTCTTCATAACCTTCAGGATCCATCACCTGAGTCGTTCTCGCCCATCACAAGTGTGGAGGAGCATGAGGGCATGCTGTATCTTGGGAGTCTTACCTATAACGGTTTTGCCCGGGTAGCGGTGCCTTGACGTGGTGACGAGGCCCCTCACGGCCTCTAGGGAACCGGTCTATCCTTTGATGAGTGCGAGAGCATATCTTGCTATAAGAGGAATCATCTCGCCGAATTCGGTAAAACGCTTATCCTTAGTCTGACCCCGGACAAACCGGATATAGATCTGGGCAACAATGCCAACCAGCCGGAAAAGCCCCAGCACGTGATAAAATGTGATACTCGTCAGATCACGCCCGCTTTTATTAGCGTACCTTTGAACCAGTTCTTGCCGTGACATGAAACGGCTATCTTTGGGCATCATGGCGGCTTTTTGGAAGAACGGCGGATCGGACGGCTCACTCCAGTAGCACAGCAGCGCACCGAGATCGTTCAGTGGGTCACCAAGGGTGCACATGTCCCAATCGAAGACAGCTATCATCTCTCCGGGGTCGGTGGGGGAGAACATGAGGTTATCCAGTTTGTAGTCATTATGGATGAGGGAAGCATCGGTGGCTGACGGTAGATTCTCAGTGAGCCACGCATAAAGATCATCCATCTCCTTCAGTTCTTCGTGTTTCGCCTCCTGCCATCGTTTGAACCACCCTTGTACCTGCCGCTGAACGAATCCGTCCGCTCTGCCGAGATCGCCAAGCCCCAGCGTTGCGAAATCAATTGCGTGAAACTCCGCCAGTCGGTCCACGAGTGCTTCGCTGATGCGTCGGGGAGTGTCCTTGATCGTGGTAAAAATTTCCGGCATCTTCTTCCGTACCACTACGCCTCGCTTCCTCTCCATAATGAAGAAGGGGGCACCGATGACATCATTGTCATCACAAAAAAGGAAAGCCCTGGGGGCATAGGGGAATGCCGTGTACAGAACCGACAGGACGCGATATTCCCGCGCCATGTTGTGGGAGGTAGGGGCCACGGGGCCGAGCGGGGGGCGTCGGAGAACATATTCGTGTGTACCGTAGTCGAGCAGGTAAGTGAGGTTGGCCGCGCCGCCGCTGAATTGACGAACCTTCAGCTTATTCAGCGTTCCCTCAAGTGATCCATTCAAGTACTCGTTCAAGGATCCAGTATCCAACCTCTCGTCCGGACGGACGTCAATGATATCCTCGTGATAGGTCACGGCTTACTTCGAAGAGTACTTCTTCAGTATCTGCTTTGCGGCGGACAGTTTGTGTACTTCGTCCGGTCCGTCATAGATGCGGGCTGCCCGTTCGTGACGGTACCAGTAGGCGAGGGGAGTGTAGTCAGTCATACCGAGGGCGCCATGTGTCTGGATGGCTCGATCAAGGACTTTTTGGAGGATATTGGCAACGTAGAACTTAATGAGTGAGATTTCAACCCGCGCCCCGGCGGTCCCGCGGCGTTCCACTTTTCCAGCAGCGTCAAGCACCATAAGACGCGCCGAATTGATTTCCGCCCGGCTCTCAGCAATCCATGCCTTTACGATGGCCTGATCCGCAAGAAGACTATCAGAAGTGATGCGACGGCGGGAGGCGTGTCTGCACATGAGATCAAACGCGCGCTCGCAGATCCCTATCCATCTCATGCAGTGGTGAATTCTCCCGGGACCGAGCCGCTCCTGAGCCAGACGGAAGCCTTCACCCTCTGGACCGAGAAGATTCTCATCAGGGACGCGACAATCCGTGAATCGCAATTCCGAATGACTGGCATAATCCTCGCCGGTGTCGCCCATGACAGGTATATTTCCCACGATCTCCAGTCCCTGTGTATTCATCGGGACGAGGACCATGCTGGCCCTGTGATACTTACTATCGGCCTCCGGATTTGTGATTGCCATGATAACAGCGAATGAAGCTCCATCAGCGGAACTGGTGAACCATTTGTGTCCGGTGATCACATAATCTTTTCCGTCTCTGTGGGCTGACGTGTCAAGGAGCACAGGATTAGAGCCCGGATTCTCCGGTTCAGTCATGGCGAAGCAGCTGCGAATCTCTCCTTTTATGAGAGGCTCGAGAAAAGCATGTTTTTGGTCACCGGTGCCGTGGAGCGAGATCAGTTCAATGTTTCCGATATCAGGCGCCTGGCAGTTGAGGGCGTAATGTCCTAGCGGCGTGCGACCGAGTTCTTCACTCACCACTGCAAATTGAGTAAGGGAGAGACCAAGTCCACCATCCGATTTGGGGAGATATGGCGTCCATAGACCTTCCTTTTTGGCGAGCTGTCGCTTTTCCTCCAGAGTCTCCGAAACCGAGAGAAATCCATTGAGGAGAAACTCCTGTTCCAGCGGAATCAGTTCATCCGCTACAAACTTTCTTACTTTGGCGGCGATATCTGTTTTGTTCAGCTCAGTCATGTTTTCCTCTGCATGAAATTAGATGGACGGCCCAAGTGACTGTCCGCCGTCAACAAAGATCGTTTCTCCTGTAGTGTAATCGGAGGCACTTGAGGCGAGATAGAGCGCAATACCGCCAATCTCGTCAGGATCGGCCATGCGTCCCTTGGGAATTTGCCTGATAATGGCGCCGTGAAGCCTTTCATTCTGCCACAGGGCGCGGCTGAAGTCGGTTTTCACGAATCCCGGCGCAATCGCATTCACCTGAATATTATCCTGCGCCAACTCCTGCGCCATCACTTTTGTCAGCATGATGACCGCTGCTTTACTTATGCTGTAGATTCCCATGCCGGAACCGGGAATCTTCCCCAGAATACTCGCCACATTGATGATCTTTCCGCCGCCGCGGTCGCGCATACTCTTGAGACAAGCATTCGCCACTTTGTAGTATCCCTTCACATTGACTTGCCAGATTTTGTCCCAGTGACTTTCGTCTGAACCGAATAGAGGACCAAAATAGGGATTTGTAGCTGCATTATTAACGACAATATCAATAGCGCCGAAAGTGTCCATGGTCTTTGAAGCCAGCATTTGGACAGCCTCATCATTTCCTGTATGAGTAGCTACAGTGAGAACGGATGCACCACTTTTTTCGATCTCCTTCGCTCCCTTGTCAAGCCCTTCCTGTTTTCGGCTGGCAATTACTATGCTGGCGCCGGCATCAGCGAAACAGTGAGCGATGGATTTGCCGATACCCCTTGAGCCGCCGGTGATGACGGCTACCTTTCCGGTCAGATCAAATTGTGTGCTGGCTGTCATTCTGCATTACTCACCGTGAAGAGGGGAAAATAGGCAGAAAAGCGCTCTCATGGAAACGATTAGAGCGGGCCGCAAGACTGACAGAATGCCACCTGAAAGAACATTTGACAGGCAATATTGTCAATATGACAAACAAACAGCCGTTTCATGAGAGTGGCACGGGTTATGCATGCTAAAGGGTGTAAACAGAAGGAGACTTCCATGAATCAGATAAATGAGCAATTGAACCCAGAAAACGGCGTTGACGCGGTCAAGCAGTACGGAATCAACCTCACAGAACTGGCGCAAGAGGGGAAAATCGATCCCGTTATAGGGCGCGAAGACGAGATACGCCGCATCATTCAGATACTCTCACGCAGGACCAAGAATAATCCTGTGCTGATTGGCGAGCCGGGAACAGGTAAGACAACTGTGGTTGAAGGGTTGGCGAAGAGAATCATCGAAGGTGATATCCCTGAGAACCTTGAGGGGAAACAGATCATTGCCCTCGATCTGAGCGCCATGGTGGCGGGCGCCATGTTCAGAGGTCAGTTTGAAGAGAGGCTCAAGAACTTTATCCGGCAGGTGGTGGAGGCGGATGGTGAAATAATAGTTTTCATCGATGAGTTACACACCATTGTAGGCGCCGGCGCTGTGGAAGGGCAGATGGACGTTTCGAATATGATCAAGCCGGAATTGGCCCGAGGCAGGATGCGCGTTGTGGGAGCAACCACACTAAACGAGTATCAGAAGTATATCGAAAAGGATGCGGCCTTGGAAAGGCGATTTCAGAAAGTCTATATCGCTGAGCCGAACGTTGAGGATACGGTCACGATCCTGAGAGGAATCAAAGACAAGTATGAGCTGCACCACGGACTCAGAATCAAGGATGCGGCCCTTATCGCCGCGGCCACGCTGTCCGACAGATACATACCGGACAGGTTCCTTCCTGACAAAGCTGTCGATCTCATGGACGAAGCCTCCGCCAAGTTGCGCATGGAGATGAATTCGGCTCCCGAGGCTATCGATCTGGCACGCAGGAAACTGCTTCAATTGGAAGTAGAGAGAGAGGCGCTAAAAAAAGAGAAAGATTCTCGGTCGAAGGAGCGTCTCGGTGATATCACCCGGGAGATAAACGAAATTAAGAGTGAACTGGAAACAGACGTCCAGAAGTGGGAGGAAGAGAAGGAGAATGTCAACCGTGTGCACAACCTTAAGGAAGAACTGGATCGGCTACGGCGTAACTCGGAAGCGGCGCAGAGGGAACAGGATTACCAGAAAGCAGCCAAGCTGCAGTACAGCGATATCCCTCAGTTGGATAAAACAATCGAGGAACTGTCCAATTCCCTGAAAGAAAACAGATTCCTGAAACTGGAAGTGGATACGGAAGATGTGGCTGAGATCGTTTCGAAATGGACCGGCATTCCTGTCACCAAGATGCTGTCGGGAGAGAAGGAGAAGCTGCTTCATCTGGAGGATCATTTGCGGAACAGGGTAGTGGGACAAGAGGAGGCGCTCAAGCTCACTTCCGATGTTATCAGGATGTCGAAAATGGGTGTGGCCGATGACGATGGTCCCATCGGTACATTTCTCTTTACGGGCAACACGGGGGTCGGAAAGACAGAACTGGCCAAGACCTTTGCCGAAACACTATTTGACGATGAACGAGCCCTCGTGCGCATCGATATGAGTGAGTATATGGAACAGCACTCCATCTCCAAACTGATCGGCAGTCCGCCGGGATATATTGGCTATGACGAAGGGGGACAGCTGACGGAGAAGATCAGGCGGCGACCGTACGCAGTCATCCTGTTCGACGAAATGGAAAAGGCGCATCCGCAAGTGTTGAACATTCTGCTTCAGATTCTGGATGACGGGCGGCTGACGGACGCAAAGGGGCGCACAGTTAATTTCAAGAATACCATCATTATCATGACATCCAACATGAGCCACCCGGATCTGAATCGTCAGATGCGGCCGGAGTTCCTGAACAGGATTGATGAGATTATCACCTTTAACGATCTCGATGAGAGCATCATCCGTCAGATTGTGGACATTCATTTGGATGAACTAGCGCAGAAGCTGGCGTTACAAAACATAGCGGTGAACATTGACGCCTCAGTGAAGGATCATCTGGTGAAGCACGGTTATCAGCGCGAGTACGGCGCACGGCCCATCAAGCGAATCATCAGGAGGGAAATTCTGGCACAACTGTCGAGGCATCTACTGGAACATCCGGAGAGTGATGAAATCGGATTGGGAGTAAATGGGAGCGGAATCAGCGTAGTGTAGTCTCGACTTGGTAGAAGCTTGACGCTTAAATGAGTTCCCATTCTCACTGACAGGACGCTGCGTCTTATCTGAGATTTAATTGGATATTTGTTTTGCTTCTTCTGGCTGTAGTGGTGAATTTCTCATCGGTATTCCATGAAGATCGCCCTCATCCAGCAGCAGGCTACGGAAGACAAGCAAGAGAACATCGACCGCGGCCTGAAGCATCTCGAAGAAGCCGCCCAACAGGGGGCACAGCTTGCCGTCTATGCCGAACTGGCCTTCACCTGCTTCTACCCCCAGCACCGCGCCAGAGGAGACGTCCTAATGCTGGCTGAGACCGTCCCCGGTCCCACCACTGATGCGTTCGCCGCGAAAGCGAAAGAGTTGGGGATGACGGTGATCATCAACCTCTTCGAGCGTGAGGAAGACAGAACTTACGATTCATCGCCTGTCATCGATTCCGACGGCACTCTACTGGGCGTTACACGGATGGTCCACATCGCCGATTACGCCTGTTTCTACGAAAAGGATTACTATACTCCCGGAGGCCGCGGTGCGCCGGTTTACGATACATCGGCGGGAAAGGTGGGTGTGGCCATCTGCTACGATCGTCACTATCCTGAATACATGCGTGCCCTGGGACTCAAAGGCGCGGAGGTTGTGGTGATCCCGCAGGCGGGAACAGTGGGGGAGTGGCCGGAAGGGCTTTACGAGGCGGAGCTTCAGGTAGCGTCATTCCAGAATGGATACTACTGTGCGCTGGCGAATCGTGTCGGCAGAGAGGGCGAGATGGATTTTGCCGGCGAATCCTTTGTCGCGTCACCCTCCGGCGATGTTTTGGCGAGAGCGCCCCGAGATCAAGATTTCGTTCTGGTGACAGATATTGACCTCGCGAAAGTGGCCCAATCCCATGCCAGGACGATGTTCTACCGCGACAGGCGGCCGGACGTTTATCCTCTCAATTGAATAAACGAGGTGACATTCAACGGTGAAGGGATGCTGATCAGAGGTGCTTTCCTTTGAAGGGTGGCTGACTTCAATCGGTAAGGCTCTGGATAAGCTGAAGGGAGTTAGTGAAAACAGTTTTAATGCTAACGAGCGTTTCTTCACCGTTACTTATGATTCTTCTACAGGTTTCCAAGGATTCAACAATCAAGACAGTGAGGGTGCAGGGGACTTTGAAGTAAAAGACTGGACGCCTAAAAAATAATCAGAAACGAAGGATTAGGAATTTCTTCATAACCTGGATTCAAGTAGCAAGTGCAACAGTTGATTACTCATGGAAGAATACCTGATTGGGCGTTTTGAACCCAGGACATTTTCTTGGGCGATTGTTTAGTCTTTTCATGGCTCCGATTATTTCATCATCTGTGATGGTCCTACAGTCGCATTAATGGGTGCTAAACCTTGAGATGCAAGATTTTCAAATAATGATACTAAAGATAGAATATTTTCATTCAAACTGGCGCGACTGGCCATCGCTTGATTTGTGGTGCCGTCCATCACAACAAATACGCCTCTTCTGTCCTGAATGAACGTTCCATTTAAAACGATATATTTATGGGAATGGAGAGACTTAATCTCTTTTGGAGGCGCCTCCAAAAGACTTGCAATAATTCGATGCAGGGTTCGTGGACTATAACCACTTAGTTCAGATAATTATCTCACACTAAACCCTTCAATAATCCACTTCTTAAACCATATGAGTCTATTGGCTGACCAGACATTTGGATTATACCGTTGATAACTTTCATGACAAATATGACAATACCATCGTTGAGCTTTATTGGATTGTTTTCCATGTTTTTTTGCCTGTATTGCCCCACAATGAGGACAATGTTTTTTTCGATCATTTTAGCCTCGAAGTTCAAACCTGTTTCAATTTGTTTACTCTATCATAATCCTAATAAAGAACTTATTGACATTCTAGAAACTATTTTTGGCATTTACGCCCATTCTGAGCAGCAAACCGACGTGGCGATTCCGTAATTCTTGGTCGCGAGACAGACACGCTGGCTAATTATTTAAGTTAGGCGGCAATCGCACGCTTATTTGTGCCGGCTTCCACCTTTTAGCACTCTCCAAATGAGTCTGCCAGAAAATCATTGACTTTTGTTTTCTAGGTATTGTAAATTCAACGCTGAAATAAGCAGGTTAACTAAAACTGATAACAATAGATAGGAGTTAAACAAAAATGGCACTCAAGATTAAGCCTTTAGCTGATCGTGTAGTTGTTGAGCCCGCCGAGGCGGAAGATGTTTCCGCGGGCGGTATCATCCTACCGGATACAGCGCAAGAAAAGCCCCAGCAGGGGAAAGTGATGGCTGTCGGTCCTGGCAAGGTTAGTGACGCTGGAACCCTAATTAAGCCTTCATTGAAGACAGGTGACAAGGTTCTGTTTGGTAAATACTCCGGAACTGAGGTTACAGTAGATGGCACTGAATACGTCATCATGAGAGAGAGCGACATCCTCGCTATCTTATAGCATAATCATAGTTAATTGAATAAGGAGATTGAGTAATGGCGAAACAGATTGAGTTCAGTGCCGCGGCGCGAGCCAAACTCAAGGCCGGCGTAGACAAGCTGGCCGATGCAGTGAAAGTTACGCTCGGACCGAAAGGTCGCAATGTCGTCATTGAAAAGAAGTTCGGTGCTCCTACTTCCACCAAAGACGGTGTTACGGTGGCGAAGGAAGTGGAACTTGAAGATAATGTAGAAAACATGGGTGCTCAGATGTTGAAGGAAGTGGCTTCCAAGACCTCTGATGTGGCTGGCGATGGTACCACCACTGCTACCCTCATTGCTCAGGCCATCATCCGTGAAGGGATGATGAATGTCACCGCCGGAGCAAATCCCATGGAGATAAAGCGTGGTATTGATGCAGCGGTGGCTGTTGTTGTGGAAGAGTTGAAATCTCAGAGCCGCAATCTTCCGGGCAAGACAGAGATTGCCCAGGTTGCCTCTATTTCCGCAAACAACGATCCTGAGATTGGAGACCTCATCGCGGATGCTATGGAAAAGGTCGGCAAGGATGGTGTCATCACGGTGGAAGA
>DCAL01000099.1:0-220 GCA_002311975.1 Fidelibacterota bacterium UBA1134 | reverse complement strand
CCGCGGCTATCTGTCTCCGTATTTCGTGACTGATTCCGAAAACATGGAAGTGGTTCTGGAAGATCCCAGCATACTTATCCATGATAAGAAGATCAGTAACATGAAAGATCTCCTTCCGATTCTGGAGAAGAGTTCCCAGGCCGGCAAGACCATGCTGATCATAGCCGAAGACTTGGAAGGTGAAGCCCTTGCCACTCTCGTGGTGAACAAGCTGCGCGGC
>DCAL01000117.1:27490-42290 GCA_002311975.1 Fidelibacterota bacterium UBA1134 | reverse complement strand
AGTCATGAAATGCGGGTTGAAGTTGAAACGGAAATTGTTAATGGAGACACATCAATTGTCGTTGAGATAAATGGTGAAAAAGTTGACATGGAAGATTTAAAGGGATTGGGCAAGGGAATGGAATGGTTTTCCAAAGATGGTAAATCAATCGTAATTGAACTTGATGATGAAGATATAACCGGTGACGAAAAAATCAGAATCTTTAAAAAGAAGATCATCATTGATGATGAAGAGTAGTTTTTCCATCGTAGCACTGTTATTTGTATCATGTGTATCTGAACCTTCGGCTGACTTTTAAATGAATCACATTCCGATAAAAGAAATCCCTTTTGATCCGGGCCACCCAATTACGGGCCATCTCAAAGAATTTCAGGCTGATAAATTCACCATGCAAATGAACATGTTGAAAAAAATGGGATCTATTTATAAATTTAATGTAGGAAGGCACGAGATAATTTATCTTGCTGAGCCCACCTATATCCGACACATGCTTCAAACAAATTACAAGAATTATGTGAAGAATTTTTTCTATGATGAATTAAAAGTCATTTTGGGAAAAGGATTGGTGACCAGTGAGGGTGAATATTGGAGAAAACATCGAAAAATGATCCAACCTGCTTTCCACCATAAACAAATCAGGCAGTTTCAGGAAATCATGGTGGATTCCACAAAAAAGTTGATCCTGCAGTGGGAAAAACAAGCTCTGGAAAAAACTCCTGTTAATATCGAATATGATATGAGGGATTTGACATTGGAAATTGTTGTGAAATGTTTATTCAGCCAGGATACCAACATTTTTTCTAAAGATGCTTCTGATGCAGTCAATATTGTGTTGGAATGGTCAAAAAAACGTATGGAATCCTTTGTAAAAATGCCGAAATGGATTCCTGCAAAATCAAACCGTGAATTTCATGAAGCATTTTCCTTTCTACAATCAGTAATTAAAAACATTATCCAAAACCGAAGAAAAATGAATTCAAGACCGGATGATTTATTGACTTCTTTGATAGAATTGACTGATGAAGAATCAAATGTTGGAATGGATGACCAACAGCTTTTTGATGAAATTCTCACTTTATTTATTGCTGGGCATGAAACAACTGCACACACAATGGTGTGGACCTGGTATCTTCTTTCATTGCACCCACAGGTTCGAGAAAAACTTCAGAATGAATTAGATTCTGTATTTACTGGAAATGAATTTTCTTCTGACATGATTCCTCAACTTCAATATTGTAAGATGGTGATCCAGGAATCCATGCGGTATATTCCTTCAGTCTGGGGAATTGGAAGGGAAGCTCTTGAAGATGATACCATTGATGGATTTGCAATCTCCAAGGGTGCAACGGTTGGTGTATCTATTTTCCAAATGCACCATCATCCAGATTATTGGGAAAATCCCGAAGGATTTGATCCTGAGCGGTTCCATCCGGATGTAGTAAATAATTTAAATAAATGGGTGTACATGCCTTTTGGTGCAGGACCCCGTATGTGCATTGGTAATGCATTTGCCATGATGGAATCCCAGATTATTTTGAGTATTATTTCAAAACAGTTTCAATTAAACCTGCGTCGTGAAATCCCGGTTGAATTTGAATCGGGTATAACATTACGTCCAAAAAATGAAATGTTAATGGATGTAATCAAACGGTAGTATAATGAAATATATTTTTTATGTTTGTTCTTTGCTTAACTATTTCGGTTGTTGAGTCAAGTCCAAGAATCGATTAGGATTAAGAATGTGTTTTTCGACTAAATGAAAAAGACTAAATTCAACACTTGAAATGAAAAAATATATAGCAATAACGATATTTTTAGGTTTCACTGTTCTCTTCGGGCAGTGACCCCTCTGAAGCAATCCCACGCTTCCGGTCGGAAGCGGCACAGAGGGTCTCGGACTGACAGAAGGACAATGGGTGGCAGGCGGCAATTATATGATTTCGCGCCTGGAGCCCAGCAGGTTCTCAGCCCGGCAGGGTTCAGACATTTCCGGTGAAGACGGCGACGGTCACATCGGCTCGATCCGACTTCAGACAGCTGACGGATTCATCATTTATGGATTGACCCCGGAGGTGAATCTTATAGCTTCTGTCCCTTTCTTGAACTGGGATCAAGAGGCGGCACACGAGGACAGCCACCATCGTACTGAGTCAGTCCGGGGAGTTGGAGATGTCCGGCTCGGTGTACGGTGGCTTGCCAGGAATCAATCATTCGGCCCGGGAACCCGGTTGTTCCTTGGCACCGATTTGACACTCCCATCGGGGAAGAGTTACGAGGTGAACCCATTTTCGCTGCAAGCCGATTTACTTCAGCATCGCCATTTTGCCCTCGGCAGAGGAGTGACCACCTCCTCTCTCAATTTCGAATGGTGGCACCGCTCGGAGTTTCCGTTGGTTCTCGGAGCTTCAGGGAAATACGATTTTTCCTGGTCTCAGAGCGATCTCGGGTATAAGCCCGGACAGAAAGTTTTCTTAAGTCTGCATGCAATCCGGCAGACTCCGGTTGTCCGCATTTTCTTTCCCTATGTAAGGATAAATGCTCGCCATGAGAAGTCCGACATCTGGGAGGGAATGAAGGCGAGTAATTCCGGCGGTACGTCCATTGAGGGGATGTTGGGAATGGAGGTTGAAATCTCCGAAAGGATCTCAGCGGTGATTTCAGTTTACACTCCTGTCTGGCGGAAACTTGAGGGGTCGCAGTTGGATCCCGTTTCGGTATCGCTGAGCATTCGACGGCTATGGCGCCGGACCGTGGCCCCCGGTTCTCCTGACTGATGGCGTTGAGGAACGGTTTGATGCAAGACCGTGCAAAGCCACCGTTAATAGGACTAAGATACCACCGGCAATTGCCCACTGGGAGGGTCGCTCGCCGTGGAGAAGGAATACCCAGACTGGATTCAGGATTGGTTCCAGCATGGTGACAAGGACGGCCTGAAAAGCCTCTACGTGCTTAATCGCGCGGCTGTAGAGCAGGTACGAGACGCCGAGCTGAAGAACACCCAACGCGAGCAACAAGCCGATCTCCTCGACATGGGGAATCTCCGATCGAAACAAGAATGGCATTCCGACAGCCGCGGCAATAAGGTTACCCAAGAGTACCGACTCCACAGGCGATCCCCGTTTCTGTTTACGAAGGAAGAGCGTCATCCATCCGAAGCTGATTCCACTCAGGACCGCCAGAATGTTGCCCAAGAATCCGGCTGGTGAAAGTCTATCCAGGAAGAAGATAACGATGCCGGTCATGATGGAGAGAACAGCTAGCCAGTCCCTCACTGATGATTTCTCTCCTAGGAACCACGGTGCGAAGGCAATGACGGATATGGGTGCGGTGTACATCAGCAGAACGACGTTCGCCGCCGTTGTCAGTTTATTGGCAACCACATAGAGAATGACTGTCGCGGCATAGGTTACCGCTCCGCCCCACTGATAGGGTGACCACGTAAACAGCGGTTTCCTTATCATCATCGTGATTACAAGGGCCGCGATGAGACTCCTCGCTCCGGCGATGGCAAAGGGGTTCAAGTTGATGGATTTCACCAGAAAACCGCCGGTGCTCCATAACAGGGCAGTGATCACCAGGAGGACGACCGCTTTGGATTGTGGCATGGATGAATCTGTCATGTGTTAATACCTGAACGCGGAGGAGAATATAGGAAGGAGAATCAGGTGTGGCAAATCAGCATCATGATCCCGCCTGCGACTCACACCGAAAAAGACGATGTGTTTTTCTTGCAGTTGTTGGTAAATTCAGGTGTTGTTTTTTTGTTCAATAATGTCGAATGGCCTTTCTGACGGAGAAATCCTTTGAAGTGGAATAAGGAAAAGTTCATCAAGGAATTGCAGACACAGGCCTCCCGCGAAGTCGTGAAGGTGAGTGAACGCCTCTGTGATTTTACTGAACGGGATGCTGATGAGTCCGCTTGGGGAAGAGGTTCTGAATACGGTACCCTTACGTATAAGTCTAAATCTGATTTCGGATTGATTTCACTGTTTCAACTAACCACTCGCGGTCAGATCAAGTGCCAGATCAATAACCTGAGGCAAAAAGGTGTGGCAAAGGCCATTCTTAGAGATTATCTCATCAAGCTGGAATCCAACTTCCTGAGAGACTACGATGAGCGGAACTACCCGAGCGACAGTTTTGAGGAGATCAGTGAACTTTTCACCACATCGGCGCAGTTGAATAAGTTCATCACCTGTATTGAGGGAGTTTCCTATCGCCTGCGGCAGTAGGTAAATGTTTCTGACTTACACAGTTCTGGCCCTTCTGGCTCTCGCCGGAGGGGCCTTTTCATTCTATTTCCTTCAAGTTTACAGGGGAGGGATTCATCCAGATGTCTGGTGGATTCCAAGGATATGCCACATGGCTCCCGGTACGTGTAAGGTTATCACTGACACACCTTACGGAAGACTCCTCGGTCAGCCCAACGCTTTCTGGGGATGCCTTTTCTATCCTCTTCTCTTGCTGATGGTAGTCTTGACGGTCGTATACGATGCCGGCTTTGATCTTCTCGTCTTCCTTTCCGCTGTTTCCCTGTTTCTGAGCGTCTATCTCATTTGGGGCCTGATCCAGCTCCGGACGCTCTGCCGTGTCTGCATTGCTGTCCACGTCGTAAACTTTCTGTTCTTCGCCGTCCTGATGACAGCCGTCGGAACATAGCCGCATATTTCGTACCTTTAGTTATGAAGGTAACCGCAAGATGGTAGAAGTCTCTTGAAAACAAGAAGGTCCTCTGTACGCTCTGCCCCCGGTTCTGCAGGATCGGTGATGGGCAGGTCATGGCGGGAGGGCGGGCAGACTACTTTACCGCTACAGAAGAACTGGTCTTGTCGCCGCGGGTGAACCTTGAGTTCTTTTGAATGACGACACCAATCTTCACCTTGGCTACGGCAAGCATTACCAGTATCCGGGGTACTATCTTGTGTATCGTGATCTCAAGGCGAAGTACACGCACCCGTTCGTGGCTGGTATTGAACATTTCTTCGCTGCTGACTTTCGCGGATCGCTAGAAGCTTTCTATAAGACTTATCAGAATCTCCCTACGCACTACTACTGGACAAATCCCGGGGAGGAATATCCTTTGCCTCTGGAGCACGGCACTCACTGGCTGAACGAGGGGGAGGCCAAAAGTAGAGGATTTGAATTCTTCCTCCAGAAAAAACTGACTCGCGACTGGCACCTTCTCCTAAGCTATGCGTGGAATCATTCCCAGGCCAGGGACATGCGCCTCTTCCTGACGGGCAGCGGGTCACCGAATGATAGCGAGCAGGAAGGGGGGTGGTACGACTGGGATTACGACATTCGGCACCAGCTCACTTTCATTGGCGGGTGGAAGAAGAAGTTTCACGAGGAGACATGGTACCAGGAATTGAAGAAGAAAAAGTGGTTCCGCATCGCCTCCAGAGTCCTCGGTCCATTGAATCCACTGGCGGACGAGATTGAGATCAACATCCGCTTCGGCTACAACAGCGGCCGTCCCTACACGGAGCGGATTTACTTTCCTGAGCTGCGGGACTGGGTGGCATCAGAGGACGCCGACTGGAACAGCCTTTGCTTCCCGGAATGTCATCGGCTGGACTTCATGTTCATTCAGAGATGGATGCTTCCCAAACTGGATATCGTGGCCTATATTAACATCATGAACATCTACGGCCGCAACAACCTCTGGCATTACTCCTATAAGGAGGACGGTACCAAGGAAGAAGTATGGCAGTATAAGACCATGCCCATAGGCGGCGTGACGCTGGAATTCTAGATTGAACTGTCTGCCGCAGAACCCACCGAGAATAGGCGAGGCGTCATGTTGATCTACCTCCTCTGGTTCATCTTTTTTGCCATTATCATTTTCTTCGGCGGTGTGTTTATGTGGACGCTCAAGCGGGGACCGGTTGAATCTGAAAGCGACGGGGCAGACCTTGAGGAATGGACATGCCCCTCATGCAGCTTTCAAGTGCAGATGGGGATGGAGTGTATCTATTGCGGGGAGAAGAAGCCTGCAGTGTAGGTGAAGCATTCTTGGAAACAGTGCTGTCCAAAACAAATTGAAAATGGCATAATCTAGAATCCATTTTCGAAGATTTTGGACAGACTTTCCCATCTGTTCTATGAACAATCCCCCCCCCCAGATGTTTAAGAGAATGAAATGTGAGAGTATTCTGAGTACACAATCCAAAGCGAATTGTAATTACCCCGTTATTTATGGCGGGGACACTGACATCAGAACTGGAAAGGGATTTGTCCCAACAATAACAAGACATCATTCAGGGCTACCTGCCCGCCCTCATTCTTCGGCGCAGCGGGTGGGCGCTCATCGCAATGACAGCCGAGGTAGTCTTTGGACAGTTTAGGAAGAAATAATTTTGAAACATTTCCTGAGTAAACTCACCCCCGTTTCAAGTTGTACTCCCCGCTCACGTTTTCGATAAATTTTGAGTCGAATCTGTCGTAAACTGATAATTACTTCCTGATAGAAATGAAGCGCAGATCTAATCTTCACGATCAATTCGCTAGGCATCTTGCATCCGGCAGACTCATCCCGCACGGCTCGGTTGTCCTTGTGGCGGTATCCGGCGGCGTAGATTCGGTAGTGCTGCTCCACCTTCTGTTGCGCACGCCGCCGGTGCTCGGACTGACTCTCGGTGTGGCCCACTATAATCACGGCGTGCGGGGACAAGCTTCCGATGTGGACGAGGCCTTTGTCAAGGATCTCGCGCACCGTTGCGGTCTCAAATGTTTTGCCGGCAGACTGCCTGATGTCACGGCTCACAGCGGAGAAAGTTGGGAAGCACACGCCCGCCGCCATCGCTATCGCTTTCTTGATGAGGTGGCGTCTGTGCAAGGATTTCATCTAATCACCACTGCGCACCACGCCAACGATCAGGCTGAAACGGTACTTATGCGAATGATGGACGGCGCCGGCGTGAGAGGCATGGGCGGTATCCATGAGCGCAGGAGCTCCATCGTACGGCCGCTCCTGCCATTCACTAAAGATCAGATTCTAACTTATGCCAGAGCGCAGGAGCTCAGTTGGCGTGAGGATCAATCCAACAGCGATACCCGCTTCCGCCGCAACAGGATTCGGCATGAAGTTCTGCCGCCAATCTTGAAATCAAACCCCGATTTCATCGAGAGCGCATCCAGACTAGCAGATGAAGCGAGAAATCTCGAAAACTTGCTCCGGATTGAAGTGGAAAAACTAAAGGCAAGCCTCGTTTCTGAAGACGCCTTTGGGAGGATGGTCATGCAGACTTCAGCCGTGGCGGCTCTGCCCATGGAATTCCAGGAACGGCTGATTCATCACAGTGTGACCTCCAACCCGCGCCAGTCGCCGTGGCGGCATCATCTCTGGCGCCGGCTTGAAAATTTTCTCACCGCCTGCGAGACGGGACAAGTGCTCCATCTGCCGCACGGCTGGAGAATGTTGCGCGATAGGGATCGGTATATTCTCACACAGGAAAAGAGAGAGAGACAGGCAGCATTCGAGTTTGCGGCTGATCACGCTGTGTCGCTCATCTGTGGCCAATACCGCTTCGGGATGAATGTGACGCCGCCGCCGGCTCAACTGACCCGTGAACCATGGAATGAATATATCGATTTCTGGACTGTTCGGAACAGGAATCTTCAGCTCCGACCGTGGCAGCCAGGCGACCGCATGAGGCCCCTCGGAATGAGAGGATTCAAGAAAGTCAGTGATTTACTGATCGACAGGAAAATTGACAGGTTCCGCAAGGAGGAACAGACAGTTCTGACAGTGGACGGAAAGCTCGCATGGCTATGCGGCGTGCAACTGGACGAGAGATTCAAAGTGACAGGCGCAACGGAGGAAGTAGCCCGGCTGACGTGGGCCCATGTTTAGCTGAATCGGGAAGGGGTGTATGCGCGAACTTTTTTCAGAACAGACCATCGAGACGAGAGTCAAACAGCTCGCTGCTGAAATAAACGCTGATTTCGCAGGGAAAGCGCCTATTCTCATCGGCGTTCTCAACGGCAGCTTTATCTTCATGGCTGATCTTGTGCGGGAAATCTCCATCGAATGTGAAGTTGACTTCATAAAGATTTCCAGTTATGAAGGTACAAGTTCCCAGGGGACCGTTCACTTACTAAAAGATATTTCAGCAGATATTACAGGAAGAGACATCATCATCGTGGAAGATATCGTCGATTCAGGCCTCACTATGAACTTCCTCATGTCTCGATTGGAAGGGGCTGGACCGACCACGATTTCGGTGGCAACTTTGCTTTTCAAAAAAGAGGTGGCACGGTTAACTTTTGAGTTGGATTATGTCGGCTTTACGATCTCCAAGGATTACGTTGTAGGCTACGGTCTCGATTTTGATCAGAAGATGCGCAATCTTAAGGGAATCTATCGCCTTGATGGTCAGAAAAAATCAGAGGAGAAAGGTTAACGGATATGGCAGATAAACCGACAAGAGGCAACACAAAGCGGGCAAAACAGGGTCCGAAAAAGCAATCGACCAAGAAAGATCGGCAGAACGTTTTCCAGTGGAAACAGGCCAGCAAGACTTCCCTCATCTGGATTGTGATTCTCATTTCCGCAATTTTTCTCTCAAGTCTTTTCACGGGGAGGGGGAGAAAAGAGATGACCATCAACTACTTTCAGTATATTGAATACCTGAACTCCGACATGATCGCCGAGGCCAAAATAATTGATAAAGAATTTCACGGGAGATTAACGGAAGAAATCGATCTGATCATCAATAAGCAGGTGATTGGGAAAGTGGACCGGTTTGTGGTCACATTGCCCTATGTGAATGAATCTGTCCTTGCTGAATGGGATCGGAATAACCTCAGATACAGTTTTCAAGAGAAGAAGATCGATTGGTTCAGCTACCTTTTGAGTATGGGCCCGTGGCTGATTCTGATCTTCGTCTGGCTTTTCTTCATGCGCCGGATGCAGGGCGGTATGGGTGGCAAAGGTATCTTCAGTTTCGGCAGGAGCCGGGCCAAACTCTGGGAGTCTGATAAGCCGGAGGTTACTTTCAAGGATGTGGCTGGATGTGTGGAAGCCAAAGAGGAGTTGACGGAAGTCATCGCTTTTCTAAAGAATCCCAAGAAGTATCAGAAGCTCGGGGGGAAAATCCCGCGGGGCGTCTTGCTGTTGGGTCCCCCGGGAACCGGAAAGACACTTCTTGCCCGAGCGGTGGCGGGTGAAGCGGGCGTCCCATTCTTCAGTCTCAGCGGTGCCGATTTCGTGGAGATGTTTGTGGGTGTTGGCGCTTCACGGGTTCGGGATCTGTTTGAGCAGGGAAAGAAGCACGCCCCGGCCATAATTTTCATTGATGAGATTGATGCTGTGGGAAGACATCGCGGCGCCGGACTGGGCGGAGGGCATGATGAGCGCGAACAGACGCTGAATGCCCTCTTGGTTGAAATGGACGGATTTGAGCCCAATACAAACGTGATTCTGCTGGCGGCTACGAACAGGCCGGATGTTCTTGACAATGCACTCCTGCGGCCTGGCAGATTCGACAGGCGCGTCATCGTGGATGTGCCCGACTTGCGCGGGAGGGAAGGGATTTTTAAGGTGCACACCAAAGAGGTTCCTATGCACAAGAATGTGGATCTGAAAGTTCTGGCCAAGGGTACACCCGGACTTGTCGGTGCGGACATTGCTAATCTGGTCAATGAGGCGTCACTCTGGGCTGCGCGTAACGGTAAATCAAATGTTTCCATGGAAGATTTCGAGGAAGCCAAAGACAAGGTGATGATGGGCGTCGAACGGAAGAGTATGATCCTGAGTGACGAAGAGAAGGAACTTACCTCATACCACGAATCGGGTCACGCCCTGATGGCAAAGCTCTTGCCAGACGCGGACCCGGTGCACAAGGTGACGATTATTCCGCGAGGCCGCGCGCTAGGGCTTACCGCCCAGCTTCCTATTGATGAAAAGCATAACTATTCGCAATCTTATATCAAGACGAGACTTCTTGTTCTTCTCGGTGGTCGTGCCGCTGAAAAACTTGTCTTTGATGAACTTACTACCGGTGCCGGAAACGATATTGAAATTGCAACCGAGCTCGCCCGAAAAATGGTGTGTGAATGGGGCATGAGCCCCGAACTCGGTCCTCTGACTTACGGCAAGAAGGATGAAGAAATATTTCTTGGGCGCGAGTTTGCTACGCATCGCGACTACAGTGAAATGACGGCCCGGAAGATTGATGAGGAAGTGGCCAGAATTGTGCGGGAAGTTGAAAATGAAAGTATCGCTCTTATAGGGAAGAATCTGGATCATCTTCATAATGTGGCGCGAGAACTCCTTAAGCATGAAACAATCGACGGTAAAGACTTAGATAAGATTTTTGCGGGCAAGAAGTTAAGGAAAAAGGCGGCTGTCTCTTCGAACGGCAGGAAGAATTCGAAGAAGAAGAAGCCGAGCCGGAGCCGGAAGTCTTCGGGGAAGGCAGCATAAACACCGGCAACTTTCTCGTCCGCTCTTGAATTCTCTTTACTCCCGCGCACCTTCTCTCATCAGTTCAATCACCGGGCCAAAGTGGCGCAAGCGGGTTTTTTCGTGGACAAATAAGAAGTCTATCTGTTTATGAAGAGTTTGCTGAATGATCTGTTGAACCTGGACAGGACGCTTGTTATGGGCGTCCTGAACGTTACGCCGGACTCCTTTTCGGATGGCGGCAACTACTTCGATCCGAGGGCAGCCGTTGGTCACGCCCGCACTATGGTGGCGGAGGGAGCTGATATTATCGACGTGGGGGGAGAATCGACGCGTCCCGGCGCCGTCCCCATTACGCTGACAGAGGAGATGCAGAGGGTCTTGCCGGTGGTGGAGGTGCTCACAGCATCATTGGATGTTCCAGTGTCGATAGATACGTACAAGAGTAAAGTGGCGCGGGCAACACTGGAGATGGGTGCACAGATGATAAACGATATTTCGGGCTTGCGCTTCGATACGGAGATGGCCGGTGTTGTATCCCACTATGGAGCTTCAGTCATCATCATGCATATGAAAGGGACGCCCAGAGACATGCAAATTGATCCGCACTATGATGACCTTATGGGCGATCTGGAGCGGTATTTTCTTGTGCAGATTGATATTGCCAGGGAAGCGGGCATCCCTGATCATCAGATTGTGATCGATCCTGGCATGGGATTCGGCAAGACTGTTGCGGATAATTTCATGATTCTGAATTCCCTTCAGCGGCTGGTTCAACTGGGATTTCCCGTTCTTGTGGGACCATCCAGAAAATCGTTCATCGGCAGCACACTGGATCTGCCCGTGGATGACAGACTTGAAGGGACGGCGTCAGCGGTTACCGCCGCTATCCTGAACGGCGCCAGGATGGTGCGGGTACACGATGTTAAGGAGATGAAGCGTGTGGCGAAGATGACCGATGCGATCCGGCTGGAGGCGGCCGTAGCATGACACTTTTTAAGCTCGGCTTCCTGACGGTGACACTTTTAGATGCCATTGATATTTTTCTGATGGCGTGGCTTTTTGTCAAATTGTACGGCTATTTCAAGGGGACACGCGCCGGCCACATGCTGGTAGGGCTTGTCATTATCCTCCTCAGTTCATTCATTTTTCGCGCCGTAGGCATGCGCGGTATGACTTGGCTTATCGATCAGGTTCAGACCGTCTGGGTGGTGGCATTCGTTATACTGTTTCAACCGGAACTGAGGCGTCTGCTGATTTATGTGGGGCGGACTCGGTTCTTCAGGCGTTTGTTCAGGGTTGGAACGTCCACTACTATCGATGCCGTTGTTGAGGCGTGCGGGCAGATTCGGCAGAGAGGCTGGGGAGCCTTGATTGTCCTCCAGAGAGACACAGGTCTGAAGGTCATCAAGGAAGCTGGCACGCCCCTGAAATCGGAGGTCAGTGCTCTGCTGCTCACATCGCTGTTCAATCCGTCGTCACCGCTGCACGACGGCGCAGTCATTATTCAGAATGATGTGATCGAATCTGCGCAGTGTATTCTGCCTCTGACTGAAAGTGAGTTGATTGATCCCGATATGGGCACAAGACACAGGGCTGCACTGGGGATCAGTGAGGAGACGGATGTCATCGCCGTGGTCGTTTCGGAAGAGAAGAGAAGGATCTCTGTGGCACTGAGCGGTGTGTTCCATCTGAACCTGGACGAATTCGCCCTCAGGAGGTTCCTGAACGAGAATCTCTTTGTCGGCTCGGGCGAGTAAGTATAGGATGATACGGAATGCACCCGAGTGTTCGCAGAGTCCTACGGACGATAATGAAACGAAGTGGAAGCATTTTACTCCGAAGTTCAGCGTTCATCACCAGCTACCAGTCCACTGCTCTACCAATTGTTCCAAAATCATTCCTCCGATCCAGGGATCCTCACGACAAGTCGGAGTTCCTCGCCTGCTCCCGACGAAGGAGGGCGGGCAGGCATGATTTTACTCCGTACTAAAACTCGGAGTGCAACTATTGTGAACTCATGTTTAACTTCCGATCCCATACCTGCTGAATGATGGACAATTCTGAACTAAAGGATAAATTCCGGCTGCTCGACGAAAAATATCAGCACCTTCGGGGGTATCTTTGACATAGCCAGCCTGAAGTCTACGCTGGAGAAACTCAAGCCAAAGACGATGAAGGACGATTTCTGGGCTGACGCATCTTCGGCTCAATCCACGCTTAAGAGAATCTCGGTCATTGAAAAGGAGCTGACTCTCTGGAGCGCTGCCCAGACAAAGCGAGATGATCTCGAAGTTCTGCTCGACTTCTTAGAGGAAGATGAGTCCATGAAGAGTGAGGCCGAGAGTGAGATCTCTGCTTTACGGACTATGGTTGATGATCTTGAGCTCAAACTGACTCTTAGCGGGACGGACGATGCGAAAGACGCTATCTTGACGATTCATCCGGGCGCGGGCGGAACGGAATCGCAGGATTGGGCCGACATGCTTTACAGGATGTATGTCCGCTGGATAGAGCGGCAAGGATTCAAGTACGACGTGGTTGATTATCAGCCGGGGGATGAGGCCGGCATAAAAGATGTTACCATCGAGGTGAAAGGCGAATATGCACACGGCCTCTTAAGAGCGGAAGCCGGCGTCCACCGGCTCGTCAGAATATCCCCCTTCGACGCTTCCAGCCGCAGGCACACATCGTTTGCCTCTATCTTTGTCTATCCTGCTCTGGATGAAGAGATTGAAATTGACATCAAGACAGAAGATCTGCGAATTGATACCTACAGGGCCAGCGGAGCGGGTGGACAGCATGTTAACAAGACTGACTCTGCGGTTCGAATTACACATCTACCAACGAATATCGTTGTGCAGTGCCAGAACGAACGGTCTCAGCACAAGAATAAAGCGAATGCCATGAAAATCCTAAAGGCGAGGTTGTACCAGAGGAGGCTCGAAGAGCAGGCTGAATCGATCAAAGAATTAGAGGAGCAGAAGAAGGATATCGGTTGGGGCAGTCAAATCCGATCTTATGTTTTTCATCCTTACGCCATGGTCAAAGACCACCGCACGAAACTGGAGATTGGCGATGCTAAGCGCGTCATGGATGGAGATCTCAACAAACTCATCAGGGCATTTCTACTTCAGCAGGCGAGCGAAAAGCGCGGGCACGCTAAAAAGACGAACTAAGGTTCTTGTATCGGATGAGCGAAGATAAGCAGCAAAGCCTTAAACAGATTATCGAAGCCCGAACGGAGAAGCTCAAGCAGCTTGAGGAGTTGGGCATTACCCCCTATCCCTATTCTTACGATGTGTCCCACGGGTCAGAAGAGATCTTGAGCGGCTACGATAAGTTGGCGGGCAAAACGGTTACTGTCGCCGGCAGGATCATTTCCATGCGGCGAATGGGCAAAGCATCCTTTTTTCATATCCAAGATTACCGGGGGAAGATTCAGACGTACATCAAGAAGGATATTGTGGGCGAAAAAGCTTATGAACTGTTCAAACTCTTCGACATCGGAGATATTGTGGGGGTCAGCGGAGAACTATTCAAGACGAAAACCGGTGAAATCTCGGTCTCATGCGCAGAGCTGACCCTTCTGGCCAAAAGTCTCAGACCACTGCCCGGCGCCAAGGAAAAGGAAGGTTCCATTTTCCACGCCTTTGCGGACAAGGAACAGCGATACCGCAACAGGTATCTCGATCTGATTGTCAATCCTGAGGTCAGAGATACCTTTGTTAAGCGAGCAAAAATTATCACTGCAATACGCAGTTTTCTGGATGGTGAAGGATTCGTGGAAGTGGAGACGCCTGTCTTACAGCCGCTATACGGCGGCGCTTCTGCCCGACCATTCAAGACGCGGCACCACGCCCTTGATCAGGAGTTGTATCTGAGGATCGCTGATGAACTCTATCTGAAGCGGCTGATTATCGGGGGATACGATGGCGTCTATGAACTGTCGAAGGTATTTCGCAACGAAGGGATGGACAGGAATCACAATCCGGAATTCACCATGCTCGAGTTCTACAAGGCGTATGTGGATTATCTGTTTCTGATGAATTTCACCGAGAATCTCATCAGGGTTGCCGCCGAGGCGATCGGAGTGACAACAGTTACTGTGGGCGAATCTGAGGTTGATCTGACAGTGCCGTTCGCCAGAAAACCGTACATGGATCTCCTGACTGAAGCGGTGGGAGAAGATCTGACGGAGGCTGATGAGGGGCGTCTGAGAAGTATCTGCGGTGAGAAGGGAATCGAACTCGAGCCTGGCGCACATTTGGGGCGGATGTACGAAGTTCTCATGAGGGAGCTGGTGGAGCCTAAGCTCATCGCCCCCACCTTTGTTATCGATTATCCGAAAGCGATTTCACCCCTTGCTAAGATTAAGAGAGATGGTAATGC
>DCAL01000117.1:23946-27387 GCA_002311975.1 Fidelibacterota bacterium UBA1134 | reverse complement strand
ATTGTAGAGCGATTTGAACTTTTCATCGGCGGCGCCGAATTCGCCAACGCCTTCTCGGAACTGAACGATCCCATTGATCAGCGCCAACGTCTGGAGGCTCAAGCCGCCCTGCGGGAGAAAGGTGATGAAGAGGCACAGACGCTGGATGAAGACTTTCTTCGGGCTGTGGAATCTGGAATGCCGCCTACGGGTGGAGTAGGGCTTGGAATTGACAGATTGGTGATGCTCCTTACCGGGCAGAAGACCATCAAGGACGTGATTCTTTTCCCTGCTATGCGGCCAGTGGCCGATGAATAGGGATGGCTCCCCTCGCTTTCATTGCCCGGCGGCATCTTAGGTCCAAACACTCCTTCAGCTTTATTTCCCTCATCAGCTATCTGGCCGTCATCGGTCTCGCTATCGGTGTCGCTGTCCTGATTCTGACAATGGGAATTCTTACCGGATTCGAAAACGAAGTCCAGAAAAAGATTATCAGTTTCGACGGTCATATCCGTGTTCGGGGATTTCTTGATAATGCGATTCCTCAGAAGAGTGATCAGCTTGACTCCGTGATGTCGTCTCTCACCAGCATAGCGGCTCGGGCGCCTTATATCCACCGTCCCGCCATGATCAGGAGCGGCCATGAGACGGAGAGTGTTTTCGTAGAGGGGATATCACTTGACGGCGCAAAAAATGTGTTCGGCACTCCGGAAATGATGACAGCCGGTAATTTCAATTTTGGTACTGACTCGGCAGAGGGGAGAGGGATAGTCCTGGGAGAAGTGCTGGCGAGGAAGCTCGGCATCGCACCCGGTTCCAGAGTGATACTCGTAAGCTTGGAGTCTCTCGGTCTGTTGGGCAAGGCGCCGAGGCTGGGACAGTATCATGTGGCGGGCATCTACAAGACAGGGCTGAAGGAGTACGACGAATCAATCCTCTATATGGACTTAGCCAGCGCGCAAGAGCTGTTTGGTCTGCACGATCTCATTTCCGGCGAAATCATTATGCTCGAAGAGACGGAGATGGCGCAAAAAGTGGCGGACGCATTGGAAGACGGTCTCGGCTATCCCTACACAGTAGCTACTTGGAAAGAGCGCCACACCAATCTCTTTTCCTGGCTGTCAGTCCAGAAGTTTCCCATCACCGTCATCTTTGCTCTCATCGCACTGATCGCCATCGTAAACATCACGTCATCGCTGACTATGATCGTCATGGAAAAATCTAAGGACGTGGGCGTCTTGAGAGCCATGGGATTTTCTCGCAGCGACGTTTCCCGGCTCTTCCTTGTGGAAGGCGGAATCATCGGTATTACGGGTGTACTGTCTGGTGTTCTCCTAGCTTTCATCCTGGGATATTTCCAGGTGCAGTTCGGCCTGCTGAAGATTCCTGAAGACGTCTATTTTATGAGAGAACTCCCCTTGGAGTTTGTTCCGCATCAGGTGGTGGTGATTGCCGCAGCTGGCTTGATCCTTGCCCTTGCGGCGTCAATCTATCCGGCTTGGAAGAGTGCGGGCATTCTACCCGCCGATGCCGTGAGGTACGAATGATAAGATTTGATATGTGGCTTGCCCGCAAGCTGCTCCTTTCCAGAAAAAGCGTGGGGTACATCTCATGGAGCGGTGTGATTTCCATCGCCGGTGTTGCTGTGGGTTGCTTTGCTCTGACGGTTTCTATCGCCGTTCTCAACGGTTTCGAGGAAGAGATTCAGCAGAGAGTGATCGGTTTCGAATCCGATCTGCGGATCAGTGGTAAATCCTTTGATGATGAGTATAGAAGTGAACTGGAGTCGATTCTGTCGCGCACGGATGGTATTGGATCTGTCTCTTTCTATCTCGAGAAGAAAGGGATTATCATGTCAGGCAAGGAGAGAACGATGGTCAGAATTAAAGCTGTTGAGCCCGACAGGTTTTCTGAAATCTACGCGATCAACGGCGGCGCCTCTTTTTTCACACAGGAAGGTCAGCCGGCGGTTCAGTTGGGGAGAGGTGTGGCTGACAGACTGGGCGTCGGCGAGGGCGATTCGGCGACGCTTGTGAGTCCGCTACAGAACCAGATTTATCTTGGATTTCCGGCCGTGGCAAGAGTAACGGTAGGATCCGTATTCGAAACGAAGGTGCTCAACTTTGACCAAGAGTACTGTTTCATTCCGCTTGAGATTGGGCAAGGCGTTTTTGGAATGGCGGGAAACTACCACGGTGTCGATATTCGACTGTCGTCTACTGCATCCCCGGACGACGTGAAGAAAAAAGTCGCGCCCCTTCTTACTGAAGGTTTCGAAATCTCTACGTGGGCGGATCTGCATCAGACGTTGTTCTCAGCCATGAAAATGGAGAAACTCGGCAGTATCGTTGTGCTGAGTCTCATCGTCGTGGTGGCTTCATTCAATATCGTCTCTACCTTGATCATGCTGGTGATGGAAAAGGTAAAAGAGATTGGAATCCTGAGGGCCATGGGAATTACACGCAGGAGAATAGGGAGGATTATTGCTCTGCAGGGCACTTTCATCGGCGTCTCCGGATTGATCCTCGGTTTAGGTTCCGGCCTGTCGTTCGTTCTTGTGCAGCAGAAGTGGGGCTTGATCAAGCTTCCGGCGGCCATCTATTTTGTCGAGTCTCTGCCGGTGCAAATGCCGCCGGGTGACGTCTTTCTGGTCGCCGCTGTTGGTCTGCTCCTCATCGGATCGGCTCTCTTCTATCCGGCAAGAGTAGCCGGGAAGCTGCTCCCGCGGGAGGCCATCCAGTTCGAGAAATGATACTGAGAGCTGAACATCTGGCAAAGAGTTATGCCACATCTGCGGGACCTCTTCAGGTTCTCGACGATATTGACCTTACCATGGACGCGGGTGAGATTGTCTCCGTTGTGGGATCCTCCGGCTGTGGTAAGTCCACCCTGCTCAACATTCTTGGTACCCTTGATGAGCCGGATGCCGGCGAATTATCTATAGATGGAAAGACGGTCTCGGCCCTCACAGACGCTCAACTGTCGCAATTGCGCAGCAGGACCATTGGATTTGTGTTCCAGTTTCACCATTTGCTGCCGGAGTTCACGGTGCTTGAAAACCTGATGATTCCGCAGATGATTGCCGCCTGTGAGCAGGAAGCTTCGCGGGAGAGGGCCGCTGATCTTCTCAGAAAGGTGGGGCTGGAGAATCGCGGGCACCACCATCCCAATTCTATCTCCGGCGGGGAGAGGCAGCGCGTGGCAGTCCTGCGTGCTCTGGTCAACAGACCGAAACTCGTTCTGGCGGATGAGCCGACGGGAAATCTCGATTCTGAGAACAGCAGAATTCTCATGAATATGATTCAAGAACTTGTGCACGATGAAGGGAGGTCGTTTCTGATTGTAACCCACAGCGAAACCATCGCCGAGAATTGTGACAGAAAGTTTCTGCTGACTTCTGGTGAGCTGAAGGTGATGTAGCTGTGATTGGAACCTCGACCCGCAACTCACGGCGTGCGGCGG
>DCAL01000117.1:23523-23797 GCA_002311975.1 Fidelibacterota bacterium UBA1134 | reverse complement strand
TGGTTGTGGAGTTCGCAAGCGAAGTGCGAATGAGACGGCGCAAAAGTAAGTTGTGTTAGCATTCTGATGACGGTAAACTTCAACATGGATATTCGGCCATCATGAAAGAGAATTTCTCCAGACGCGTTCAGACAGTCATGAAATTTGCCAAGGAGGAGGCGATCCAGCTTGGGCACAGCTACGTTGGCTCGGAACACCTGTTGCTGGGGCTCATCCGCGAAGGCTCTGGCAAGGCGATCCAGATACTGGAAGAATTAGATGCTGATCTGGAAGA
>DCAL01000117.1:23176-23442 GCA_002311975.1 Fidelibacterota bacterium UBA1134 | reverse complement strand
GATTATCATCTCCTGCTTGCAATTCTTAAGGAGAATGAAGGCGTCGCCTACGAAGTATTGACTGCCTTCGAAATCGATTACAGTTCGATTCTCGAACAGCTCAAAGAAATCTCTCCCGCCCTGACCTCAGCCTCATCTCAGCCGGCTTCGAAGAAGAAATCCAAGACGCCTGCCCTCGATCATTTCAGTCGCGATATCACCGAGCTTGCCCGGGAGAACCGTCTTGATCCCGTCATCGGCCGCATGGATGAGATTGAGCGTGTTGC
>DCAL01000117.1:17865-23171 GCA_002311975.1 Fidelibacterota bacterium UBA1134 | reverse complement strand
CCGCAAGACCAAGAACAACCCCGTCCTGATCGGTGAGCCCGGTGTCGGCAAGACGGCTATCGCCGAAGGTCTTGCACAAAGAATAGTGGACCGTGACGTACCGAGGCTCCTTCACGGCAAACGGATTGTCGCCATCGATCTCGCTGGTATAGTAGCTGGCACAAAATATCGCGGTCAGTTCGAAGAAAGAATGAAAGCTATCATGGCTGAATTGGAGGCGTCGGCAAGCATAATTCTCTTCATTGATGAGTTACACACTCTTGTGGGCGCGGGAAGCGCTTCGGGCTCTATTGACGCATCCAACATGTTTAAGCCGGCTCTCGCACGCGGTGATATCCATTGCGTCGGCGCCACGACTCTGGATGAGTACCGTAAGTATGTCGAAAAAGACGGCGCCTTGGAACGACGGTTTCAGAAGATTGTAGTTGCGCCGCCGACTATGGAAGAATCTGTTCAAATTCTGAAGGGACTGCAGGGCAGATATGAGAGGCATCACAGTGTCAAATACGACGATGCAGCCATAGATGCCTGTGTCGAACTGAGTCATCGCTATGTGACTGACAGGTATCTTCCGGACAAAGCTATCGATGTCCTGGATGAAGCCGGTGCCCGTATGCATATGCTCAACGTAAACGTGCCGGATGATATCGTTGAATTGGAGTTGGAAATCGAAAAGATTCGAGCCGAAAAGGATGCTGTTGTTCTCAGTCAGAAATTTGAGAAAGCGGCCAGTCTGCGCGATAGTGAACGGACGTTGGTGAAGGCACTGGAGAAGGCACAGAAGTCGTGGACGAAGGATGAGAGGAAAAACGCTCCGGTTGTGAGTGAAGAAGATATCGCTGATGTGGTCTCCATGATGACTGGAATCCCCATTTCTCAAGTAGCGGCAACCGAGTCGCAAAAGCTCCTGAAGATGAAGCACAATTTGGGAGATGATATTATCGGTCAGGAGGAAGCCATTGAAGTCTTGACCAAGTCGATCCAGAGGACAAGAGCAGGACTGAAGGATCCCAAGCGGCCTATCGGTGCGTTTCTGTTCCTCGGACCGACAGGCGTGGGAAAGACGGAAATGGCAAAGGTGCTGGCAAGGTACCTCTTCTCCCGCGATGAGGCACTCTTGAAAATCGATATGTCGGAGTACATGGAACGGTTTGCTGTCTCCCGCCTTATCGGCGCTCCTCCCGGATATGTGGGATTTGAAGAGGGGGGTGAACTTACAGAGCGGATAAAAAGAAATCCTTATTCTGTTGTCTTATTCGATGAGATCGAAAAAGCTCATCACGATGTTTTTGGTATTCTGTTGCAGCTTCTTGATGAAGGTGTGCTGACTGACAGCATGGGGAGAAGGGTTGATTTCAGAAATACCATCATCATCATGACTTCCAATATAGGCACGAAAGGATTCGGCAAGGTCGGGACGTACGGATTCGGGGAGACTTCGGCGACTAATGAATATGAAGCGATGCAAACGAGAGTGCTGGAAGAAGTGAAAGACATATTCAATCCGGAATTCGTCAACAGGATCGATGAGACAATCGTCTTTCGGCCCCTTTCGAGAGAAAGCGTCCACAAGATTATCGATCTTCAACTCAGAGATCTACGGAACAATCTTGCCGCCAAGAAGATGAGAATGACGATTTCGGCCAAGGCAAGAGATTTCCTTCTTGAGCGCGGGTTCAGTAGCGAATTTGGTGCAAGACCGATGCGGAGAGAAATCCAGACATCGCTGGAAGGGCCTCTATCAGTGAAGATACTGGAGGGCCGATTCTCGGAAGGCGATCGCATAAGAATTGATGTCAGGGGAAGATCATTTGTTTTCAGAAAAATGACGGCCGCAGCCCGCAAGAATCCGCCCCGCCCCCGCAAATCGTCGACTTCGAAGCGCACCACGAAGTCTGACAGCAAGTCCTAAGAACAGCCACAATATACCCTATTATGTGTCATATGTGCGTGATATGGCTTATGGCATGACTATTGCTAATAATAGGGATGAAATGGAAGATTCTCGTGTTTACTTGTAATGAGCTAAGAAGGAGGATATAATTCAATGTCGAAGATTATTGGTATTGACTTAGGCACGACAAACTCATGCGTTGCCGTGATGGAAGGTGGTGAGCCGAAAGTGATAACCAATCCCGAAGGAGGGAGGACAACACCTTCGGTCGTGGCGATGACAAAGGATGGCGATCGACTGGTGGGCCAGCCGGCAAAGCGGCAAGCCGTCACCAATCCCGGCAACACTATTTACTCAATTAAGCGGTTCATGGGACGTGAGTATGATGAAGTGGGTACAGAGATGGGCGAAGTACCCTTCGAGGTAAAGAAGGGAAACAAAGGTCAGGTAGAAGTCATTGCTGACGGCAAGACCTATTCCCCGCCTGAGATCAGTGCCATGGTTCTGCAGAAGCTTCGCCAGACGGCCGAGGAATATCTCGGTGAATCTGTGAAGGAGGCCGTCATCACTGTACCGGCATATTATAATGATTCTCAGCGCCAGGCTACCAAGGACGCCGGTAAGATCGCGGGACTGGAGGTTCGCCGGATTATCAATGAACCGACAGCTGCTGCCCTCGCCTACGGGATGGATAAACAGAAGGATCAGAAGGTTGCCGTTTTCGATCTCGGAGGAGGAACATTCGACATTTCTATTCTCGATATTATGGAGATTGATGGTGAAAAATCGATAGAGGTAAACGCTTCCAACGGTGACGGCCATTTGGGTGGTGATGATTTTGATCAGCGTGTGATAGAGTGGCTTGCCGATGAGTTTAAGAAAAGTGAAGGCATTGATCTTCGCAAGGATCCCATGGCACTGCAGAGACTGAAGGAAGCGGCGGAAGAAGCCAAGAAGGAACTGTCGAGTTCGAAGCAGACGGACGTGAATCTCCCCTTCATCACGGCTGACGCCACAGGCCCGAAGCACCTCAACATGTCACTAACGAGAGCCAAGTTTGAAGAGCTGGTGGATGATCTAATCGAAAGGACGAAAGGTCCCTGTCAGCAGGCGATGAAAGATGCCGGCTTGAGTCCCGGCGACATAGATGAAGTGCTCCTCGTGGGCGGCTCAACACGTATCCCGAAGGTTCAGGAAACGGTTAAGAATATTTTTGGAAAAGACCCCAGTAAAGGTGTGAACCCTGATGAGGTTGTGGCCATGGGTGCAGGTATCCAAGGTGGTATCCTTGGCGGGGAAGTCGAGGACATCCTGCTGCTGGATGTTACGCCCCTTTCGCTCGGCATCGAAACTCTCGGCAGTGTATTCACAAGACTGATTGACAGGAACACAACCATCCCCACCCAGAAGAGTCAGATCTTCTCCACGGCAGCTGACAATCAGACTTCTGTAGAGATTCACGTGCTGCAGGGAGAAAGAGAAATGGCGGTCTATAACAAAACCATCGGTCAATTTCACTTGGAAGGAATTCCTCCTGCACCGCGCGGCATACCTCAGATCGAAGTTTCATTCGACATCGACGCAAACGGGATTTTGAATGTGACTGCCAAGGATAAAGCAACCGGTAAGGAGCAGAACATCCATATTGAGGCGTCCAGCGGTCTCAGCCCTGAGGAAGTTGATAAGATGGTAGATGACGCAAAGGCACACGAGAGCGAGGACAAGAAGAAGCGCGAAGAGATCGACCTTAAGAATCAGGCTGATCAACTTGTCTATCAGACGGAAAAGAACCTGAAGGAATTTAATGAGAAGTTAGACGATGATGACAAGAAGAAACTGGCGGATTCCGTGGAAGTTTTAAAGACTGCCAGCGCCGGCGGTAATCACGATGATATCAAGAAAGCTATGGATGAGCTGAATTCGGAATGGAACGCCATAGCCAGCAAGATGTATGCTAGTGCGAAGGAAGAGGCTTCCGCCGAGGGTACAAAACCGGAAACCGAGGAGAAGGGCGCAAAAGACGACGAGATCGAGGATGCCGATTTCGAAGTCGTTGACTGACTTTAGTGACCTGAATCACGTTAAGGCGGAGTCTGAAGATTCCGCCTTTCTTATTTCTGGAACTTCAGTAAGTTAAATTTGTACTTAGAGTGATGAAAATATCCAGAAAATACAAGGCAGTCCTCATTCTGTCTCTCGTAGTTATCCTGCTGGTCGGGGGGACGCTGTATGTCCTGCTGGAACCGGGGCGGTGGACAGGCGAAATCGTTGCCTATCTCAACGACGGTATTCTGGAGGAGAATGGTTGGCGAATCTCCATTGAAAAGATTGAAGGTCAACTGACATCAGATATTGATGTCCATAATCTGTATCTCAGAAAGACAGACGGGTCAGCCGTGTTCTACACCGACCACGCAACAATCAATTTCGATCTCTCTCAAATCCTTTCAGGGAAGTGGGCGGTCTCAGAAGCCAGATCAGATAACGCCCTTGTCACCATCGAAAGAACTTCTCAGAAGGAGATGGGAGAACTGAGCTTCGTCACCGATCTGTCCCGGAACGGGCTGAGCATACGGGAACTGAGTATAGGTCGCTCGGCGCTGATAGTAAGGAAAGGCGAGGATGAAACACTGCACAGCTTCAGCTTTGAAGGGAGTGTCGGTACGCGCGCCGGCGGATTGACCATAGCGCTCTCAGAATTCCGTTTTGGCGATCTTAAAGGAGAAAACAATCTAAGGTTGGTTGACGGTGAGTTTGCTTTGTCTGCCGCCAACCTGGTCGCAACAGAGGTGACAGGTACCTTCAACCAAACACGCTTTGACTTCAGTTCCCATATTGGTTTCTATCCTGACACAGAGATACTGCTTGATGCCACGGTGCGGAATGTCATTGCAGGCCGTTACATGTCGCCCGATGCAGCAGCAATCCTCGGAGCGGATACAGTGGACCTGCAGCTCCAGATGGAGACAGATCTTATCAGCGGTACTGTTGATGGTCTGATCTACGATTCGAGAACATACGGCATCATCGGTGAAGTTGACCTTGATGTGACACGGCGGGAGGATCTGATTCTGCTGAATCGGGCTACCGTAAAAATCGGTTCCTCCGAGGTTACGGCAGAGGGCAGGCTGATGAATAACAAGGCGTTCCTATTAAATCTCTTCATCAACAAACTGGACTTGGCATCGTTCCAGCTTTCGCCTGCATCTACCCACATTACCGGAACAGCTTCTCTTGATGGAAACTTCGACGAAACCTTTAACCTTGAAAGTGTGGCGGCCAAGATTCTTCTCCAGAATGATAAGCGCGGCGATGAGCGGTTCGTGAGAATCACCGGCGGAGTCAATTATACGGAGGGAATCATTGAGGCATCTGATTTGCTTACCGTTGATTTTGGATACGGTGTCATGAC
>DCAL01000117.1:3094-17847 GCA_002311975.1 Fidelibacterota bacterium UBA1134 | reverse complement strand
ACGGCTCAAGGTAAAATGAATCTTGAAAACGAAAGGATTGATGTGACACTTACGACCAGGGATGCCAACCTTCAGTCCCTTGCCTATGTGTTCGGATGGCCTGATTCTCTTGCGGGCCAACTTAAAGGGTCTGTTGACTTGACCGGCTACCTCAGGGATCCATCGGTGAAAGGTATTCTCACGTTAAGTGACGGTGTTTTTGGTTCTATAACGGTATCGTCACTGAATGCATCATTCCTCATTAACTCGCTGATTGAGAACCGTAACGGTTCTCTCCGTGCCGTGGCAGCGGACGGCAAGATGCTGGGCTACGCCGTTGAGAAGGGAAGCGTTGATCTCTATTTCCGGGGTGATACGGTGATGATTGCTAGCGTTCGTCTCGACGGGGAAGATAATTATCTGCAAACATCCGGAAAGATCATTGGAACGAGTTCTCTTATTGTTGATCAATTGCAGGCTTCTCTGAGAGATCAATATCTCAGCATTGCTGAAAAGGTCGTGATCCATCGGGAAAATGATGGTTTAGTGATTGAACCGGCAACGATCCACATTAATGACGGTTCGATTCAAGGTTCTATCTTAATCAGAGAAGGCACTGTCCAAGCGGGAAAAATGCACGCTGTCAACCTCAATCTGGAAAGCGTTGAAAGATTGTTCAAGATGGACTTTCCCATAACAGGAGCCGCCTTTGTTAAACTCGAGATCAGGAGTGAAAATGGAGACCTCGTGGTTGATGGAACACTCGATATTAAGGATGGTCAGTGGAATGAAATCCCATTCAGCGACCTCAGTATCATAGGTGATCTGAGAGAGGACCAGGTTTCCGTTAGAGAAATGAAGATGTCCGGCGCGGATGGAATGACCATGGAGTTGTCAGGTTACCTGGGGAGTGTGCTGGAGGAGGGTGGGATTCTGAATATCGATCCCGAAGGAGATATCGAGTTCTCCAGTGAATTCAGAAATCTTGATCTGGTGCTGCTTGCCGATTATTTGCCTGATTGGTGGAATCTTAGGGGAACGGCAACCGGCAGCCTCGCTATGTCCGGCAGGGCAATGGATTCTGAAATGATTTTCCAGCTCACCGTTATTGAGCCGCGATTTCATAGCATCCGTGCTGAGAAGGTTTCCGCTTCCGGCAGGTACATGGATCATAGGCTCTTCTTTGAGGATCTGGAAGGCTTCACAGCCACGGGCCGCTATACTGGAAAGGGATACATCCCAGCGGAGTTTGATCTCATTGCCGATGATGAAGATCGTTTTATGGAAACCGAACCCATATCAATTTCTTTCCACGCCAATACTTCAAGCCTCGATTTCCTGACGCCATATTTCTCCGATGTTGATTCCATCAAGGGTGACTTTGCCATTGATCTTTCTATTGATGGGACGCCAATGAATCCTGTCAGGAATGGTAAAATACGTGTTGAAAACGGCGTCATCTATCCTCTTTATCTGGATAGTCCCATCAGTCAGGTGAGCGGCAGCGCCATCCTTATGGATAACAAGCTGATGATTGAGAAAATGACAGCTGCAAGCCATCTGCCTGCGAATATGGACTGGGCAAAGGAACTCAGATCGGGCCTGTCAAGAATATCAGGAGGGATCCTTTTTTCGAAGCAGGACGTTGAGGCCCCCCAGAATATCGAGATCAAGGGAAGCATAGATATGGAACATTTTTTCAGTCCTGATCTTGCGATATTGTTCTCGGGAGAAGATGTTTACATACGAACCTTGCTGGGAGAAATTGAAGGTATTGCCGACGTTGATTTATCAGTAACCGGCAGGGATACTATCAGCATCGCAGGCGATATAATCACGCGCGAGGCCGTGCTGAGGATGGAGTTTACCGATGAGGGTGTTTTTGAAGATGCGGAAGAGGCTGGCTCAACGGTTACTCTTTACAATCTGCACTTTCCCATTGCGGGGAACCTCTTCATCCGCAACAGTCAGATTGACGCTGAGCTGGAAGGGGATATGACCATATCCAAACTTGGCAATGAACCTTATCGCTATGCCGGTGAATTGACTGTTGTTGGGGGGAAATTCTACTACGGCTCAGATAACTTCGATATACAGGAGGGGCATCTGAGTTTTGATCCCACTGAATTCAATCCCAGGATGGATATCAGAGCGACCACCACCATATCAGACGTTGATATCCTTGTATCCCTCACGGGAGAATTTGATGATCCAACCCTGATTATAGAAGACAGCGAACTACTCTTCAGTCAGGGAGACCTGCTGCAGATGCTCGTCATTCAGCGAAGATTTGAAGATCAAGAATTCTCCACGGAGAAGATAGGCGAACAGTCCGTTTATCTCTTTGGCAAGTATCTGCAGAGCGAACTGGAAAGAAGCCTGGTACGGTCAACACCTGTCTTGGATGAACTTGAGATAGAAGGATCTGAATCAATTCTTAATCCTTCAGATGAAAGCGATCTGGCCGTAAAGGTGGGGACGCGCCTCTCATCGAATCTCTTTCTGAGCTACAAACAGTATTTCTCACTCACGCAACCCAATCAGGTGGGCGTCGAATATCGTCTGAACAGAAATGTTTCTCTTGTTGTCACTTATGACGAAGACGGTCAGGTACACCTGAAGTACCGTCGCAAATACCAGTTTTGAATTGACTCTCTATAGAGTTCTTTCACTCTACCTGCTCATCAGTATCTCCTTTATTGTATCTCTCGAAGGTCAGATCAATACAGTCAGATACTCAGTGAGACGTGTCGGTTTTGAGGGTAACAGTACGATTTCCTCACGGCAGCTGAGAAAAGTGATCAAGCTCAAGGAGCCGGGCTTCTTTTCCTCCATGGAGTTCAGCCGCCGCTCACTGAAACTCGATGCTCTCAAGATTCGAAACTCTTACCAATCCCGAGGTTTTCTGGCTGCGTCCGCGGAGGAATCTTTTGAGATCAACAGTGATAACAGCGTTGACATTCTTTTCACGATCCATGAGGGCAAAAGATCATATTTGAGGACTGTTACGATTGAGGGGAATGAATCCCTCTCTGAAAAGAAGATTTCTCGAGTTCTGGGGCTCAGGACTGGTCGTCCATTTGATCTCGTTGGGTTGAGACAGCGCATCGCGGATCTGGAAAGAGAATACGGCAATCTCGGGAGACTCTACTTCACTATTGATCCATCGTACATTCCCGGTGAAGATATCGCTCTGCAGATCACCATCTATGAGGGACCGCTTGTCCGAATTGATAATCTTGTGATTGAGGGACTTGAAAAGATTGACTCCACCTTTGTACACCGGGAAATCGAGTTGAGGAGCGGTGACCTCTTCAATCAGGAACTGGTGGAACTGTCCGAACGCCGGATATTCGAGACGGGTCTATTCTCGATGGTGAATATGACGCCCACAAAAAGTGCCAAGGGCCCGGAATGGGTTAATGTGGTGACGGAAGTGAGAGAGTTTACATTGAGGGAACTGCTCTGGGAGCCGGGCATTTCGAGGATTCGATCGTCCAGTGAAGGTGGTGAGCCAATTTCCGGTGTGGAAGCTTCCACGCAATGGCTGGATCGAAGTCTGTGGGGTTCTGGCACACGGTTAGGTATGAAGGCCGCAATTCAGCTGCCGCTGGAGGCCCTTCAGAACCCCTTCGGCGTTGCCATTTTTAGATCAGATTTACGATTCACGAACCAGTGGCTGGGAAACTGGCGAGCGCCCAACTCTCTCCGTCTCTTCGCAGAACGGGCGCCTGAATTGCTGTTGGCGGATAAGCCGCTTCTGCGGTATGGTGTGGAATGGCAGGGACTCCACAGGTTCTCTGAAGAGTCTATTCTGAGCGGAGGGGTGAGATGGAGTGAAATCGTTACTGAAGATATGGCGGAAAGGGAAAGTCAGCAAGAGCGCAGTCTGAGTATGGCTTATCGTTTCCGGCGGCTGGACAATCTGATCACACCGACAGAGGGGAGCATTTTTTCCGTTGAATCATCTGTTGTCGGCTGGGTACTGGGCGGGACACAGGACTACTATCGGTTTGAACTGGATGTACGACGCTTCATTCACCTGGGCTCCTCCAGAGTACTGGCGCTGCGGACAAAAATCGGCCGCATGGAAAGGCTGTCATCTGAAGCGAGAGCAATCCCTTCGTATGATATGTTTTACCTAGGCGGGAGTACGAGTCTGCGGGGGTGGAAGTCGCAGAGGTTTCACTCCTACACCTTTATCGATGAAAAAGGGGAGGAAGTTGAGAGGGGAGAGGGGGGATTGGCTAAGATTCTCTTGAATGCGGAAGTTCGGATACCTCTCTGGAGCGTTTTCGGTGTGGACCTGTTCCTCGACGGAGGTATTCTGGCGGCAGATCTGAGGGATCTGAGCGCGCACTTTGAAAAATGGGGGCAGGGTGAAGGGTGGGATTACGGTATCGAGTTCACCATCTCCACACCCCTCGGTCCCATCAGAATCTATTACGCAGTACCTGTGAAGAATCCTTCGGCAGGTATACCTAATATAGGCGTACCTTATTCTTTCTGAAATATCTGTTGTCTTGGCGGGACCCTTACCCGGTTGGGAACTTTCTGAATCGATCCTTGTTCGATTGAGCAAGTGCTATTCGAATACGCTTGTAGTGTGTGAGACGGACTGTTAAATTCTCGCTAAATTTCTAACAGAGAGAGAACAATGTTATCAAACAATAGGCATATCATTTATCTGCTTTCACTGTTTTTGTTTATTGGGTGCAGCAAGAAATCTGAGTCGCCGGCCGGCATGCTGGAGAAGGCGAAAACAGAAATCAGTGAATCTAAGTTTACCGATGCGACCCAGTTGTTGCGCAGATTGGTCGAGCAGTATCCTGAGAGTCCTGAGGCTGCCGAGGCACAGTACATGCTGGGTGACACCTTTATCTCAGCCGCGAAGGATTTTGAGCAGGCAGTCAATGAGTATAAATTGGTGGTTGGCAATTACCCAGAGTCGAGATTTGCGGTCAACGCCCAGTTCATGATTGGTTACGTCTATGCGAACTTCCTCAATGAAATTGAGATGGCCAGAAAAGAGTACACCCGTTTCCTCGATCTCTACGCCGATAAAGCTGATAGCGGGCTCGTCCAGTCAGTCCGCTTTGAACTGGAGAATCTTGGTAGAGATCTCAATGAGATTCCGAAGCTGCGCCACATCACTTCATAATTTTCAATTGTATCAGAATTAACCGCAATGACAGATTTCAGTTTGACTGCGATAAATGAGCGGATAGCGAAGGAATCGACCTTCGTTCAACCGCTGACAGATGAAATCGCGAGAGTGATAGTTGGTCAGGATGATATTGTCACCAAGATAATCATCGGTCTTCTCGCCAACGGTCATATCCTTCTGGAAGGTGTTCCCGGTCTTGCTAAAACGACTATCGTAAAAACGGTTGCATTGCTGATTGACACCAAGTTTCAGCGAATTCAGTTTACTCCCGATATGCTCCCGGCGGACCTCCTGGGGACACTTATCTACAGTCAGAAGACGGGCGGTTTCGAAACGAAAAAGGGTCCAATCTTCGCCAACATCATCCTTGCTGATGAGATTAACCGGTCTCCGGCGAAGGTGCAGAGCGCTCTTCTGGAGGCGATGCAGGAGAGGCAGGTCACCATTGGAGAGGAGACATTTCTTCTCGATGATCCGTTCCTTGTATTCGCCACGCAGAACCCCATTGAACAGGAAGGAACCTATCCTTTGCCGGAAGCACAGGTGGATCGATTTATGATGAAACTGAAAGTTGACTATCCTGCCAAGGGGGAAGAGATACAGATTCTACGCAGGGTGGCGGGCGGCAATAGTGTTCCTGTTCTAAAGCCGGTGGTAACGCCAGAGACCATAAGGAATTCAAGATCGGTTGTCAGAGACATATATGTAGATGAGAAGATTGAACAATACGTTGTGGATCTGGTTCTCGCCACGCGCAATCCTGCTGAATATAATCTGGCTGAAATGGAGAATTTGATTGCTTACGGCGGTTCGCCCAGAGCGACAATCTATCTGATCCTGGCATCGAAGGCGCGAGCCTTCCTCGAAGGGCGAGGCTACGTTGTACCAGAAGATATCCGATATGTTGGAGAAGACATTCTGCGCCATCGGATCATTCTTACTTATGAAGCCGAAGCGGAAGAGATTACTCCTGAAGACCTGATTCAGAGGTTTTTCGACAGCATCGAAGTGCCGTAGTTCCTGGTCATGATTCCACGGGAAATCCTTAAGAAAGTTCGTCACATCGAAATCCGCACCCGCCACTTGGTAAACGATATTTTTGGCGGCGAGTACCACAGTGTATTCAAAGGCCGGGGCATGACCTTTTCCGAAGTGAGGGAGTATCAGCCCGGCGACGATATCCGGCTGATCGACTGGAATGTCACCGCTAGATACAACGCGCCGTTCGTGAAAGTGTTTGAAGAAGAACGGGAGCTGACGGTGTTCATACTTTATGACGCCAGCCGCTCCGGACATTTTGGCACCACCACACAGTTCAAATCAGAACTGGCGGCTGAGATCGGCGCCGTTCTCGGTTTTTCCGCCATTAAGAATAACGATAAGGTTGGACTTCTAATCTTCACGGAAGATGTTGAGCGATTCATTCCTCCCAAGAAAGGAACTTCACATGTGTTGAGGGTGGTTAGGGAACTTCTCTACCATGAGCCTGAAGCTCGAGGTACGAATATCGGGGCCGCTCTCAGTTATCTGCTAAATGTGGCTCACCGGCGGAGCGTCGTCTTTCTCATCTCAGATTTCCTTGATGTAGAATTGGACCAGACACTTCGTGTGGCAAATCAGAAGCACGATTTTATCGGTATCCAAGTATATGATCCGCGGGAAATCGATCTCCCCGATGTAGGACTCGTAAAGATTCACGATGCCGAAACTGAAGAGACCTTCTGGCTGGACACCAATTCCCATGCCGCTCGTGTCGAATACAGAAATCAGATGCTGGCAAAGATGGAATCCTTCCACGGCGACTGCAAGCGTGCAAACTTTGATCTGATTCCTATCGCGGCAGACAGCGACTATGTTGAACCGCTCATGGGGTATTTCCGGCAAAGAGAGAAGAGATTCTGATTTAGCCGCGAAGTGCGCGAAGTAAGTGAGAATTAGGAATAACGAATATCGAATGATTTGGTTAGACGGATGGCTGGTGGATAGATCTGGTGTGATGCTGAAGAGTGTGACAGTCTTATCGAAAGCATTCGGCGGCATCACTCTCCTGGCGGCGTTGACTGTCTGGCATGGGTGCGGAGCCGATCGTCAGTCAGCTTCATCGTTTCATGTCTATAGCACGGTCGATACGAGCCGGGCTGCCATCGGAGATGTCGTTCGATTTCAGGTTTGGGCCAAGGGGGTCGGGGAGAGGAGAATCTCATTCCCGCCTATGACTGCTGATGATAGAGATATTCAAGTAGCGGAGGGGCGTGAGTTGGAGGGAGACAATAGTGGTGACTTCGGCATGGAATTCGAGGTCACTTTCTGGGATACCGGTCGATTTGAATTACCGGCTTATGCAGTTAACGTCTTGAATAAAGGCAACGATTCTGTGGACTACGCCATCACCATGGATCCGGTTGTAGTTACAGTCGAATCGGTCGTCACCGACGCCCAGCCGAGCCTGAGGGACATAAAGGCGCCCGTCCCGATTCCTCTTATCTTACCGTACAGGATCATTCTTTCAGTTGCGGCAATGATTTTCCTTTTGGGCTTTCTCGTCTGGATCTGGCGTAAGAGAGTGGCGGAGAAGAGAGAGGTGCCGGAGTTGCAGATTCCGTCCCGGCCACCCAGGGAAGTCGCCCGCGAAAGACTCCGCGATTTACGTGAGAAAAATCTGGACATACGGGAAGCAGTTAAGGAATTCTACGCGGAACTCTCGCATATAGTGAGGGAGTATATTGAACATCAATTCTTCATCAGAGCGATGGAGATGACAACATCAGAAATTGAAATGGTTAAGGATCTCTTCCTTCTGGAATGTGAGGATGTTGATCTGATGCTTGATGTTCTCAAGCGCGCAGATCTGGCTAAGTTTGCCTGTTTTCAGCATGAAAAGGTTCGTTGCAGGAGAGATCTTGGTACCATTAGCGAATTCATTAATAAGACCAGAGCCCATCTGTCTCTGGTGAAAAATGGTGTGACAGAAGTGGAGGCACTATGATAGAAGTAAGGAACTTGACGAAGAGATACGGAACTTTCACCGCCGTGGATGATATTTCTTTTACCGTGGAGAAGGGGCAGATTCTCGGATTTCTCGGACCCAACGGCGCCGGTAAGACTACAACCATGCGCGTCATCACGGGCTTCATGCCGCCTACCGGTGGAACAGCGATTGTAGCCGGCTTCGATGTGGTTGAGAATCCATTGGAAGTGAAGAGGCGCATAGGCTATTTACCGGAAATGCCGCCGCTCTATCTCGAAATGACTGTGAATGAGTATCTCAATTTTGCCGCCCGACTCAAGCAGATCCCTTCTGGGCAGGTGGTTGAAAAGATCGCCGGCGCATCTCGAAAGGTAGCCATCAGCGATGTGGGGGATAAAGTTATAAAGACGCTCTCCAAGGGATATCGCCAGAGAGTGGGGCTCGCTCAGGCTCTGATCCACGATCCGGAAGTTCTCGTTTTGGATGAACCGACTATCGGTCTTGATCCTATCCAGATAAGGGAAGTTCGCGAAATGATAAAGTCGCTGGCCTACGAACATACCATCATTCTGTCAACTCATATTCTTCCTGAAGTGGATATGACGTGTGACAGAGTGGTGATTATCGATAGAGGAAAAATCGTCGCGCAAGATACCCCGGAAGGACTGGCAAAATCCCTCAAAGGCACGGAGAAACTGACCATCATGGCCGAAGGCTCAGCAGAAGAAATATCGACCGCTGTTACGGAGATTCAAGGGGTGCAAAAGATTGTGGACTCTGCCAGTGAAAATGGCGTTTCGACACTGACACTGGAGTGCGATTTCCAGTTCCATGTGCGCAAGGCAGTTTCAGAACTCATGTCAGAAAAGGGGTGGGCACTCCTCGAGATGAAGGTTGAGGAGACCACGCTGGAAGATGTATTCATTCATCTCATGTCTGACAGTTCTGAGGAGGTTGTATCATGAGAAATGTAATGACCGTGTTCGGGCGAGACTTTCGATCGTACTTTTCGTCTCCGGTGGCATACGTGGTGATCGGACTGTTTCTGGTGCTTACGGGCGTTTTCTTTTATCTGCTCACCTCATCGTTCATGCAGTACGCCACCAATCTCCAGTGGCAGGCGGCCAGATTTCGACAGCCCCCTCCGCCGGTAAATGTAAATCATATGATCCTGAGGCCGCTGTTCTCCAATATAAGTGTCATCACGCTCTTTGTTGTGCCGATGATCACCATGCGCAGCTTCTCCGATGAGAAGAAGACGGGTACACTGGAGTTGCTTTTGACGTCACCGATTACCACTGCGCAGATCGTCCTGGGAAAATTTCTGGCGGCCTTCTTCCTGTACGCCGTCATGGTGCTGCTGACGGGGGTCTATCCGCTTGTGATTATCCTCTTCGGTGATCCCGACGTTCTACCCGTTGCGATTGCTTACATAGGCGTCTTAGGAATGGGGGCGGCGTCCATCGGTATCGGCATCTGGATCTCCGCCATGACGGAGAATCAGATCATTTCAGCCATGGGAACTTTCGTCATCCTGCTTTTCCTTTGGCTGGTAGGCTGGTTTTCAAATTTCACTACAGGATTCCTGGCAGGCTTCTTTGAATATATCTCCATCGTAGAACACTTTGACGATTTTGCCAAAGGGATATTTGATACCGGTCATCTGATGTACTATGTCTCTCTCGGAGGAATCACCCTTTTTCTGGCACATCAATCGATCGAAAGTATCAGGTGGAGGTCGTGATGAAGATATTGTGGCGAGGTTCTCTATACGATGGTTTGGCGGTCCTCTTTCTCGGCTGGCTTTACGGCGTATCTATTGTCAACTTCGATTGGATAGCGTGGACACTTATTGGCTCAGGCGGTATTCTGATATTGGCTTCGATAGTGCTGAACTGGAACCGATTATCTCAGATGGCAAGAAACAAAAAGACGCAGGTGAGCTTGAACGCTCTTTTTATGATTGTTCTTGTGCTTGGCATTGTTGGAATGCTGGACTACCTCTCGATCCGGCACTCATGGCGCGTTGATACCACTACTCAGAAAGAGTTCAGCCTCTCGGAACAGACCATCAGCATATTGAGAAATCTGGAGGAAGACGTGTCGCTGACAGCGTTTGTGAGCGATGCGGAGATTCGGCAGATGGAAGACCGCTTGATTGAATATGTTCACTACTCAGCCAAATTCAAGCATGAGATCATCGATCCGATCAAGGAACCGGACAGGGTAAGAGAATTCTTCGGTCCCGAGAAACAGTACCTCGATATGCCGACACTCGTCCTCAAGACATCTCTTAAGCAGGAAGAGATAAAGAGTGTCGATGAGGAGGATATCACCAATGCCCTGATCAAAGTGACGCGCGAGGAGAAGCGTAAAGTCTATTTCACCCAGGGGCATGGCGAAAAGACAATTAATCCCGATCAACCCGGCATGGATGGATATCAGTTCGTGAGGGAAGATCTGGAGAAGCAGCACTTCGATGTGGGGGAACTCAATCTTTATGAATCAGAATCTGTTCCCGCAGATGCTGACGTTGTGGTGGTGGCGGGCCCCATCCGGCAGCTGGCGAAAGGAGAGATCGATGCTCTTGGCAAATTCCTTGAGGAGGGTGGAAACATTCTGGCCATGATCGATCCCGAAACGAAGAGCGGTATTGATTCGCTGCTGGCAATTTGGAACGTGAGACTGAACCGCGATATGGTCATCGAGACACACGCCAGTTTCGTCCTCACTTCGCAAGGGTTGAGCCGACAGAGTAATGTGAGCGTAGCGCCGGCGTCCGCCGAATACGGCGAACATATGATAACAAAGAATTTCCGCTTTGCCACATCTTTCATTAAGACTCAATCATTGGCTGTAATCGATGAGGATAATGAATCGGTCGAGACAACTCCGCTGGTCTATACAAGTCGCAACAGCTGGGGAGAAACAGATCTGGACATGCTGTTCGATGAGAATAAAGTGGTTAAGGATGAGGAGGATTATGAGGGTCCCACAACGGTGGCCATGGCGGTGGAGAAAAGCAGCGGCAACAAGACGCGTCTTGTGGTGATGGGTGACTCCGATTTCGCCTCCGATGTCTACGTGGAGCAGGCTCCAGGGAATAAGGATTTCTTTCTTAATGTGGTGAGCTGGCTAGCGGAGGAGGAAGATCTGATCTCGGTGCGTCCCAAAGAGCCGGAAAACCGTTCCCTAACTATGACGATGCGCCAGCAGAAACTTACACTGTTTTTCTTGATTATTCTTCTGCCGCTGCTGGTTGTCCGGATGGGAATTCACGTTTATATGAAGAGATCGTGACGCTCGCGCGGGGTGCGACAATGAAACGAAGTGAAATTATTGCAGATTTGAAGTTCGAGCAAGAAATGAAGGTCAAGTAACGGTCTAATGAAAAAAACGATCCTTCTGATAGCGATTGCGGCTGCGCTGGCGGCCTTCATCTCTTTCGATAAGAAAAAGGAAAAGGAGCGTGAGGAAGCGCAGAAATATGAGGCGTCGCTGTTGAAGATTGAAGAGAAGGACGTCAATTCTGTTACTCTCATCAAGGGCGAGGAAGACACAATCACCTATGTCCGTGCCGAGGATGACAAGTGGCGCATCACTTCGCCCGTTGCTGCCGAAGGAGATCAGTCCGCCGTCAGGAGCAATGTGAGCGGCTTCGTGAATGCTGATATCGAACGGCGTGTGAAGACGACCTCTGATAAGCTCAAAAACTTCGGTCTTGATCCGGCATACTTTGAGGTAATTATCAAGACTGGTGATGAGCGGGAGTTCAGCCTTTTAGTGGGTGACGCGGCGGCCACAAGAGGCGACATGTTCGTCGCCTTCAAAGATTCGCTGGAAGTACTGGTCACATCTTCAAACCTCCTGACCCAAGCTGAAAAATTACTCTTTGACCTGCGGGATAAGAAGATTGCCCACTACGAAAAGGACGACGTGCAGCAAGTGGAACTGACGTCAGCAGAGCACGAAATCATTCTGGAGAAATCGGGAGAGGACTGGACGATGCTGAAGCCGGCGGGGGTCTTGGTAGACAATTCGCGGGTCAACAGTTTCCTGAACAGCTTGAAGAACTATTCGGCAAAGTCATTTGTACGGGAGTCATTCAGCGACGGGGCACAGTTCGGTTTTGATGAGCCTGCCTTGAGGCTCATCCTGACTCTCGGCGATGAACTGTCCACCAAGGAAATCGTGATCGGCAAGAAACTCGAAGATGACGAGGAGGCGTATTTCGGCTATGAATCGGGGAGGTCGCCGGTATTTGTTATTCGGGAGTCCAACAAGAACAGCATGACGAAGGAGCCGTTCTATTTCCAGGATAAGAAGATTGCCCGTTTCGATAAGAGTGAGATTAGCGAAATTCGTTTTTCCGGCGCATATCGACTCACTCTCACCAATGAGGATACGCTTGGCTGGTATGCATATACGGACTCCAGCGAAAAAGTGGAAGACTCCGATATGGAGCGTCTCTTTGCTCATTTCAGTGCTCTGAACGCGCGTGAATTGGCCGCCTATTCACCGGAAGACCTCAGTGCCTACGGGTTGTCAACTCCTTTCCTTGCGGTCACCCTCCTGAGGGAGGGCGAACAGGTTGCGGGGTTCGAGGTGGGAGACGGCGTGGACAGCGATCGGTACATCCGCAGCAGTGCTTATCCGTTTATCTATAAGTCATCCATCAGTCAGGTGAATCGAGTAACGGAATGGCTTGAGGATCTTTTCGCCTCTGAAGAATCTGAACCGCTCTAGATCATTAAGAGTACAATTGCTCCACCCGAGAGCGTGCAGAGCAGATTAACCACATCATTGCTGATGTACCCCGTACCACGGATGAGTGAAATGGGGCCGTTGCAGTGGCTGGCTGTTTCCGTTGTCATGCCGCACTCATCACATTGATACAGTCCCTGAACGGTGGCGCCGAGGAATGAATCGATGAAGCTGCCGACAAGCCCGGCGATGATGACCCATTTCAGTATGGCTGGATCCGGTAAGAATGGATAAGCGACCGCGGCGATCACTGTCGAGCCGAGAAGTCCTCCCAGCGTGCCGAGCAACGTTATCCCACCTGACGCTCCCGATTCCATCTTGGCCAATGTAACGCTGTTCCGGGGCGCCCACTTGGAGAAGAATCCAATCTCCGTTTCCCATGTGTCGGCCGTGGCCGCAGCCACGCTGGCCAGGTAGCCGGCGTAGAGCCACTGGGACGGCTGGTAAAACCACCAGACAGCCAGCAGCATGGGGATTCCGCCGTTGGCGAACACCTGCACGATATCCCTCCTCGATCCATTGGTGATCACCGTTTTTAACGCCTTCTTGCGGCGCTGGCCCATCTTGGAAAGGAGAGAGGAGAGGACGAAAAAAACGACTATGGGGATGGTGAATCTCCATCCACCGATACCGAATACAAACAGACCCATAAAAAAGGCTCCGAGAGCACCATTCGTGGAGACTGCGTCCAGTTTCATGGCCCCATTGGCGATGGCGAATGAGATAAGAATCCACAGCAGGAGTATTACGGTTTCGCCATTCTGGGCGGTGGTAAGGAAAAGATCGTAGCCCACTGCCGCCACGATGGGAATTGTCACGTTGTCTGATCCCGCGCTGGATGTTGCCTCGGCCACGGTGACCAGAGCGGCTACGAAGAGCGAGAGCGGCAGTAAGATCTTGAGATCGATGGGTGGAACATGAGCCAGCCCCTGAAAAACTCGTGTCCCGAATCCTATCAGGAGAATCGATACAATAAACATTACTACGCTTCCTTGGACAGTTTTCGTGTCACGCCAAACCGTGTAAGATTCCGGTGATTTTGCGCGCTCGCCCGCAACGGCGGCAGCCGTGTCAGCAAACGTCATGAGCAGAAGAGAAATCTCGAAGACTACAGGTTGTTCCCACCAGAACAGGCAGAGAAGCAGATAAGCCGCCGGAAAGTAGACGGTACCGTAGGAAACACGATCCGTGGCGTGCATTCCTTCGAACTTCTTGGACTTCAGGGCGACGGCGTTTACAACGATGAAAATGGCGGCAAGGATAATCGGGGGCAGGTTCGAGACGAAGAGAAAAGGGGAGAACATGACCAGCACGCCAACGAGAACGTGGACAAACTTGCGGCTCGCTTCCGGGGTCCATTTCAGTTTGGACCGGGCTATCTCGCTCAGACCGATGAGGAAAAAGATTCCCGCCAGAAAGGCAAGGAAGGTGATCCATTCGTTCTGGAATGGCGAAAGGATGGGAAACATCTATATAAAATAAGTATCTTATCACAAGGATGAAACATGAATTGTCAATCCGCATAATTCCAGTCGCCATTTCTCACATGATTTGTTATTTTGCAACGTGGATTTGACCGGCATAATCGTCTTGATCATCGGCATCATCTTAGGAGGAGTTGCCGTCTTCCTCATCTCCAGCCGTCTCGGCAGGGATCGCAGACCGCCCGCTGAGGAAATGAAGGATGCCTTCACTGCCCTCTCCATGGAGGCTCTCTCCAAAAGTACAGAAGAATTCCTCAAACTTGCCTCTGAGACCTTGAAAGGTCAGTTGGCAAAAGGTGAGTCAACTCTGGATGAAAAGAAGAAACTGATCGATAGCAATCTGGAAGAGTTAAAGAAACAGCTTGAGGGACTCACGAGACAGACTACAGAA
>DCAL01000117.1:0-2981 GCA_002311975.1 Fidelibacterota bacterium UBA1134 | reverse complement strand
TGAAGGGGCAGATGGAGCAGTCCAATCTGGGCGTGAAAGACCTGGTGGAAAGTACATCATCGCTCAACCGGATTCTCTCCAGTTCCCAGGCCCGCGGTCAGTGGGGCGAGCGGATGGTGTCAGATATTCTCGATCATCTCGGTCTGAAGAGAGGTATCAATTATGAAACGCAGTCGGGAAGCAGAGAAGGGAAGCCGGATTTCACCTTTTTCCTGCCCCAAGGCAAGCGCGTTAACATGGACGTGAAGTTTCCGTGGGATCATTATGCTGCCATGTTTTCCTCCGACGGCGCCGCCGCAAAAGAGGATGAGCGCAAAGCATTTCTTAAAGACGTGAAAGGACACATCAAGACACTCACAAAGCGCGACTACGTTGATCCGGCAGGCGGCACGCTGGATTTTGTCCTCATGTTTATCCCCAACGAGGGCATCTATGCCTTTGTGAATAAGCCTAAGACGGGTGAAGAAAATCTGGTGGAATTTGCCATGAAGAACAAAGTGCTTCTCTGTTCACCTATCACTCTTTTTGCCATCTTGGCTATGGTGCGACAATCGGTACAAAGTTTCCACTTGGAATCGCGCGCCTTGGAGATTCAGGATCTTGTGCAGACCTTCAGGCATCAGTGGGACAAGTTTGTGGAAAAAATGGATTCCATGGGCAAATCACTCACGGCGGCGCAGAAACATTACGATGATCTCGCCACAACACGCCGCAACCAACTGGAAAAGCCGTTGGACAAGATCGGAGACCTCCAACTCGGTCAGGATGGGGGAGATCTGTTGCCGGAGGAATCGACCGACTGACGTAACTTCCGGGGAGAGAAATGTTCATCTGCCTGCCTTTCTGGATGATTCGGAAACTCCTTGCCTTTTTTTTGTGACGTGAAAACTCCCGCAAAAATACATTTATAGACAGATTTCGAGGTTGTAGATTTCATTGAAAGGAGATTGTGTGTCAGATAGAAAGGTCTTCGCGATTCTCGTTACAGTCATGTTTCTCGCCGCCCGCTTGCCGGCGTTTGACTGTCCGGCCGATTCGGCCGCCTTCGTTGATCTCGATACCACCAGCACCAGCTACGGTGAGACGGTTGCCACGGGTCTCTGCGCCTGCCTCGATTTCGGCGCCACGCTGTCCGCTACCGATTCTACCGTGACCCTGTCCATTCTCTTGCATGAGAATGAACCGTTGCGGGGATTCCAGTTCGAAATCGCCGATAACAGCAACAATGCTCTTGTTCTCAGATCGGTGACAGCCGGGGATGAAATCAGCAGCTGGTCAGTTTCCAGCCGGGAGAGTTCCGCGGGAACGGCGGTCATCTTCGGCTTTAGCCTCAGCGGTGAAGAGACAGTGGCACAGAGTGAGGGAGTCCTTTTGGAGGTAACATTTGATATGGCAGGCAGACTGGGAGAGAAAGTCGCGTTCTTTCTCGATCAGGAGGCAGGCGTCCTTTTATCCGATGCCGACGCCGAAAACGTTGCGTGTTTGTTCCCGACTTCAGACGATCCGGCAACATATCCCGTGGACTGGCTGGCCGTGTCGGAGGACCAAAATCCGATCCCATCGGTGTTTACACTACATCAAAACTACCCCAACCCATTCAATCCTGAGACGACCATTCAATACGACCTTGCGCGGGCCGGTCACGTCGCGCTGATCATCCATGACTTGCTGGGCCGGGAGGTTGAAGTAGCTGTCAACAGTTGGCAGGAGGCCGGAACTCATTCTGTGATGTGGAACGGGAGGGATGCCGCTGGCAGAGAGGTGGCTTCCGGCATCTATATCGCCACTCTGCGGGCCGGAGATTTCGTTGATCAGAAGAAGATGGTATTGCTGCAATGAGGAACCCGTGATCCTCAAACATTCGAAATCTTTTATTTTCCTCAGCCTATGCCTCAGCCTCAGCACGACCCAAGCCCAAACCACTTACAAAACAGTGGCAGACTTGGAAGAGGAGTGGAAAAAGTACACCTCCTTTCAGAAAGTTGAGCTCCTCAATTTCTGTGATTATCTCTTTGAGGAAGGTCATTATGAGCGATCAGTTCTTGCCTGTTTTAGGTTTCTCTTCCTCTATCCCGAAGATGAATTGATTCCTATTGTCTATTACAGAGTAGCCCGCAGTTATGAGCGGTTAGCCAATTTCAAGCTGGCGATGGAATACTACCAGAGAGTTCAGGCAGAGGTGAAGTCGAATACGTCTGAATACACGGCGGCGCAGCACAGGCTGACCTCTCTCTATCTGCTTCAGGGCGATTACGAGCTTGTTCACAGCATGACGGAGAACAGTGAAGATCCCTATCAAATCGTCTTCGACGCCTACGCCGCTTTCTCAGAACTGATGTGGGACGAGGCGAAGAGCGGTTTTGGGAGAGCCCGCAAGCGATTCAAAGATAAGGAAAAGAGGAAAGTTCTTGCCACCATGATGAGAGCCTGCGACAGTGTGGTGAAGCTCCCTCAGCGCAACCCTCTCTACGCCGGCCTCTTCGGCATTTTCCCGGGCGGCGGCCGGATTTACCTTCAAGATTATGTGCCGGCTGCGGCGACGTTCGTGGCCACCACCGGCCTCATCATCCAAGTCGTGGTAGGAGGAGTCACATTCTTCTCCTCTTGGATTCCCGCCACATCTTTGGCATTGCTGTACGGCAGTTCCATTTGGGGTACCATGCGGGATATCGATTTCTCCAACCGTCAGCGGGCTATTCGCTATACTCAGCGTGTTCAGGCAAAGTACGGATCGCAGCACTTTGTAGACTTTCCGGAACCGGGGAGTCTTAGTGTAAAATAATTCTGATGTTCTGAAAAAATTGTTTGGCTCATTAGTTTAGGCTGCACTAACTTTATATGCTAGGGGAGTTTGGTTTCACACCTTCTTCTTTGTGCAAATGGTTTTTTGACAATTGGCATGCGTAGTGATGAGCGTTGATAGGATACACCATCGACATAAGAGTTAATATAACCCTTACAATGGAGAGTTTGATCCTGGC
>DCAL01000030.1 GCA_002311975.1 Fidelibacterota bacterium UBA1134 | reverse complement strand
AAGAGGAGAGTTGTCATGAACCCATATAGCAACCGCCAAAAGGTTCGCTAACACAAACGTTTCGTAACAATATGAGTGATGTGTAGTTTTGTCCCCGTTAAATCGTGGAAAAGAAGGAGTATATGAGAGAAGACTTTGAGTCTGTAAGAGAGTCGGCGGGAATCAAGGAATACCGCCTCACGAAAAATGACCTTACAGTTTTGTTCATGGAAGATCACTCGGCGCCGGTGGTCACCCTTATGGTAACGTATAGAGTAGGCTCGCGCAATGAAGCGGTAGGACACACAGGATCGACACACCTGCTGGAGCACCTTATGTTTAAAGGTTCGACGAATTATAATAAGGATAACGGCAACACAATCTGGAAGGTTTTGCAGGACGTGGGTTCTGTTCTCAACGCTACCACGTGGTTTGATAGGACAAACTACTTTGAACTTCTCCCCAGTGAACACCTTGAGAAAGCAATCGCTATCGAAGCCGACCGGATGCGGAACGCTTTCCTGCGGGATGAAGACCGCCAGCCAGAGATGACCGTGGTGCGCAACGAATTCGAGCGCGGGGAGAACGAGCCGTTCGAGGTCCTGGACAAGCACGTCTGGGCTACTGCCTATCAGGCGCACCCCTATCACCACGCTACAATCGGCTGGCGCTCGGACATTGAGAACGTTTCCACGGAACGCCTGCGACAGTTCTACGACACATTTTATTGGCCGAATAACGCTACTGTAAGCATCATAGGTGGTGTTGAGGAGGAGACAGCTTTAGACTTGGTGATGAAACATTTCGGGTCGATAGGGAAGTCTCCGCATCAGATTCCGGAAATGTATACCACAGAACCGATACAGGAGGGTCAGAGACGTGTTGTTCTCAGGCGGACAGGAGAAGTGCCTATTGTGGGCGTTGCGCACAAATCGCCCCATGGACGTCACGATGACACATACCCACTTCAAGTACTGTCATCTATTCTAAAATCAGGAAAGAACAGCAGATTCTACAAAAGCATTATAGACAAGGGATTGGCATCAGACGTATCGGTCTGGGCGCACGCACTCCACGATGATGGACTCTTTATTACGTATGCGTTCTTAACGCCCGGCACAGCCACCGATCTGGTGGAGAAGACTATTTGGGAAGAATATGACAGAATTAAGGAAGAGGGCGTTACGAAGCAAGAGGTTGAGAGAGCTAAAGCCAAGATAAGAGCAGAGACCGCCTTCAGCCGTGATGGATCATACTCAATTGCCAGCCACCTGAACGAAGCGATTGCCTTGGGCGACTGGACGTTTTATACGACGTATCTCGAACGAGTTGAAGAGGTAAAAACAGAGGATGTCCAGCGCGTAAGCAGAGCGTACCTTGGTGAAGATACGAGCACAGTGGGGCACTTCATTCCCACACATACGGATGCGGGTGAGGGATAGACCGCAGCAGAAAGCAACCAGAGTTTCAACACAGAAAATATGGGTCTCTTTGCACCGCAAATAAATGACGTTACACCTGTTGATGGCGTGAGGGTTTTGTCGCTAGAGACTGGCGTGCATGACGTTGTAACCATCGCCGGAAGTCTATTGGGGGGGGATGTGTTCAGTCCGGTCAGCAACAATGCAACGGCGGACATGACGGCATCTATGTTGGATCAGGGCACTGAAGAAAGGGACAAATTCGCCATCAGCGAAATTCTGGAGGACGTTGGAGCCGCTCTCTCCTTCACTTCGGACAACTACCGAGTAAGATTTGGCGCGATATGTTTGTCAAAAGATGTTGGTGTTGTTTTAGAAATTCTGGCGGAGCAGCTTCGGAGGCCGGCCTTCAGTGAGAAAGAGTTGAATACTCTAATTAAACGCAGAACGGGCGAACTGAAGAAGCAGTCAGAAGACACCAGAACGCGCGCCACCGAGGCGTTTCTACAAATGCTTTACCCCGAGGGCCACCCAAACTTCTACATTCCCATGGAGAGACAGATTGCGGCAACTGAAGCAGTTCAAGCACACGAGTTGAGAGATTTCTACAAGGACAATTACGGAGTGGGAAGCCTTACAATAGTTGCGGTCGGCGATGTGGATCACAAAAAGATTTCAGACGGTGTTGAGAAACATTTTTCCGGGTGGCAGAAGTCGCCGCTGTCCATCAACCGATCAGGTGATATCACCGCGAACGAGATTGACGAACCGATAGACAGAAGAATTAAGATGAAGGGTAAGACAAGCGCCGACGTAGTGTTTGGTCATCCCATAGGAATTGACCGTGATCATGACGATTTCCGCCCGCTAATGCTGGGACACTTTATCCTTGGCGGAAATTTCTCTGCTAGGCTCATGTCGACAGTGCGTGACCAGGAAGGGTTAACTTATGGCATTCAATCTGCGGTTGCGGGAGTTGACAATGGCAACGACGGTTACTGGTACATCTGGGGAACATTTGCACCGGAGCTGGTGGATCAGGGGCGCGAATCAGCACTGAGGCAGCTGAAAACATGGATCAAGCAGGGGGTAACTGAGGATGAGCTGTCGAGAAAGAAAACAACAGCCTCAGGAATGTATAAAGTTGGTCTTGCAACGACAGCGGGCCTTGCTGGCCAGATCCTGGCAACTGTTGAGAACGGCCGCGAGCTAGACTACATAGATAGCTATCCAGACAAAATTAATGCGGTAACACTGAATGAAGTTAATAAAGCCATCAAAAAATATTGCAATGAGAGAGAACTGGTAACAGTTGTAGCCGGCCCCACAGACAAACCGTAGCCGGCATGGATGTAATACTTACGGCAGCGGTTACGGCTAATGGAATGATCGCACACCACTCTGAGGAAATCATCCAGTGGTCGGAAGATCTCCAGCTGTTCAGAGAGCAGACGATGGGGCAGACCGTTGTGATGGGCTCAAACACAGGGAAGACTCTCGCGACAGAATTGGATGGGAGAGAAATGGTGGTCATGCACCGCCACATGGATCCCTCACGTGTATTGGGGGAAGTCAAGACGGGAAAGTGCTTCATCATTGGGGGTGCAAGAACGTACAGTCGTTTTGCGCCGTTCCTGACCCACCTCTATCTGACGGTTCATCCTCTTGTGTTCTCTACTGACTCCCTGCCACTGTTCAGCGAGTTGGAGAGTGATATGCGGCTGGAATTTAGGAACCAGGTGGATGTGAATAGTGACAGAGGAATCTATCAGTTTCAGTATAGGGTTCTGTAGTGTTAGACAACAGGTCGATGAGAACCTGTCAGGCCTAGCAGCATTCCTTAAATGTACGAAATTCCACCAACAAAAGAACCCACAGCCGGGGCAATAATCTTCCTTCACGGCTGGGGCGCCAACGGTCAGGACCTCGTTCCCCTTGGTCAGGGTTTAGGCTTTGGCAATATGCGGCTTGTCTTCCTTGAAGGAGAGTGTGAAGTGCCGGGAACGTGGGGACAGGGGAAGGGATGGTTTGCAATTCCTCCTAACGAAAAGTTCAACGAGGAACGTCTCGTAAGCAGGCAAAAGATAGTTTCTATCATAGATGAGATTTCATCTGGAGGAATCGATTGCGGCAGGATCGTTCTTTTTGGCTTTTCTCAAGGGGCCAGTATGAGCCTTGACGTGATGTTGAATTATGAGGAAAAGTTGGGCGCTGTTGTTGCCCTGAGCGGATTTCTGATAGAGCCTGACAAAGTGGGGCAGATGAAAGGTCTCCCGCTGGAAACACCGATCTTTTCTGCCCATGGGACCCAGGATCCGCTTCTGCCGTTTGAGGCGAGCAGGTCCTCCGTGTTGACCCTTCGTGAGGTGGGGTTCGATATAGAGTGGCATGAATATGAAATGGCGCATCAGATAATCCCGCAAGAGATTGACCACGTGCGACAATTTATAGCGGGAATCTTCTCTTGAGGTAGGCGTAGAACTTTTTAGCGGGGACTCATGGCACCATCAGGCTAACGAGCGTTTTCAGATCTCCTATCCCTGTGCCCGCTTGGCCTTTACCCAAGCCGACTTAGCCTTACCCCGGAGGACTCGGTCCTCGATGGCGTTGATCGGTTCCATGTCTCCGGCCAGTGCGGCCCGAACGGCTTGGTCGATGATGGATTCATTGTCATCTTCAGGAGTGGCCGCAACAGCTTCTTCTTTTATGTCAGCAGGTTTGGTCGTTGCCGCTTTCGTTTGGGGTTGGGGAGAAGGCGCTTCGCCAAGCGTCGCATCGAGGGGTGGTGCGTCGGCTGGAACTTCAGGCCGTTCGCCGGAACGTTCTGCCTTTACAAGAGCAGATTTTACCTTCGCGCGCAAAACCCTGTCTCCAATGGTATTGATAGCGTCCATATTGCCCTCGAGCCCCTTGAGGACATACTGATTGATTCTGACTTCTTTGCTCACTTCGGCCGCGGCAGCCGGAGGAGCCGCACTTGGCGGATCACCAGAAAGAAATTGGTTCACGATGTCGGCTGCCTCGGGAGTAACCGCTGGCTTGGTCCCGGCCCGCTCAGCTTTTACATAAGCGGACTTAGCTTTGCCCCGCAAAGGTCTCTCTGTGATCTTGTTGAGGATCTCCATCCCCTCTGCCAGCGCCTTTGCCACCAAGGCGTCGATGAACGCATCATCGATAACAATCTTTTGTTGTGCCGGCGCCGCATCCACCACACCCGTGGCCTGAGGTGCTTTGGGAAGTACTTCAGCAAGGTTTTGCAGGATTTCCTTTCCACGCCACGAAAACATAGTGGCGGTAATAAAACCGAGGAATGTATTGTTGATGGAATAATAGTTCAGATCGAGGCAGTTGGTGTATGGCTTCAGGCTGAAGGTAATAATCTCCCGCGTGAAGGGAAAAAAGCGCATCTCCATGGCGAGAGTTTCGCCGGGGTCAATGGTGATAAAGCGACAAGGTATGAAGGGTGCGCCGAAGAAGGGTTGGATCTTGAAACGGGCTCCCACTTCCATTTGGTATTCTAACAGAGAGTGACGGTGAGCCCAGCGCCTCGCATCTTGATTGGTGACACGAACTTTCTTTATCCAAGGGAACCAAAGGCTGTAATTCGCCAGATCAGTGAGGACCGACCATACAGCCTCCGCGGGCACGTCCACTTCCATCTGTACCTCCGCTGTGGTCATCCCTGGGTGGTAGCTGACAGAGCAGTCAAGGTCGAGATTCTGGTCCTCAGACGCCTGCTGGATGAAGTAGAGGATTACGATAAGAAGGGCAATGCCGGCGCCGGCTAACATGTTGTATGTTTCCCGTGAATTTGGTTCATCTCCCTAAATATTTTAGGGGCGAAATCTAATAATGAAAGGATTCTTCCCGTAGCGATTTTGTAGCGAAGAATCTCTTCTGTCTTAAAAAATGATCGGCTATTATTTCAACCAATCTAGCAGGGGGGAAGAGCAGACATGGATTCCAAACTCATCTGGCTCACGACCTTTGTGGGCATCTACTGGGCGTACTGCCTGTTCTGGGGGATCAAGGGCGCGCGCAGTGCCCGAACGTCCGCTGACTACTTTCTCGCTGGGCGATCCATCGGATTGTGGGTCTTTGTGCTGGCGGCCACAGCGACCAGCTTCAGCGGATGGACATTTGTAGGCCACCCCGGCAAGATATTTACGGATGGACTTCCCTACGCCTTCGCCTCATTTTATGCACTGACAATCCCGTTCACAGGGGTGCTTTTTCTAAGAAGGCAGTGGGTGCTGGGCCGCGCTTTTAGATATATCACACCGGGAGAGATGTACAGCGATTACTACGGCGGCAACGCTATCCGACTGCTGACAGTGCTGGTGGCATTTCTCTTCAGCGTTCCGTACCTCGGTGTGCAGCTGAGGGCTTCCGGAGACCTGTTTTACGTCCTCACTGATGGTTTGGTGAGCGTCAACTTCGGCATGTTTGCACTATCGGCGGTGGTGGTGATCTATGTCGCTTCCGGGGGGCTGAGATCGGTGGCGTATGTGGACTGCGTTCAGTGCATTCTTCTGGCGCTGGGGATATGTATTCTGGGCGTCCTCGCCATCCATTTTTCAGGCGGTTGGTCCGGTTTTGCTTCCGGTATGGCCGATTATGTGCGCGGTGATCTCGCCTCCAACAGCAACCTTACACCAGCAGGACAGTCACCGGTGGTGGCAATTCCCGGCAGTGTTCAGGCGGTTTCGGCCGGGAACAAGGCCGCGGGCGGCACGTGGACCGGCATGATGTGCATGACGTATATGTTTGCCCTTATGGGTATTCAGTCCTCGCCGGCCTTTTCCATGTGGGCGTTTGCCAACAAGACGAGCCGGCCCTTCCGGTGGCAGCAGGTAGCCGCTTCATCAATTGTGATCGGGTTGATTCTGTTTACGTTCACGAGTTTTCAGGGTATGGGGGGACACGTGCTGATCGCAAACGGTGTGATCCAAAGCGCCACCGATAAGGATCTTGTTCCTCAATTGATCAATCTTCTCTCCACCTCCACCCCATGGTTGGTGGGACTGCTGGCTGTGTGCGCACTGGCGGCCATGCAGAGTACTGGCGCGGCGTACATGTCCACGTTCAGC
>DCAL01000034.1:5721-6032 GCA_002311975.1 Fidelibacterota bacterium UBA1134 | reverse complement strand
AGTCAAAAACAAAGCACTCTAACCACTCTGCGCTGCACGACTTATTACGGTAGCATCACTGCGGGATTTCTGTAAGCTCATGTTAAGATTTTGTACAAAAGTTTCACGATGGGATTCATTGTCGTCCGGTGAGGCTATTTCAAGTTCTGATCTCATTTCCGTTCAACTTCTTAAAAAGGAATAGGTGACCCATTGCTTCGGGAAGTTCTCTTAATTGTGGTCTACATTCTGGTGACAACGGTGCTGGGAATTGCAGCCACCGTTGTAGGCATTGTTGATTTCAAAGGGAAAATGATCGCAAAACTGGCACG
>DCAL01000034.1:4258-5460 GCA_002311975.1 Fidelibacterota bacterium UBA1134 | reverse complement strand
GAGCAAGTGCGTCGCTTAAGGACGCATTGAAATCTCTGGCAGGAAACCCCCGTTCAGTGATCCTGTTTCCTGAAGGGACCAGAAGTCCTGACGGTGAGATCCATCAGTTCAAAAAAGGAGGTCTCGGCTTGGCACTTTCTCTCGATATGCCTGTTGTTCCTGTGGCACAGTGCGGTACAAGAGATGTCTTGGAAAAACAATCTCTACGGCTGAAAAAAGGTGATGTTGAGATGCGGTTGGGTAGGCCCATCGATCCCAATCTTTGGCAAGGTAAAAGCAAGGAGGAATTTGCCGATCATGTGAGGGCTGAAGTTATATCTCTAAAGAGAGAATGGCTGGCAGAGAAGGTGCTGCAACCGGAGGCGGCGAAGGCATGATTTTTCCGACTCCTTCTCTTCTGTCGCGCATCTCTCTTCATTTGTGGCGCGACTTTGCTCCATACATTCCGAGAAAGGCGCTGACCAATTTTGGCATCCAGCAGGGACTTCTTGCCCTGCGTGAGCGTTACTGTAATCTCTCTCTTTGTGAGTTTTGTCCCTTGAAAAGTTAAGTGGCGGTTCTGTCCCATGAGGATATGTCTGCTTACGCCGCTGAACTCCAAACCGATGGCAAGACAGTTGTATTCACCAACGGCTGTTTCGACCTGATCCACCGCGGTCATATTGAGCTGCTGAGATCGGCGAAGTCCGAAGGAAACGTTCTTCTTGTGGGCGTCAATGGAGATGAGTCGGTCAGAGGACTGAAAGGGAGTGGACGTCCCATTCTTGCTGAACAAGACAGGGCGGTCATCATCGATGCGCTTGAGATGGTGAACCACGTAACGCTCTTTCACGATGAGTCACCGCTATCGCTTATTGTGAAGTTGAGACCGGACGTTCTGGTCAAGGGATCAGACTATGGCGCAGATGAGATCGTAGGGGGAGCAGAAGTTAATTCCTGGGGCGGCCGCGTAGTGACAGTTCCGCTCATAGAGGGACACGCTACCCGTTCTATCATCCAAAACATTGCGGCAGGCGCTTCTGGGGAAAAGGGTTGACACCTGGTTCCCATTTCAAGTAAGTTCGCCCACATATTTTAGAGAAATGTTGAACCGAAAACAGATATTACAGCAAATGGGTGTAGCCCTTCTTGTCAGCGCTTCAGGCTGTCTTGCGGCTTTTCCTCAGGGTGATGCTGCATCTGATACAGTCGGGACCGGAGAG
>DCAL01000034.1:400-4148 GCA_002311975.1 Fidelibacterota bacterium UBA1134 | reverse complement strand
AAAACGGAAGTTTCAACGGAGTCAACCGTTTTCCTCTTATCCTGGCAGATGTAAAGAGTCTCTATGCCGAAGCGATGATCGCAGACCAGCACGGCGATTCACTGGAAGTGATCTACCTCATAGAGAAGATTGTGGAACTGTTGACGGATGCTGAGCAGATTGGGGAGATGTCCGAAGATGACCAGGAGGAGTATGACCGATTTGAAGCGACACTCCTCTATTCATATGAGAACCATTTCATCACAGTGGATAAAACAGAGACTCCCATTGCCATGGCGAGCCTGAAGGAGGAACTGTCTCAATATCTGCAGCCTCTCGAGATTGAGGTGAACGGTTCAACTTTCCAGGTGATCGATGACAGGGATGGTCATATTCCACTCGTGCTAAACAGCAAGGTAGAGGGGGCGATTAAGTTCTTTCAGACCAGAGGCAAATCGAGTTTTGAGAATTGGTTGGGGAGGTTTCCAGTGTATAAGGATCTCATACTGGAGATCCTTCAAGAGAATGAACTGCCAGAGGAACTGATCTATCACGCCATGGTGGAGAGCGGTCTCAATCCCAAGGCCTATTCGAGGGCCCATGCTGCGGGGATGTGGCAGTTCATTTCTTCCACGGCCAAGCTGTACGGACTGAACCGGACCTGGTGGATCGACGAACGGCGCGATCCGGTGAAGTCCACCGAAGCGGCGGCAAAGTACATGAAAGATCTGTTTATTGAATTTGATGACTGGTACCTTGCACTGGCGGCATACAATGCAGGCGCTGCTCGAGTCAACAGGGCGATCCGTCTCCACCAGACGCAAGATTTTTGGCAGCTTCATTCACTGCCCCGGGAAACTCGCAACCATATACCGACATTCTTGGCGACGGCCATCCTGACGAGAGATCCCGAAAAATACGGTTTCAAGCTGCGGTCAGCGCCCCCCCTTAAGTTTGATGAAGTTGAGATAGAAAAGAGCGCCGATCTTTCTGTTCTGGCAAGATGCGCCGGAATCTCGCTGAACAACTTGAAATTGTTGAACCCTCAGTTGCGGCAGTTTGCCACGCCGCCCGATGGCAGCTACAGTTTGCGAATTCCCTATGGCAAGAAAGAGACCTTTGTGGCCGCCTTCAATTCTCTGGATGTGAATCAGAGATTCGCGCCGCAATACCAGGTTTATGTTGTAAAGAGGGGGGAGAATTTGTCTTACATAGCTAAGAAGTTCCGCGTCTCTATTCACAATATTGCTTCTGTGAACAAAATCAGGAATTATCACAGGCTTCAAATAGGACAGAAGCTTACCATTCCCGTTTCTTCTTCCGCAGGAGATGTCATGGCGTCGACTGCTTCTTCAAGGGGGCAAAACACTACTACTTATATTGTGAGGAAGGGTGATACTCTGGGTCACATTGCCATGCGCTACGCTACCAGTGCCAGACGAATTCGCCAGCTGAACAGACTGCGGTATGGCGACTACATTTTTCCCGGTCAGAAACTGGCCGTTCCTGTAGGATCATCTCAATTGGCGGCCGGGACCAGAGCGGGATTCGCCAAAGAAGTTTATACTGTTCGCCTTGGAGATACCCTTGGTCATATTGCAGAGAGATATCGTGTACCGTTGAGCAAAATGCGCCGCTGGAATAACATTAGGAATAGTGACTTTATCCTGCCGGGTCAGAAACTCGTGATCTACGTTCGGCAAGGATAAAGTTGAGCCGATAACTACGTGATGAATAAAGGAGGAACCGTGACAAAAGCTGAGATTGTCAATACCGTATCCCACGCTACCGGACTTACCAAGGTGGAGACGGAAGCGGTTATGGAAGGTATTATGGCAACCATTATATCTGCCCTAAAACGAAATGATCGGGTTGAACTAAGAGGCTTCGGTACTTTCGGAGTAAAGAAGCGTGAACCGAGAAAGGCGAGGAATCCGGGTACTGGTGAAATTGTCAATCTACCTGAAAGATATGTGCCTACCTTTAAACCTTCCGGTCTGGTCAGAGCAACCGTTAACAATGCTCTCATGAGCTAGGAGATTGTCTGTATGCCGTGTGGCAAAAAGAGAAAGAGACGCAAGATTTCCACTCACAAGCGGAAAAAGCGTCTCCGCCGTAACAGACATAAAAAGAAGATCAGATAGCCGCTGACTTGACCGCCTACGGGGAATGAACCCTATCCATTCTACCCGTGCCGTAGTCTTCTTGTCCCTTTTCGTCTTTCCGGGGATGATAAAGGCGTGGGGATTCGAAGGCCACAAGCTGATCAATCGACGGGCTGTAGAACAGCTCCCGAAAGAGATAGGTGTCTACTTTCGTGAACATACGGACTATATCTCCGGGCATTCTGTCGATCCGGACCTGTGGCGCCTCGATGCGGAAAACCATCCTGAAGAAGGGCACGGTCACTTTATCGATGCCGATCTCTATGACCGATATCCTTTCAGGAATATCCCGAGAGACCGAAAAGGGTTAGAAGAGAAATATGGCATCGATAGGGTAAAGCAGTGGGGGACGGCTCCGTGGCGCGTCGAATCGTACTTCGATCGGCTTGTGGATGAGTTCACTGCGGGTCAGTGGCAAGAATCGTGGCTCACCGCCGCCGCCCTTGGGCATTACGTCGCAGATATTCACATGCCGCTGCATACTGTTGAGAATTACAACGGTCAGCTTTCCGGCAATGATGGTATCCACAAGCGGTGGGAAAAAGATATGGTCGATCTCTATGTTCTGGGGCGGGTGAATCCGCGCGGGAAACTGATCTCTGTGAAAGACCCCGTTGAGCTGGCATTCAGAATCGTAAGGGAATCTTTTCGTTATCATAAGCGTCTTCTGAGGGCTGATTTGCGGGCGAGGAAGAGTATGCCGCCGGAAATAAGAGGGAAGATTGCTGACCGGGATTTTTCCCTTGAAGGGACGCCGTACCTTGAGATACTTTATCGTAAGAGCGGCAAACTGGCTGAGAAGAGAATGGAGCTTGCAGCGCTGCGGGTGGCATCATTTTGGTATGCGGCGTGGCTGAAAGCGGGGAGCCCATCTCCACCGCAGTCTTAACTGATCGTAATGATGTCTATTCCAGAATTCTCAAATGAGTGACGATTTCTTCAAGAGCCCTTTAGACTCAGAGCCGACCTCTGACCCTGTTTACTCTGTTTCACAGATCACAGCTGAAATTAGAGTTTTACTGGCTGAGGCTTTCCCAGCCGTATGGGTGGAAGGGGAGATCTCGAATTTCAAACATCACACCTCGGGCCACATGTACTTTACGCTGAAGGATGAAGGTGCGGAACTGAGGGCGGCCATGTTTAGAGGGTACAACCGGTATCTCAGATTCGCGCCTGAGGACGGGATGAAAGTGCTGGCAAAGGGAAATATTTCCGTTTACGAAGCGCGTGGCGTTTATCAACTTGTCGTCCAACAGATGGAGCCGGCGGGTTTGGGGACTCTCTATCTTGCGTTCGAGGCGCTAAAGAAGACGCTCGCCGAGGAGGGCCTTTTCGATGATGAAAGAAAGAAGTCCATTCCACACTTTCCTTTTTCCGTGGGGGTAATTACGTCGGCATCCGGGGCAGCAGTTGAGGATATCAAGAATGTGCTCTCCCGTCGCTCGCCACACATTCAAGTAGTCATACGCCCAACCGCGGTGCAGGGCGAAGGGGCGGCTGATGACATCGTGGCGGCGGTGAAACAGTTCACCGTTTCCGGAGGCGTCGATGTGCTCATCGTTGGCCGTGGCGGCGGTTCACTGGAAGATCTGTGGCCGTTCAAT
>DCAL01000034.1:0-231 GCA_002311975.1 Fidelibacterota bacterium UBA1134 | reverse complement strand
CCTACGCCGTCGGCTGCGGCGGAGCTGGTTTCGCCGTCAAAAAGGGAAATCGTCAGTTTTCTTGATGAGACAGTCAGGCGGTCCCGAGAATCTGTGCGGGTAAAACTGCAGGCCCTCTGGCAGCAACTGGACGCCGTCACTTCACGTTACGGTTTTCAGCATCCGGGTCTTCTCATAGATCAGAAACGGCAGCGCTTGGGCGAAATGAGTGAACGGCTCTCGCAGCAGATT
>DCAL01000111.1:12630-12805 GCA_002311975.1 Fidelibacterota bacterium UBA1134 | reverse complement strand
AGCATGATAGGCGCCAGCGTCAGCGATTGGAAGCTGCTCACCTTGCCGGTCGCCATCACCACGTAGCCGGCAACGATGATCAACAGACCAATGCCAAAGATCAGATAATTCTTGCCCGTTAATGTCCATCCTTCGAAAAGATGGATGTTAGATTTTTCTTTCTTAGCCGTCATGA
>DCAL01000111.1:6141-12399 GCA_002311975.1 Fidelibacterota bacterium UBA1134 | reverse complement strand
AGCCTCATCCCGAGACGCCTGTCAGGATTGAGGTGCAGAAAGGTGCCACGCTGGGTGAAATCGCGGAGTCACTTAAGCTGAACCACGTTATTGACAGCGCTAGGCCGTTTATCTTGGCCACTCAACTCATGGGATACGAGACTTCGATACAGGCGGGAGTTTTCTCACTCACCAATATCCGCTCCAATTTTCACATCATTCATCAGTTGGTGAACGGTACGCCGGACGTTCAAAGGGTCACGATCCTCGAAGGGATGGGGATGGAGGAGGTTGCTCATCTATTCCAGGAGAAGCTTGGTATCGATGCGGCGCAGTTTCTGGAGCTGTGTAACCATCAGAGCTTCATTCGCTCTCTCGGCATTGATGCTCCCACTCTTGAAGGATTCCTCTTTCCGGAGACCTACCGCCTGCCGGAAGGCGAACACCCGAAGAAGATTATCAAAATAATCGTTGGTGAATACCAGCAGCTTGTTGATGATTCCGTGCGCCAGCGGATGAAACTGATCAACCTGACAGAACTGGAGACCGTTACCCTTGCCTCCATCATTGAAGGTGAGGCCATCTACGACTCGGAGCGTCCTATCATCAGCGCCGTCTATCACAACCGGCTGAAGAAGGGAATGCGGCTGCAGGCCGACCCGACGATTCAGTATATTATCGAGGACAGCCCGAGACGGCTGCTGAATGAAGATCTGAAAATAGAGTCCCCCTATAACACCTATCGCAATTACGGTTTGCCGCCGGGACCCATCAATAATCCGGGGAAAGAGTCCATTCTTGCGGCGCTCTATCCGGCAGACGTCAGTTATCTTTTCTTCGTGGCTAATGGTGAAGGCTACCACACGTTTTCTGAGAATGAGGCACAACACATCAAAGCTAAGAAGGAATACCAGAGGCATCGCAGGAAGATGCGGCGTGAAAGAAGACGCAAGATGCAATCACAATAGGAAAGGGTTGAATGGAAAAGAAATTCGCTCTGAATGATGTGCAGAAAAAGGCGGTGGAGTCCGTGGGAAAACCGGTTCTCATTTTTGCCGGCGCGGGTACTGGCAAAACTCGCGTACTGACGCACAAGATCGCTTACCTCATTCAGGAATCCGGCTACAAGCCTGAAGAGATCCTGGCGGTGACCTTTACCAACAAGGCAGCTCAAGAGATGAAACTGCGCGTTAGAAAGCTGCTTGGGCTCTCATCAGTGGGCGTCAATATCGGAACATTCCACTCCACCTGCGCCCGGCTTCTGAGAATGGAGATTGCCCCTCTCGGATTCACTCAAGACTTTGCCATCTATGATACCGCTGATCAGCAGGCACTGATCAAGGAGGTGATGGCGAATCTGAAACTCAGTCTGGAAGGCGTCACTTCCCGCTCGGTCAGATCTCGTATCAGTCTGCTCAAGAACCAGATGGAAAGTCCGGGTAAGGCAGCTGATGCCGCTTCCTCTCCTTTCGAAGAGATTGTAGCCAAAGTTTTTCTCGCTTACGTCAACGCACTCAAGAAGAACAACGCCCTCGATTTCGATGACCTGTTGCTCTATCCGCTTTCACTTTTTGATCAGTATCCCAAAGTCCGTGCAAAATACCAGAAGAAATTCAAGTATGTCCTCGTGGATGAATATCAGGATACGAACCGGCCTCAGTTCCTTTTTGTGAAGGCGCTTACCGAGAACGACAATCAGATCTGCGTGGTGGGGGATGACGATCAGTCCATCTACGGCTGGCGCGGCGCCGACATCTCGAATATCCTCGAATTTGAAAAGTCTTTCCCCGATTGCGAAGTTTTCAAACTGGAGCAGAATTACCGTTCCACTGAGACTATCCTCACATCGGCTGCTCAAGTTGTTGCCAACAACCAGTACCGCGCCGCAAAGAAACTGTGGACGGAGGGCAAGAAAGGGGAAAAGATCGGCCTCATGCAGACGCTGGATGAGCAGGAAGAGGCTGAAGGGATACTGGAGCTCCTTGAAAAAGAGATTTTGCAATATAAGAGAACGTTCCGTGATTTCGTTATTCTCTACAGGACCAACGCCCAAAGCCGTGCCCTGGAAGAGGCGTTTCGCCGTCGCGGGATCGCCTACACAATCGTCGGCGGGATCAAGTTCTACGAAAGGAAAGAGGTCAAAGATTTGCTCGCCTATCTGCGGCTGCTCGTCAATCCGGCCGATACGGTCAGTCTCAAGCGTATCATCAACTTTCCGCCCCGCGGCATCGGCATAAAGACGGTGAACAAATGCGAGACCTACGCGGCCAAGAAAGGATTGCCTTTGGTCGAGGTTCTTCAATCACCGGACGTATTGGGGCTCAAGGGGAAGCAGGCGACCGGTCTGGTAGAATTCTATCAGATCATCAAGAAATACACCGATCTGATGCCGAAACTGAGCGCTTCCGAACTGGTCGGCGTGTTGGTGGATGAGCTCGGCCTCGTTTCCTTCTATAAAGAGCAGGCCGACGCGGACGCCTCAGAACGCCTAGAGAATGTTCATGAACTCGTCAACAGTGTGCACGCATTCTGTGAACAGAAAGAAGATGCGGGCATACGGGAATTCCTTGAAGAGGTCTCCTTGCTGATGGACATCGACAAATGGGAAGACACATCAAACAGCGTCACACTGATGACCCTCCACAGCGCCAAGGGTTTGGAGTTTCCTGTTGTTTTTATCGCTGGGCTTGAGGACGGACTTTTCCCGATTGTGCGTAGCTTCGACGATCCGCGGGACATGGAAGAGGAGAGACGTCTTTTCTATGTGGGGTTGACGCGGGCCAAGGAGAGGGCGTACCTTCATTATGCCACAGATCGCCGCCGGTCAAGCGGCGTGATGGGATACGGCATGGCGTCCCGCTTCTTGCAGGAGATTCCCGAAGAAAGTCTCGAACGAATCATCTTCCAGTCCGCCATTACCAGGCGGTACGTGAGAGAGAAGGGGAGTGACAGCTATACCCTCAAGCAAGTCCGCACCGTAACATCCTTTAATGATATGCAGCGCGGGGACAGAGTTGAACACAAAATTTTCGGCAAAGGGATGATTCTTTCGGTCGACGGCGCGGGGGAGAATCAGAAGATATCTGTCATTTTCCGCGGCAACGTGCGCAAGAAGCTTATCGCCAAGTACGCCAATCTGAGACGGCTCTAACACAAACTCATTTGTACTAGCAGGCCGGCGGCGTAAATTCTGTTGAGAATGAGTCTCAACAATATTTCATGACTAACCAGAACCTTGCCCAGTTCAAATCAGTTTTCAAGGCGGAGAACCTCAAGATTACCCCTCAACGTCTGGAGGTTTTCAGGGAAATGTGTGATTCCGATGAACATCGTGAGTCGGAGAAGATCTATCTTGCGCTGCGGAAGAGGAATATACACGTCTCCCGCGCCACGGTCTTTCGAACCATGGACCTCCTTTACGAGAATGGTTTCGTTTCGCGGATGGATATTGGTGATGGTAAATGGCGCTACGAGCACTGGCTCGACTGCTCGCACCACGATCACCTTATCTGCATTCGGTGCGGCAGAATAGTTGAGTTTTTCGATCCGGAGATTGAAAAGTTGCAGGAAGATGTGTGCTCTCGATTCGACTATCAGCTTGTTCGTCATAGTCATCAACTCTTTGGAATGTGTAAGGAGTGCGCTGATTGAGACTCAGGGGAATTGAAAGTTTGGTCCTTACATCTAGTCGAACCTCTCAACCTTGATTCGAATGAATAGTTTTCCTGCAAGATTGATCGATTGAGAAGCGGCAAACCAATGCCCATGGCGGGAGACTTGAAAGTGAGAAGATACATCCTGACCTCGCTCTTTCATCTGACCGCGTTCTGTTTTGCGCAGGAAGGACACTATCAGCAGTGGTCAACCCTTGTTGAAAAGGAACTGGTCGATCTTATTGCTGAGAACGATCTCAGCCGGCGGATCTACGGAGAAGTTGTGACGTTCCTAAGAGACAACAATGTTGCGCCTGATTTTGTCTACAGGACGTTTAGCCACCCCGACGTTTTTCTGGAGGAAGAAGTGGTACGGCGCTTCGCCCATCCGGCTGAAAACATCAGTTACGCACGATACCGAAAAATCTTTATCACTGACGGCCGGATAGCGGGCGGCGTGGAATTCCTGAGTAATTACATTGAGCTTATAAAGACCGTGCAAGACAGATTCGGCGTCGACCCCTATCTGCTGGTGAGCATCATCGGTGTGGAATCGGAATACGGGCGAAACGCTAAGAAATATGGCGTCTTCAATGCGCTACATACTGTTGTTCACCGGATCCCAAAGAAGGAGAGGTGGGTAGAGAGGGAGATGACGGAATATCTTCTCTACTGCTACCAGAACTTCATTCCGCCCCTGACGCTCTACGGCTCCTATGCGGGCGCTTTTGGATACGGACAGTTCATCCCTTCCAGCTTTAACCGCTATTCGGTGGACTTCGACGGTGACGGGGTTCGCCATCCTTACAAATGGCCGGATGTAATGGGAAGTATTGCTAACTATCTGGTGAAAAACGGTTACGATACACAGAGCAGCAGCTTCGCAAAAGGATCGAGGAACTGGAAGTCTATCCTCGCCTACAACCCGGCCTACAATTATGCGAGGGTGGTGGTGGAATTGAGAGATGCCCTGATGGTGGCATCTGCGGAGTAGAGGATTGAGGTCCATTCTTCCGCAACCATTTTGTCAAGCTTTCATTTAGGACGAAACTTTACGTTTCACTGCTTAACAAAGGAGAAGAGGGACATGCAGTATAGACGATTGGGACGTGCGGGACTGAAACTCAGTGAACTCTCTTTCGGTTCGTGGGTCACATTCTCTTCACAGATTGATGAAGCAGCAGCGGCGGACTGTATGAAAATGGCCTACGACGCCGGAATTAACTTCTTCGATAACGCTGAGGTTTATGCGGGCGGAAAATCAGAAGAGATTATGGGCAGTGTCCTCAAAAAGATGAACTGGCCGCGGGACACCTACTGTGTTTCCAGCAAAGTTTTCTGGGGTGGGGAAAAGCCGACCCAGCGCGGTCTCCACACGAAACATATCACCGATGGTTGCCATGCTGCCCTGAGTCGCCTTCAGGTGGACTATATCGATCTGTTCTTCGGCCACCGCCCTGACCTACACACCCCCATCGAGGAGACGGTGCGCGCTATGGATAATCTTGTACGGCAGGGGAAGATTCTCTACTGGGGAACGTCTGAGTGGTCAGCCGATGAAATCAGAGCTGCCTACGGGATTGCCCGCCAGTATAACCTGACCCCACCCACTATGGAACAGCCACAGTACAATCTCTTCGAGCGGGAGAAGATGGAGCGGGAGTATCTGCGCTTGTTTAAAGATGAGGGACTCGGCACCACAATCTGGTCACCGCTGGCGTCAGGAGTCCTCACCAACAAGTATAAGGACGGCATTCCGGAAGGGTCGCGCATGACACTGAAGGAATACGATTTCATCCGGCGGCGGCACGATTCGCCGGGAGGACAGGATCGAGTGACGAAAACGACAAGATTGGCCGAATTTGCAGATGAAGTGGGAGTTTCTGTGATCCATCTCAGTCTCGCCTGGTGTCTGAAGAATTCCGATGTTAGCACGGTCATCCTTGGTGCGTCAAGTGTGGATCAGCTTAGAGACAATCTGAAGGCCGCGGAAGCGGTAGAGAAGTTGACGCCGGATGTCATGGAGCGGATTGAGGAGATTGTGCAGTCGAAACCGGAAGCATGGATAGATTGGTGAGACAGGTTTGAGTATGAGTTCGCGTCTGATAACATCCGTGATTGAAGGAATCCAGACCTCCGACGGCGCCGGCGTCAATCTGAAGCGCCTCATCGGCTCATCCGAACTGAACGTCCTCGATCCGTTTCTGTTGCTGGACGAATTCAAGAATGATGATGCGGCAGGTTATAGCGGCGGCTTTCCGCCTCATCCCCACCGCGGATTCGAGACGGTAACCTACATGCTCCAAGGTAAGTTCCGCCACAAGGATTCCGCCGGACATGAGGGACTTCTGACGGACGGTTCCGTCCAGTGGATGACAGCGGGGCGGGGGGTGATCCACAGCGAAATGCCGGAACAGACGGAAGGACTTGTCTGGGGTTTTCAGCTGTGGGTGAATCTGCCTAAGAAGCTAAAAATGACCGAGCCGGCCTATCAGGATATTCCGTCCGAGATGATTCCTGAGGTTGTACAGAACGGGACAACGGTTCGCCTCATCGCCGGGAAGTTGGGGAAAGAGAAGGGTCCCGCACGGACGAAGATCGGCGCGTTATTTTTCGATATTCACCA
>DCAL01000111.1:0-6013 GCA_002311975.1 Fidelibacterota bacterium UBA1134 | reverse complement strand
GGTACGGAAGGGGAGGTCAGGCTGGCGGGCGCCTCCGGTGGCGGCAGAACACTCTTAATAGCTGGCGAACCAATGAACGAGCCCATCGCCCGCGGCGGCCCGTTCGTCATGAATACGAGGGGGGAAGTGCTTCAGGCGTTTGAAGACTACCAGAACGGGGTGTTTGATAAGCCAGTTTGACTCTTTTGCAAACTTGGGGATAAGTCCAGTTTCCCATGGTGGTCATTGCGAGGAGTGCCCGCCTGCTCCCGATCCGATGGTTGGCGGAGAAGGCGGGCAGGAAGCGACGTGGCAATCTCGTCAGCGAAGTGGGACCGAGAAGCATGGGATCGTCACAGTCGTTCCGCCGAGCGAGGCGTCTTCGCGATGACAGTTATCAGTTCGGAAATCCCCAATGAGAGCTCGAACAGTTCGCAACATCTCAACGCGATATAGGAGCTCAAATGCATACACACTACCTGGGACACATTGTATTTTATGTCCGTGACTTGAAGGAGTCTCTTGAGTTTTACGAGAAGCTTCTCGGCCTGAAGCGAATTGAGGGAGGAGGGCTTCCCTTCAAGGCCGCCGCCCTAACCTCCGGACGAACGCACCACGAATTGCTGTTGATCGAAGTTGGCGATGCGCCCGGTCCCCAGCCGGGTCCCCGCCGCGGCTTTTACCACGCTGGTTTCAAAATCGGGGACTCTCTTGATGAACTGAAAGAAGCATACCATGAATTACACTCGGCTGGTGTTCAAGTGAAAGGGATGAGTGACCACACCGTCAGCAAGAGTCTTTATCTTCACGACCCTGACGGCAATGAGATTGAGCTTTACGTAGACGATCCTGATCTGGACTGGGAAGATGACCCCGCCGCCGTGCTGTCGCCCATCAAGCCGCTGGACTTGTAAAATCAGTCAGTTGCCCACAGACCAGAATTCTCCTTCGAGCCCAATTGAATCAAAGATAGTCTGAATCCTTTTCACCGATTTGGGTTGCCAATCAATTTGGAGCCTGTCTGGATACCAGAACTTGGCTAACGCCCAGCAGGTTTCAACGGAGACTGTCTTACCCTTCAGAATTTCTTCTCTTTTTCGATATCTGTCTACATGCTTTTCCGACCGGAAAAGTTGAATTGTCGATCATGTAAAACCGACGTCGTCCCAGAATTTTCGTGGCGGCACGGCAAAATGGATGACACCCTCTGAACTGGTAAGTCTTCCATCCTGAACGCCGAAGATGAGCGGTACCTCGCAATCGGGGCAGGTAGTCTCCGTTTCTGAATCGATCCCGAGCATGGCGGGGATGCCGAGCGCGTCCCAAGCGCAGTTGGCATAGTAAGTCAGTCGGTCTGTTTTCACCGGATACGATGTTGGCACAGCGGAGAATGGGTGGGCCATCCAGATGTCAAAACTGCCCGGTTTGAGCACAAGGGCGTGTTGGGATTCCAATGCCTTGAGGGATGCCTCGACCTCAGCTTTGGTGATGGTCAGCTCATTTGTTATCGCCGTGACGGGCGGAGCTTCCGCAGTATCAACAAAGTGTTGGTAAACGAAAAGACGCACCTCACTTTCGCGTGAACTAAACGGCATCTAGTTTAAAGGGAAGTACCGCGGCCAAAGGATGGCGTCAAGAATCGCCGTCTGAATTATGAAAGGGGCGAGCCCCGTCACCGCCGCCCAGAAGAGCCATTCGCCCCGTTCACCATTTGAGGCGAAGAGTGAAACCAGCAATGTCACAGAAGCTATACCCGTCACGGTGAGAACCGACCGTATCGCCAGCCATGTTCCATCGCTGGGAGCCTTCAGCATGGCGAAGGTGAGGGGCATCCAGAGGGCAGAGGAGATGAGGAAAGCTGCGTAGAGGAAGATGATCCACTCAAACCCAAGTCTGTTGAAAAAAAGTGTCCCTGACGGTAATGACCGCATCAAGAAGTGGGTGGTGAAGAAGAAGTAACCTCCCGCTGCCAGGAACATGTTAACGGTGTAGAGCGGTTGCCACGCTTCGGGTACACCACCCCACAGCTTCGGTCTCAGTGCCAGCTCTGTCAGCAGACCGTGGGCGTAGCTTCCTAACACAGCGATGCCGCCTACCACGTTTACGATGAGAAAGAGGATTCTAAGACGGTCTGTCATTACTACTTCAATCCATAGTAGCCCAGCATTCAATCTCCACTCTGGCACCCAGAGCGAGGCCGGTGCCTGCGAAAGCGCTGCGGGCCGGCTTATGACCGGGAAAGAACTCGGCGTAAACTTTGCTCATGTCGCCCCACTCGGAGATGGCCGCCAGCATGCAGGTGCACTTGACGACTTCGTTCAGCGACGAGCCGTAGCGCTCCAGAACGTCCTTGATATTCTCCATGGTCTGCCGTGTCTCAGGACCGATACCGCCAGCGATGATCTCATTTGAGTTCGGCAGTGTACCGATCTGCCCCGAGAGATAGAGCATATTCCCCACCCGTACTGCCTCCGAGAAGGGGTAATTCATGCCGGCGAAGCTCTCCGATTGGAGATAGGCAACGTCTCCCTTCTTTTCACTGCCGTCTGAACACCCATTCGACAACATTAACAGTACACCGATGACTATGATTCGGCTCATGTTTAGCCTCCTTTCCATTTGCTACTACAGGGTTTTGTCTCTGTATTCCCAGCCTTGGGAATTTGTTCTCGGAACTTGGTTCTTCGAACTTTTTTTTATCCCTTAATGACGCCAATTGGCTTAAGCCGTGCCACTTTTCGGCTGATGCCGGCGCCATCCATCACGTCTACCACACTGGCCACGTCCTTGTAGGCGTGCGGCATCTCCTCGGCGATGGTGCGCTTACCCCGCGCCATGATCTCAACGCCACGCTTCCTCAGCTCCTCGATCATATTCATTTCCCGACTCACCTTGGACGACTTCTTCCTACTCATCATTCGTCCCGCGCCGTGGCACGACGAGCCGAATGTCTCCGTCATGGCCTTCTCGGTACCGACTGTAAGGTAGGAGTACCGCCCCATATCGCCGGGGACCAGCACCGGCTGACCGACCGGTTTGTACCGGCCCGGGAGTTCGGCGTGTCCGGGGCCAAACGAACGTGTGGCCCCTTTCCGATGGACACACACCTCTGCCTCTTTACCGTCGATCGTGTGCGTCTCAAACTTGGCGATGTTGTGGCAAATGTCATAGACGAGGCGCATCCGCAGCTCTTCTGCTCTTAGGCCGAGTGCCTTCAGAAAAGCCTTCTCAGTCAAATGCTTGATGACCTGCCGGTTGGCGAACGCGTAGTTGGCGGCGGCACGCATGGCGGCGAGATAGGATTGTCCCTCACCGGAGCGGATGGGGGCGCAGGCGAGCTGTCGATCTGGAAGTTCGATGCCGTACTTGTCCACCGCTTTCTGAGTGGTCTTCAAATAGTCAGCGCACACCTGGTATCCCAGCCCTCGGGAGCCGCAGTGTATCAGGACAACAATCTTTCCCTTCGCGATGCCAAGTGTTGCGGCGGCTTTCTCATCGTACACTTCGTCGATGGTGTCCACTTCCAGAAAATGGTTGCCGGAGCCGAGGGTGCCGATCTGCTTGGCGCCGCGGATCTTGGCATGTTCACTCACTCGGGAGGCGTCGGCGCCGGTGAGGAAGCCTTTCTCCTCAATGAAGTCTACGTCCTCTTTGGTGCCGTAGCCCATCTTCACCACGTGGCTCGCCCCATTTTCGAGGATCCGATTCAGGTCATTCCCGCTAAGATTAGGGATGGCGCCTTTCGAACCTACACCCGTAGGGACATCCCGAAAAAGTTGAGCCAACAGCTGCCTGATGCGAGGGCGCACCGCATCCAGAGGAAGGTCTGTTGCCAATAATCTCACGCCGCAGTTGATATCGTATCCTACCCCGCCGGGAGAGATGACGCCGTCTTCAGCGTCCATGGCCGCCACTCCGCCGATGGGAAAGCCGTAGCCCCAGTGGATGTCAGGCATGGCGAGAGAGTAGTTCACGATCCCCGGGAGGTGAGCTACGTTCCTGACTTGGTCAACGCACGGATCATTTTCGATGTCCGCTATCAGTTCGCGACTGGCGTAGATCCTCCCCGGTACCCGCATCCCGCCTCTCTTTGGGACTTCCCAGATGTAATCTGATAGTTGCTTCAGGTTACTCATGTTTAGCTGAATCGGTCCGGAGTGCAATGATGAGATCCGGTTTCTTGGATCGAATCATTGCGAGTCTGCAATAATTCCATTTCGTCCCATTATTGTACTCCAAATCTGCAACAATTTCACTTCGTTTCATTGCTGTCCAAAGGAATATCTGAGCACTCAACTCCGCCACGTTCTCAAACGTCCAGAATAATCCTCGCGCGCCATCCTTTATCATCGTGACTTACTTCATACTGATGGTATGTAATTCCTTTTATTTCTGTATGGAGAATATGACGATCACTGTCTAACCTCTCGCCCGCAGCGGTGCAGCGGAAAGATCCGTCATCAGTCTGAATGATCTCAAATCTCGAGAACAGAAAATCATCAGTGTTGAAGTACAACAGAAGTTGCTCCAGCCAGCTGCGCAGAACTTCTTCACTTTCTCCTGTCTCAACAGTGATGTTGCGACTCACTGACGATTCAACCCTGTCGATCTCCGTGATAATGCTGAAAAGAGCCTCTCCCGCATGTTCCATTAATTCTGACAGTCCTTCGCCGTAAACTTCTATGCCGACATCGGCAGTGTGATCGATGATTCTGTAGTTTGGTCTCATACTTACAATCAATCCAGTCTCAATTTAGTTTGCGGTCCATTCATATTCAACTGTCTCTTGCTCGTTCCCCCCTCTGCCTCAATTATTTAAGGGAGGGGCTTTGCCGAGTGTCCATGAGCTCAGATTTCAATAGAGGTGAGTTTGTTCAGGGTATGTATCCAAATAATTTCACTCTGAAGTTTGCTGAAGTTTTTGCTCGTCAAGACAGCGCTGACCCCGTAGCATTATGATTTGTTGACAAGACTGGGTCAATTAAATTGTGTCAAGTGGAATTTGGACTTAGTATAAAAAAGTGTACATGAAGTCAAGCAACTTTTTAACTTGAATAAGTTGAAAGGGAGCAAAATGGAAACGAAACAAAGTAGAAAGACCTATGATCGTGATTTTAAGGTATCAGCGGTGAAGTTGATTTTAGAGAAACATCAAGGTGTGGCCAAAGTATCCCGTGATCTTGGCGTAAGCCAGAACACACTTCACGTTTGGAAGAAAGTTTTTCTGGAAGACTCCAGGAACTGTTTCCCCGGTAATGGGAAAGTAACAGAGTATGAAACAGAGATGACCCGACTTAAACGAGAGCTTGAGTTGGTGAAAGAAGAACGTAACATTTTAAAAAAAGCCGTGGGCATATTTTCAGAAGCAAGGAGATGAAGTTCAAATTCATAGATTGGTATAAAGGTGCAAAGGTGCACATCGTGTTCACACCATGTGCCAAATGTTGGGTGTCACTCCATCCGGTTATTACCAATGGAGGAACCGGGGTAAAAGCAACCGAGAGAAGGAGAATGACTTTCTGCTGGCCAAGATCAAGGATACTTATGCAGAAAACAAGGGCGTTTATGGAAGTCCCAGAATCACCCAGGCGTTACACAGGCAGTCAATTTCTTGTTCACAGCCCAGAGTAGCTCGTTTAATGAGAACAAATGGCATCGTGGCAAAGACACAAAGAAAGTTTAAAGCCACCACCGACTCAAACCATACGCTGCCTGTTGCAGAAGATATAGTGGGACAGGCTTTTGCTGTAGAAGGTCCTGATAGACTGTGGGTAGGAGACATTACCTACATTGATACAGATGGTGGCTCTATTTAGCTAAAGTCATGGACGCGCATAACAGAGAGATTATTGGCTGGTCAGTAGACAGACGCATGACAAAGTCTTTAGTGATAAAGGCAATGGAAAGAGCCATCAGAAAAAGAAGACCGACCGGTTCACCTATATTCCATTCTGATCGTGGGAGTCAATATGCCAGTTATGCTTTCAGAAGACTTCTTGCAAACAATCTGATCAGACAAAGTATGAGCGGAAAA
>DCAL01000096.1:23115-23281 GCA_002311975.1 Fidelibacterota bacterium UBA1134 | reverse complement strand
AATTTAAGATAGGGGAGTGACGTGCGCCATGCGTTGGTGACTCCTTCAGGGGAAACTAAAAAAGGGACAGTAGTATCTGACACCCAGACCTGGGTTGTACAGGCCGGGGACGCTTGTCCTACCTTGCGTTTTGCGCTTTCACTTATCCCTGGGCTCACTTATATTG
>DCAL01000096.1:22464-22947 GCA_002311975.1 Fidelibacterota bacterium UBA1134 | reverse complement strand
ATCGGCAAATCCATGTCTCAGCGATTCGGCGAGCTTGGCGCAAATCTTGTCATCGCCGGCCGCCGGGGTGACGTTCTTGAGGAAACGGCTATCGAACTTAGAGCGACCGGTGCGAAGGTATTGCCGGTTCCGTGTGATGTTCGAAATACAACCGAAGTTCAGGAGATGGTAGACCGGACGGTCGCCGAGTTGGGCGGAGTAAACGTCCTCGTCAACAATGCCGCCGGGAATTTCATCTCACCCACGGAAAACCTGACCGAAGGCGGGTTCAAGGTGATTGTCGATATTGTTCTTCACGGAACATTCAATTGCACTATGGCGGTGGCGAAACAGATGATGAAAAACTCAGGCGGCACTATTCTCAACATCATTACCACCTACGCTTGGACAGGATCGGGCTATGTCGTCCCGTCAGCCTGTGCCAAGGCGGGCGTCCTCGCTATGACGCGGTCACTGGCGGTGGAGTGGGCCAAGTACGGCATC
>DCAL01000096.1:22141-22319 GCA_002311975.1 Fidelibacterota bacterium UBA1134 | reverse complement strand
CGGAATCCTCTTGGCAGGTTCGGTGATCAGATTGAACTGGCGAATCTTGCGTCCTATCTGGTGAGCGACGGAGCCGGCTACATCAACGGTGAAGTTGTAACCATTGATGGAGGAGAATGGTTGAAAGGTGCCGGACAGTTCAACCAACTGGAAAAGATTCCGGGGGCGGCCTGGAAGG
>DCAL01000096.1:21542-21868 GCA_002311975.1 Fidelibacterota bacterium UBA1134 | reverse complement strand
GTGGGAATGGCAATTTTTGTCCTCATCGCCCTAATCCCGACGCCGGAGTCCATGTTCGCCAAGGCGAGGGAAGTCTTCGGGGCTGAGCTGTCGCCCGAAGCTATTGCCGTCAAAGCTTATAACATGAAGATCATTATCGCTCTTCTTGCGACCTGTACAGTCTTCTTCGCCACCGAAGCGATCCCCATGCCTGCCGTAGCACTCCTTATTGGACTGGTGCAGCTTTTCTTCGGAATTACTGCATCCAAGGGAATTGTGGCTACCTACGCCCACGACGCCGTCTGGTTCATTGCCGGATCCCTCGCTCTCGGTGCAACTCTTGTGAA
>DCAL01000096.1:18680-21231 GCA_002311975.1 Fidelibacterota bacterium UBA1134 | reverse complement strand
TATGGTAGGCGCTCCCATGAGTCCTACCGGCGGCGCCAGGAATGCCATTATGATTGGCTTTCTTGAGGAATATCTGAACCCTAACGTCTCCTTCTTTGAATGGATGCGCATGGGTGTCTTTTATACTGTCGTCATGTCCGCCGTCATGGCTTTTCTTCTTCCGCTCCTGTTCAAACCTGAAGTTAATGATCTCTCTGAAGCGGTGGAGGTGCTGAAAAGCGACCTGGAGAAGCACGGAAAAATGACTGCGAAGCAGTGGCTTGTCGGCGGCATCATGCTACTCATAATTTTCATGTGGATTACCGATAAGTCGGTTACGGCGAAAATTCTCGGTTTCTCCCTCGGCTTGGGAGGCGTCGCCATCACAGGCGCGGTTCTTTACATGCTTCTCGGTCTCACATCATGGAAGGATTACGAATCAAACGTCAGCTGGGGCGTCATCATACTCTACGCGGGAGCGATCAGCCTGGGGGCTGTATTCAAGTCCAGCGCCGCCGCAAAATGGGTTGCTGACGGACTCATCGGGATCACATCACTGATGGGAATTGAAGGTGGATTAGGGCTCGTAATCGTTGTTGTAGTTATCGGTGCGCTGCTGACGAACCTCATGAGCGCCGGAGCCACAGTGGCGGTCATCGGACCGGTGGTTTTGGAGATGGCTGTCAGTTCCAATACGAATCCCATTCTGATCGGCGTGGGGCTGGCTATATCCACGTCACTGGCGTATTGGCTCGTCATTGGAACGCCGGCCAGTTCCATCGTCTATGCCAGCGGTCAGCTGGAAGCGAAGGATTTTATCCGCATGGCTGTTTTTGCCTGGCCCGTCGCTCTGGCGGTGATGATTGTCATGGTGATATTCTGGTGGGCCGGAGTTCTGCCTTACGAGTTTGGCATTGATATTTCACGCACAATTGCGGGAGGGTAGAAATGACTGAAATAGCTATCGGCGCCATCGTACTGATCATGTTGATTGTGGTGTTTATGTTCGGCAGAAGCCGGCAGATGGGCGGGGTGGAAGCAGACAGAACCGCCAGACATAAAGAAAAAGAGTCATGGGCTGAGGAATCTGTTATGAGCTACAGTGAGATTCAGAAACTTCGACAGGAATTGATCAAATCGGTGGAAGAGAAACTGTCCAATGAGCCAGAGCAGGTGGAACGACTGAAGGAGATTATCAATGATTGGGCCCATCTGAAGGACAAGGGTTTTCGCGACAGGCGTTCGTGGGTCAGATCACCCGGGGAATCGGAGGAGTGATCGCCGCCTATTTCAAGGCTTTAGTTATTATCTTCAGCGTCACCTTTATTCTGACGGGGCAGGAGGGGGATGTCAGATTTCCGGCAACTGTGACCACGGTAGAGGGTGAGCAGATTGATGTAGCGCGGCTAGCCGCAAAGAAGAAGGTCGTGGTGGTGACAGTCAAAGCGGCTTCGTGCCCCGTCTGCCGGATTCAGCTTCAGCGCCTGAAGTATCACATCAATCAGTTTCGCCGCTGCAATGTTACCTTTCTTGTTTTGATCCCGGGACCCAAGAATGATATCCTCACTTTCCGGGAGGACACCGAATTCCCCTACCCTTTCGTAGAAGACAGGAATTTCACCATCGCCACTTCTCTCAGTTTGCGAATGAGTGAAAATGAAATCTTCCCTACCATTCTGGTTCTGAATAAGGACCTCACCGTTCGGTGGCAGAAGCGGGGGAGAAATGTACTCTACTACGGCGATCCGGAGTTGCTGGAAGAGCTGAAGTGCACGAACTGGATTTAGTCAAAGCGCGAAAAAGTCGTCAGAATAGCAACAATCCTGTCTTGTAGCTCACAATAAGGGTCACTGTCTCCCACGTACCCGTTCATCATGATATAGAAAACGCCATCGTTTCATTTTTGCACTCGAGAGGTAACCGGACAACGAACTGACCCTTCTCACTGAACCAGTCTTGGCGCGCGACTTCCGCCGCAGATCCCTTGACATCATCCGCTTTTCCAGAGAGCCGTCGGTGCCAGCGATGGGAAGGGCATATGCAAATTCAGGATAGACCTGGAAATTGCCATAAGCCTACTGCAGGAGTTGAACGATCTGGCTCGGACTGACGTGAATATAGCGCGACACACCTGAGCCGTCTTCGTATTCCAGCCTTGAAGTATCAGTACCGGCCTCATCTGTCAGAAAGGTCTTAATCGGCATCAGACCGTTTTGCCAAGTCCCTTGGGCCGTGTCGGTCACGGCGCCGATGGTTTTCACAAGGATTTCTCCAGTGAGATTGTCGGAAATCTTGATGAAGTTCTTGACGGACTCTGAAAGGGGTTTTGATTTGTGACCAGCCAGTAGAACTGTTTTCGCGGCAAGGGTGTCTTGCCGAACAACTCCACCCATGGCGATGCCACTGTCGAGGATCATTTTTTTTCAAAACGGTGCCGGCATAGAGAGCAGGAATCCCCACAGAACGCGTGAACTGTTTTGCACCGCTATTGATGGAATTCTTCCCTGTTATATCAATTACATTTTCTTTCGTCTTCCATCTTCACTGGACTTTCAGGCGGTTCTGACCACTG
>DCAL01000096.1:10925-18669 GCA_002311975.1 Fidelibacterota bacterium UBA1134 | reverse complement strand
CACTGTTCGCTCTCACAGTAATTGCTTCCACCTCGACGGATAGGTACTCAGTTGGCGGTTCGATTCTCACAAGAGTGGGGCGATCTGATTTGAAGCCCGGCAATACGTGGATAATCACACAATTATCGTTTAGAGTCATGGCTTCGATGGGAGCGAAGTACCATAAAGCGCCCTCGTCCCACATCCAGCCGGTCCCCACGGTTCCGAATCGAACGGACTGTTATCAACGACGATATATCCATCAATCGCCTGATTCCAAGAATCTACAACCGATCCACCTCTCTTCCAGATCACCGTCAGTGAGGTCGAGATCGCCGCCGCCTCTCAGATAGAGATTTGTTATTTTTTATCCGGGTTGATTCAGACTCCTTGAATCGGTGTACATGCTGTTCATGAAACGGTGATAGGGTTCCAGAATGTGAAGGGCGGCTACTGCGGTGAGGAGTTTAAAAATTGCTCGCCAGAGTGAAGAGATGATCCGCATTGCGTTCATAGATCACTTCGCCAGTTTCAGGGGAGAGGGCTATGATCCCAAGGTTCAAATTCTTATCCACGCTGGCGACCGCGGTACTGATTCGTTCAGCGATGCTCTTTTTCTATTCTGTCGTGATCCGTGGAATGTGATATGCAGTCTGAAACGAACACGCCGCTAAGAGCAGCAAGGTGGTAATGGTGACGAAGGGACGGTAACTTATCTCTCTGAAAATCATGGCCTATGGATAAAGGAGGTACTTCTTCCTTTTTTCATCAAAGGATTTCAGAGCATCAGAGTAACTTGCCGCGATGTCCTCCGGTGATTTTCCTTTTGCGAGAGCCCGGGACAGAATATCTGACCCCGCCAGACGGTTCAGTGCTTCGGTCCTGATTTTCAGTCTGTCCGGGTAGTAGGAATCCAGAAGAGTCAAGAGTGTGATCCCCGTTGTCACGCTCTGGAAAACAGTCCGGTCCACAACTGTGGTCTCAATGCCGTGACAGACTTGACCCACATACTTCGGATTGACAGCCTTGCCGCTGATTTCGCGTGGCGTGAATTGAACGGGTCGAAATGCAACGCCCGGAAGATTGGCTTTGTTCATTTCCTGAGACAGCATCGTGCCATCAATCCATGGCGCACCAATCCAGACGAAAGGGTGATCCGTTCCGCGGCCTTCCGAAACATTTGTCGCCTCCATTAGAACCATTCCCGGATAAATGGTAGCCGTGTTGAGGTCAGGAATGTTAGGCGAAGTCTCGATCCACGGAAGGTCGCTATCGTCATACCAATAGTCTCTATGCCAGCCGACTAATGGGATTACTTCAAGTGATGGAATAGATTTAATCCACCCTTCTGAGATGATCATTTGCGCCAGTTCACCGGCTGTCATGCCGTACTGAGAGGGGAGAGGGTAATAACCGACGAAGGAGCTGAACCGTAGATCGAGAACCGGTCCATCGATCCGCACGCCAGTGAGAGGATTGGGTCTGTCGAGGATCATCACAGGGATGCCGGCCTCGGCAGCGGCTTCCATCACAAGTCCCATGGTGGTGATATAGGTGTAGAAGCGGGCGCCAATGTCTTGAATATCGTAGAGCAAGAGGTCGATCTCTTCCAGCATCTCGCGGCTCGGTTTGCGATTCTCACCATAAAGGCTGTGGATGCGAGCCGTCGCCACGGTGTCATCATAATGGATTTTCTCTCCGTCGGAAACTTCTCCGAAAATCCCGTGTTCAGGCGAGAAGAGTGCCGTCACATCGGTAGCGGGAATAGCGGCGATTAACTCCCAGATGGGCCTGCCGTCCCTGCCGATACCGGTGTGGTTAGTGATGATACCAAGGCGTTTCCCTCTCAACTTATGTGCGTGGTTCGCGAGAAGGTTTTCCAATCCTGTCAAGACGTGGATTTTCTCCACCGGCGGCGTCCTCTCTTCGAACCGCTCAGCCTGTTCCTGATGAGTACTCTGGCGAGGCACCGATTCTTGACTTTTGACTGAGGTGGTAATAAATGAAACTAATAGAAACCGAACGAGAAGGATGTGAAGCAACTTGGGGATGGCGCTGAATGTCATTCCGGTCCTGAGGACGAACGGCTATCGTAAGTTGATCTGCTGAACCTTGATGATTTCCTCCATCTCCTCCAGTTGCTTTACTGATGTCTCATCCAGCGGTTCATCGAGGCGGATGATTCCCATGGCCTGATTTGATGTGTCCTTTCGGCCGAGCTGATAATTGCCAATGTTGACGCCTTTATTGCCGAGGAATGTGCCGACCTTCCCGATGACGCCCGGGACGTCATTGTTGTAAACTATCAGCAGATTTCCTTCAGGGTTGGTGTCGAGGTGGAATCCGTCAAAGTAGGTGATCCTGGGGTGTTTTTCAGAGAATAGGCTCCCCTTGATCTTGAGAGAATGGTCATTGGCAGAAACTTTTGTTGAAATGATATTGGAATAGTCACCCGATCCGTGTCCGTAGATTTCCTGGACATCGATACCGTGCGACTCCGCCACAGCAGATGCATTCACAAAGTTCACGCTGCTGCCGTGCATCTGCTCAAGAAATCCCTTGAGGAAGGCGAGAGTGATTAATCGTGTATCTTGAAGAGCGCCGTGCGTTTCCACGACGATGCTATCCACCGGCGCGGTGGCGATCTGTTGGTGCAGGAGTCCCAGTTTTTCTGCCAGACTGAGAAACGGCCTCATGGTCTGAAGCAGCGACATGTCCGAAATAGGGATGTTGATGGCGTTCTCAATCGATCCGTCAACAAGAAAGTTTCTCACCTGTTCACAAATCGCACGTGATACACCCTCCTTTGCTTCATGGGTTGAAGCGCCAAGATGCGGTGTAAAGAGTATATTCTTTGCACCCATGAGTGGACTCTCCTGAGGTGGTTCGTTCTCGAAGACGTCGATGGCTGCGCCTGCGATCAATCCTTCATCCAGAGCTGTCCTCAGGTCCGCTTCATCTATGACGCCGCCCCTGGCGCAGTTGACGATCATTGCTGAAGATTTCATAGTTTTGAATCGCCCCATGTCGAACAGGCCAGTGGTACTGTCAGTCTTCGGCACATGGAGCGTGATGATATCGCTCACCTGGCAAAGCGCATCTAAATCAAGAAATTCAACATAATCGAGATCGTAGTTCTCTGCTTTAATAAAGGGGTCGTAGCCAACGATATTCATACCGAAGACGTGCAGACGCCCGATAACTTCACTTCCGATTTTGCCGAGCCCGACTACGCCAAGAGTTTTCCCTCTAAGCTCGGAACCCACCAGTTTCTGCCGTTCCCACTTTCCCTGGCTTAGAGAGCTGTACCCCTTGTGTACATTGCGCGCCAGCGACAGAATAAGCGCAATCGTGTGCTCGGCGGCTGAGAACGTGTTGGCTGCCGGTGTGTTCATCACCACAACGCCATTAAGAGTGGCCGCGTTCAGATCAATGTTGTCGACTCCGACGCCTGCCCTGCCGATCACCTTCAGCTTTGGGGCATTACTCAAGTTGTCGGCTGTAATGATCGTTCCGCTTCTGATGATCCACCCCGCCACGTCCGGCAGTACCTTCTCTATCTCTGCCGATAAACCGTCAGCCAAATCCACAAGTTGGATTTCTGCCTCAGAAAGTATCGCTTTACCGCCGTCCGAGATAGGATCCGTCACCAAGACTTTCAAGCATCCATCTCCAGCAACGTTTCATCCAGAACGGACAGGATTTCTTTTATATCATTCAAAAGAAGATCACCCATGTGCGCAATACGGAATGTTTTTCCCTTCAGCGGTCCGTATCCATCAGAAACCACGTATCCCTTTTTCAGAAGCCTCGCCAACAGGTCAGAAATATCTATTCCGCGACTGTTCTTGATACAGGTAACAGTTTCCGATTCATAGCCATTTTCTGCAAACAGTGAAAACTTGTCCCGCGCCCACTTGCGGACTTGTTTAGCCATCTTGCCATGCCTCTCGAATCGTGCTTCCAATCCTTCATTAAAGATACGCTTCAATTGAGTCTGCATGGCATACATATGTGAAATGGAGGGGGTGGTTGGTGTCTGGGATCTTTTGGCATATTTTTCCATCACCTGAAAATCAAAATAGAATCCCTTGTTCTGTATATTCTCACTTCTCGCAAGGGCGCGATCTGAAACAGAACAGAAGGCGATGCCAGGTGGAATTCCCCATCCTTTTTGGACTCCCGCCAGCGCCACATCGATACCCAGTTTATCCACTTCCGTTTTGATGCTGGCCATGGATGTGACCATATCGATCAGCAGAACCACATGCGGAAACTGTTTCACCACAGCGGCGATTTCATTTAAAGGATTCAACACTCCTGTCGACGTCTCGCTGTGAACCACGGTGACTGTGTCGTATTTGCCCGTTCTTAATGCGTCTTCCACCGCTTCCGGCTTGTTGGCCATGCCCATCTCAACTTCGAAAGGATCGCACGGAATGCCGCACATCTTGGTGATCTGATGCCACCGCTTCGAGAATGCACCGCAGATGAAATTGGCACAGCGTTTCTGTACCGTGTTTCTTACCGCTGCTTCCATGAATCCTGTGGCTGTGCACGTCCCGAGATAGATACGGTTCTGTGTGTAGAGAATCTTAGCTACGCCGGCGATAACATCATCATACAGTTCTGAGAAAGCTGCTGAGCGGTGGCCTATGGGGTATTCGCTCATTGCGGTGAGCACTTCATGTTCTACATGCGTCGGCCCCGGAATGAACAGTTTTGGTTTTGAAGTCAGGCTCACGACGCCTCCATGGAGCGCATCACCAGTCCTGTTGGACACTTGGGGTAGAAATAGGTTGATTTCTGAGGCAGGATGCCGCCGTTTTCCATAACAGAAAGTAGTAATTCAATGGGAATGGGAGCCATTAGAAAAGCCATCTGAATATCCCCGCCGTTGATCTCGTTCCTACATTCGTCTTCGCTGCGGAAATAGTGGATATATTTTTTGTGAGAAATATCGTCTTCCGAAAGACCGAGGATCTTTTTTGCAATCACTTCTTCACAGACTACCACATCCAGATCGGCAAGAGAAGACGGTTTCACCTCACCTTTCAGCTGGAGATACTTTTCCCCTTTCAGCGTTATTACTTTGTGCTTCAGATCTGGTCGCATGTAAGTGATGGAGGGGAGGTTTTCATCCACCGGATTATCGCCGAATATGAAGTATTCTTCGAGCCGCCTTGAGAAGTTGTTTTGGTCAAAGTTGTCAAGCGAATGGAATCCGCGGTGGGTGGGGTAAATAACCAGACCTTTAGATGAAGCGGGAACCAGATAAGCCATAATGTGGGCTGAATCGAGACCTCCGGACAGTGAGCTGTCGGTATGGAAGGTTAAGGATGCTTCGCACCGGTGATGCCCGTCGGCGATGAGGGCGGGGAGGTCAGCCAGCGCTTCCTGAAAAGTTGCAGTCAACGATCTGTCAGTAACCTTCGTTAATTCAAGATCGACCGGACTGCCAAAGTCTGTACGTGATTTCAGCGGCGGCAAAGAATCAAATGCCTCGTTGAGGCTGCGAGTTTTTTGGGCATCGTCGCGATAGACAAAGAAAATGGGGCTGAGATGAGCGTGAGTGGACTCCATCAGTTTGATGCGGTCCTGTTTCGGTTTCGCGTGCGTCCGTTCGTGAGCTACAACATTACTGGTGGAATAGGGCGCTAATCTCAGTTCGCATATGAATCCCGTCCGTCTCATCTTCCGGCCCAGAGGAGATACAAATGTCTCTCTCAAACGCCAGATGGCCGGTTCGGGTACTTGCGTCACTATTCTCTTCTTGCTCCACTGCCGCCACAGGCCACCCGCATCGGTATAAGGGTTGACCGCCGGATTGCTTTCCTCATCCATATGCGGCAGCGTAATGTTGACCAGATTGTATTCAGATTGCTCTCTTAGCTCCTTTCTCATCTCGGCCGAAATTACATCATATGGAGGCGCAATGACGTCGGAGAAATCGCCGACGATATCAAGATTGTAAGTATATCCTCTAAAGGGTCGAACGTCCGGCATAAATCATTATCTGTAACTATAATTGTATCGTTTTGACCGCAAATATTAAGGTAGAGGAGATTCAATCAAAAGAGCTATTCCCGCTTCGATTTAGGATAATGTGTGATACTGTGGTAGAGTGCTCTCATATTGGTGTCCTTCAATTTGTCTTAATTGCTGGTGGCTGAAAAAGACATCAGTCGATATCAGAGGATGTTGAATAGGACGAAGCATGCGCTGCGATAAATGAGAGAACGGTTGTATGTCTACGCCAACTATCCAGACTTGGCTATGAAGTTGAATCGTCTCATGCTACCCTCATCTATATGTTATTCGAGAACAACGAATACAAGGGACACCTTATATTCGCTGCTTGAGAGACGGAAGTGTTTGTCTATCAGCATAGTGGGGTAGAACTTCGTTGAATGATCCTAAACCCCTAACGCCGATCACTTTTACGCTGACCCAGAAGGATATCCGCCGTTCCACAAAGATGATTGAGGAATTCCCTTTGCAAAGGGAAGAGGAGATTGTAGCCAAGTTACCAATGAAGCTGAGAGGGCTGGTTGTCGGCAGAAAGTTTTCCAGTTTTATTCTAGAACTGATAAACGATATTGAAGTCTTGTACGAAGTTCTGGCGAAAGAAAAAGGGTTAAGTGAAGTGAACCGGAAAAGGATTCTTTTCGCCCTCAATTATTTTATCAAGGAAGAAAACGAAATCCCCGTTTCCATCGGTATTCTTGGCTATGTTGACGACCTTGTGATCATCCGCTGGGTAGTCAATGAGATCATTGAATCATCGCCAGAATTGCTGGCTTCAAAACAGTGAGATGCTGCGGTCTCTGATAGAAGTGAGAGCTGCTACAGAGCTTCGTCATCGCTGAACTGCCAGCGACATCTTCCGCACCACCACGGCTTTCCCATATATTGCAGACGGTTCTCGTTTAGCGTCAATGGGTTGCCGCACTTGGGACAGTCTTTTTCTGTACCTTCAGTCGGCCAGACATAATCGGGGCGAAACCGCAGTTCAGGATCAAAATTAGAGTGATCGTTCATTACACAAATTTAAGACCGGCATGGGATGCAGAAAACTGATTCTGTACATCTGAGGGAATTATCTCACATGAACGTGAAAAGTGATCATTATCAGGGAATATTGAGCGCCAAAAGTGTCCCCACCATCACAGCGCCGACAAATGATTTCAACCAGATCCACCGCTTTCTCACCTTTAAGTGGCTTTCGTACGGCCGCCACCACAGATTGACTGACAGGGTCTGTCCCGGGATGATATAGACCGTCTGCAGGCTGCGGGATATGATCTGTTTCACCTCTCTTTCATGATAATACTGTTTGAGAAGGTCGAGGAATTGAGGATGGAGGTAGGTTACAATATGATCTCCAATGGGCAGTGGCACAGGAGCATCGATGGGACTTTGCCCCACCAGCATATTATCCACATAAATATCGAGCCCCACTGAATCACACTCGACCACGAGAAATCCGATGTCTTCTTGCGAAATGATGAGGTTCTGTGCCGGTTCTAGCGCAGTTGAATCGGGCTTGCCGTACAGGAGGCCGGTGAATTGAAGCGCAATAATGATTGTTGCTGGGAATATCTTCATCAATCCTCGTATGGAAAAGTTAACAGTTTATTTTTCTGGAGACTATTGTAAAATTCAGGATGGAAATAGGTCTGTCCAATACGATTGTCTTAGACCAGACAATTACCCCGTCATTCATGACGGGGTGTCAATGCCGAAATATGAAGGGCTTTAGCCC
>DCAL01000096.1:10701-10858 GCA_002311975.1 Fidelibacterota bacterium UBA1134 | reverse complement strand
ATAAATGACGGGGTAAGTACAATTCGCTTTGGATTGTGAGCTAAAAATACTATCGTATTTCCTTCTCTGAATCATCTGCAAGGATTGTTTCCCGGATAAGTGGAATAATTTGTTTTGAATCGTAACCGTTCGTTGGACGGACGCACTGGAGTAGAGA
>DCAL01000096.1:10212-10440 GCA_002311975.1 Fidelibacterota bacterium UBA1134 | reverse complement strand
AGGATTGTGTTTCTTACCGGCGCCGGGATTTCGGCTGAGAGCGGAGTACCAACGTTTCGCGGTGCGGAAGGGATTTGGCAAAAGTTCCGGCCGGAAGAGCTTGCTAACTTCGACGCATTCATCAACAATCCTGAACTGGTGCAGAGTTGGTACTCTCACAGAAAAGAGCTGGCCGAGAATGTAACTCCCAACGCCGGACACTTCGCCATCACTGAACTACAGCGAAAA
>DCAL01000096.1:9707-10006 GCA_002311975.1 Fidelibacterota bacterium UBA1134 | reverse complement strand
GAATGTAATCGAACTGCACGGGAACATCTTCCGCAATTACTGCATAGAGTGTGGCAGGAACTTCGATGAGAACAATCATAAACATGTGGAAGGGTCAATTAATCATTGTGAGGCATGCGGCGGTCTGATTAGGCCCGACGTTGTGTGGTTTGGGGAAGAGATGCCTCCGGAAGCACTCCAGAAAGCTGAAAGCCTGTGCAGTCAGACTGATGTTCTGTTCTCGGTGGGAACGTCCGGCGCTGTCTATCCTGCTGCGGGACTGCCGTCGCTTGCCAGGAAAAACGGCGCCTTTCTTGTGG
>DCAL01000096.1:5248-9683 GCA_002311975.1 Fidelibacterota bacterium UBA1134 | reverse complement strand
CAATCCCCAGGCGACAGAGATATCATCACTCATGGATGTCGTTCTGCGGAAACCATCGGGAATCGCCTTGCCTCGAATTGTTGAAATGATTCAATGAGATATACTAAAAAAGGTCCGGCAGTCTTGACGGCACTCATATTTCTCTCGTGCGCATATTTCAACACATTTTACAATGCGCAGCAATATTTCAAGGAAGCGGAAAGGGATATCCTGAAAAATATAGCGTCCGATAATCTTTCCAAGAAGACGGACGAGGCGTTGGCAAAAGCAATCGATAAATGTAATACCGTTCTGAATAACTTTCCTGAATCGCGGTGGAGGGATGACGCGCTGTTTCTCAAAGGTAAAGCACAATATTACAAAGGTAACTTCTCTTCATCTAAAGCGACACTTGATAGGCTGAATTCCGAATATCCAGAGAGCGATCTGATTGCGGACGCCAATATTTGGTTGGTCAGATGCCGGTGGAAACTCGGAGAGGGTGACGCTTCGCTAGATGCACTCCTTAGTCTGATGAGGGAGCCACATGAAGGGTCAAAGGGAGGATCGGCGCGTGATCGACTGGCACTGGGGCATCAGATGGCGGGTGATATCTACCTCGAGCGTCAACAGGTAGATTCAGCGCTGTGGCACTATGGTCTGTCGGGAGACTACACGCGTGGTTCATCGGATCGCTCAAACGTCTATTACAGAGTGGGGGACCTGGCGTTCAAGAATTCACTGTATGATCATGCGCTAGATAACTATCGTAAAGTCATCGATCATGGCGGTGACACCAAACAGGTAGAAAATGCGCACCTGCAGATTGTGAGAATCACGCGCCTGGAAAAGCAGTGGGATGAAACGGCGTCTGAAATACAGAATCTTCTCTCTAATGACAAATTCACCGGCATCCGGGCTGAACTGCATCTTGAACTGGCAAAACTGTACGAAACCCAATCCAGCTACGATGCTGCGGTGAGCCGGTACCGCTTGATAACGGAGGAATTTCCCAAGACGCTCACTTCGGCTGAGGCATACTACCACCTGGGAATAATTGAACTGCAGCTGGAGAAAGATTACGACCAGGCCAGAAAGTACTTCGACAGCGTTGAAAAAGAGAAGCGGGCATCTATCTTTGCTCCATCGGCAAAAGCGAAGAAGAAAGAAATTGATGCTCTTCTGACGGCATCGGCGGAAGTAGCGAAACTGGAGGCGGAATTGAGCGAAATCCGAAGCGCTACCCGTTCGGTTAAAGAGCTCACTGTCGCCGAAGCTGAAAATGGTGCTGAACCTGATTCCGTTCGACGTCTGCTTGCCTTCGATGCTGAATCAGCTGACACGACGGCCATACTTAATTCAATGGCTGAAAACCTATATGCCATGGGCGAACTGTTAGCATTTCATTTCGCCGAGATAGACAGCGGCGCTGGCGTCTTTGAACGACTGTTGCGCAGTTCAACGTCGAATACGAAGCGGTCTCAGGCGCTCTACGCTCTTTCTCATCTGTATGGAGAGATGGGCGACACGTTAAAGGCGGTGGAACTGGAGGATCACCTCATGATAGAATTCCCTAACAGCGAATACGCCGAATCGGTGGCCGCTTCTCGTGGAATCGTGACCGAAGACGGGGCTGAAGATCTGATGAAGACCGCCGAGAGTCAACAAGTGACCGATCCCAGGGTCGCGCTGAAAACCTATACAAGAGTGGCAGGAGAGTTTCCTTCATCAAGGCTTGTGCCATACAGTCTGCTGGCCATGGCTGCCATATATGATAGGCAACTGAATGATATGCAGAATTCGCTTCTTCTCTACGGCAAACTGATTACACAGTATCCTGAAACAGAGCAGGCTCAATTCGCGAGATCGAGATATGATGAACTGACACTCTTCCAGACATCACTGACGGATACGACCGCAGATACCCTTTCTGAGACTTATGAGAATTGAATCAGCAAACGTTGTGAACAATCTGGAGATTGCTGGCGGCATTTGGCATATAGAGATGGAGGCGCCCGGCATATGCGGAGAGGTTATAGGTCCGGGGCAGTTTATAAACATTGCTGTTTCCGATTCGTGGCAGATGCCGTTGCGGCGGCCCATGAGCATCGCCGGAAACAGTGGCGCAGGGTTGGAGATTATCTACAAGCTGTTCGGTAAAGGGACTAAAGAATTGTCAGAAAAGAGAGCGGGAGACAGTCTGAACATACTTGGTCCGGTGGGAAATACGTTTAAAGTGGACGTTCAGAATGGGACGCCTATTCTTGTGGGCGGCGGGGTGGGGATTGCGCCTATCCTGTGGCTGCATCATCGATTGCAGAGTGAGCGAATTGATCATAAACTCATCATCGGAGCAGTTACTGCTGATGAACACTTTCTTGATCACAATCCGAGAGAGGGAATCTTCCTGACTACCGACGACGGCTCACTGGGAGAAGTCGGTACCGTGATGCCGACACTGGAGAGATTGACACTTGAAATCGATCATTCGACTGTTTTCGCCTGCGGTCCCGAACCGATGCTCAAGGCAATACGCCACTACACAAACGCTAATAACTATGCGTGCCAGATGGCGCTGGAGAGCTACATGGCGTGCGGGACAGGGTTGTGCCAGGGGTGTGTCATCGAATTGGAGCATGAAGATGTGCCGCAAAACAGCTATCATGAGGTCTATTCTCTCGTCTGCTGTGACGGTCCCGTCTATGACGCTAAAGAGATCAGGATGTGATTGAGGTAGCATCAGATGTCCGTTGACACAAGTGTAACTATCGGCAACGTGGAATTCTCCAACCCCGTATTTGTGGCGTCGGGAACTTTCGGCTACGGCGTGGAGACAGACGAACTGGTAGACGTAAACAGGCTTGGCGCCATCGTCACGAAGTCCATCACGCCTCAGCCGCGAGAGGGAAATCCGCCGCCGAGAATGGTGGAAACTCCATCGGGGATGATCAATTCTATCGGGTTAGCGAATATCGGGGTCGAGCGCTATATCGGTGAAATGCTGCCGCTTTACGAATCTTTCAAGACGAAGATTATCACCAATATCGCCGGCTTCTCGGTTTCTGACTACGCGGAAGTGATGGAAAAGCTGGAACAGGCAGACGGTTCCATCTGCGCTTATGAGATCAACATTTCGTGTCCCAACGTGGAAGGCGGCAAGATGGAATTCGCTGTCGATGCCGGGATGACGCTCACGCTCACAAAAGAATTGCGGCAGCGGACAGAGAAGCTGTTGATAATCAAACTTTCGCCTAGTGTCACCGACATCGGGGAAATTGCCAAGGCTGCCGAGGATGGGGGAGCCGACGCAGTATCTGCCATCAATACCGTTTTCGGCATGAGCATTGATACCTCATCACAACGGTTTAATATCGCAACAGGGATCGGTGGACTTTCGGGCCCGGCCATCCGTCCCATCGGCGTCGCATGCGTGCACATGATTACGTCGGCGGTAAGTATTCCTGTCATCGGCATGGGCGGCATCACCAGTGGCAGCGATGCGGTAGAATATATGCTGGCCGGGGCGTCGGCGGTCCAAGTGGGTACGGCGAACTACAGAGATCCAGCCGCGGGACTGACAGTCTTGGATGAAATGATCACCTTTTGTGATGAACACGGTTTCACTTCTCTCTCTCAATTGGCAGGCGCACTCAAGGATGAATCGTAAGCCTCTCATACTCCTGCTGACCATTGCGGTCCTAGGCTGCTCTACGGCGCCGAGGTACGGAGGCAAGGGCGCGCCCAACAAGAGCCGCAAGGCTTCATCGAAAGTTAAAGGTCACCGAAGGATCCAAACCGGAATGTCTTCCTATTATGCCGAAGACTTCCACGGCAAGGTAACCGCCAACGGCGAGACCTACGATATGTACGGACTTACCGCGGCGCACAAGACTCTGCCGCTGAATACGCTGGTGCGCGTGACTAATCTGGATAATAAGAAGTCCATTATATTACGCATTAACGACAGGGGGCCTTACGCCAAGGGGAGGATTCTTGATTGCTCGTACGGAGCTGCCGTCAAGCTCGGATTTGTTGGGATCGGAACGGCCAAGGTGAAGATTGAGATCATCGAAATTGGTGATGATAAGTATATGAAACGGAAGGAATAAGCTTGAACATTACATTATTCTCGTTCGCCAACTGCATCCAGAGTATGATACTAAAATATAGCTGAGTTTAAACAGAACGGCGGATTCCTGATGGCGGAAGTAAGCGTTGTATTATAAGTTTTCGACCCTTTCCTGAAATCCTCTTTCCTGCCTGCCCCAGTTGGCAGGCATCATTTTACTCCGAAAACCGTATTCGCCAGCCGTCAGAACTGTTGCTAAACACTATTTTCAAATGTAATATTACTCTTCGAACTTTTAATTAAAGTAAACTGATTAATGGACTACACTCTTCTGGGCACTACGGGCGTTAAGGTTTCACAACTGTGCCTCGGCACCATGACTTTCGG
>DCAL01000096.1:247-5015 GCA_002311975.1 Fidelibacterota bacterium UBA1134 | reverse complement strand
GTCTATGAGAACGGACGCTCTGAGGAGATCCTGGGAAAACTTATCGCACAATGCCGTGAGGAAGTGATTATCACCAGCAAGGTCTACTTTCCTACCGGAGATGATGTAAATTCCCGCGGTTCCACACGCAAACATATCTCCGCATCTGTAGAAGAGAGTCTGCGCCGCCTCGGCACCGATTATATCGACCTCTACTTTCTGCACCGGTTTGATGATTTAACATCGCTGGAAGAGACCCTTAGTGTATTAAATGACCTTGTTCGACAGGGTAAGGTGCTCTATCTGGGCGCCAGTAATTTCGCGGCGTGGCAAGTGGCAAAAGCTCTTGGAATATCAAGCCGGCAAGGATGGAGCCGTTTCGAATGTATGCAGCCCATGTACAACCTTGTGAAACGTCAGGTGGAAGTTGAGATTCTCCCTTTGGCTTCATCTGAAAATGTCGCCGTGATCAGCTACTCGCCTCTCGGTGGTGGTCTTCTTTCTGGAAAGTATGGGATAAAGAAACGACCTAAAGAGGGACGGCTGCTGGAGAACGAGATGTACAACAACCGGTACAATGATCCAATATTCTATGAGATCGCGGAAAAGTTCACCTCTCTGGCGGAAGAGAAAAGCTTCTCCCCAATTTCTCTGGCGGTGGCCTGGGTAGGGAGTCACCCCGATGTTACAGCCCCCATTATCGGCGCAAGGAACTGTGAACAGCTTAAGCCTTCCCTTGAATCCGTGAAGATTGATATGACCAAAGAACTCCGGGCCGAAATTTCTGCCCTCTCCCTTGAACCTCCTCCAGCCACGGACCGAAATGAAGAACGGACGGAGCATAATTACGGTTCTCGCTGAGGCTAATAAAGGCCTCCGGAAGATGCGGGGTTACGTTATCCCTGTAACGCGGATTCTCCCGATGTAACCGGGACGCCCTTGCTGCTTCTCTGAGATCCGTCTCCTCGACGGTTTTTTTCTTTATAGTTGACTCATCCCTCGCTTGAGTGTAGTTTCGTGCCTTAGAGTCGCATATGGTAAGCTTTAGACGCATTCGGGATACAAACGAGTTTCAGCGTTATGCTTTTCAAGCTGATTCCCAAATCTCAACCCGGCAAAAGACCGGGTCCGGGCTGCTAAGAAAAGTCAGGCCCGATTTAAGCTCTAATAACTAATTATTGATAATCAATTTCCTACTTCTATGAGAGTATCTGATCGACAAATTAGGGTATTTGTTCTAGGAACTTTTTTTCTCTTATTACTCCAGAGTTGCATAACTGAAAAAGAGCTTACAGCGCAACAAAAGGCTACTTGGATAGCAGGTGACCACCACATTCATAGCCGGTTTAGCGTCACCTTTAACTCTGAAACGGATCCTCTTAGGACTTTACCGATTACTGGTCGTGATGCTTTTTATCCGATACCTATGAATGCACTGATGGCCAGACGGTTTGGACTTTCCTGGATGGTAGCAACTGATCATGGTGGACCTAATCACAGCAAGGTAAACTTAGAAAAAGCTTATCCAGAATTGATACTTTCCCGGGAACTTATCCCTGAAGTAATCCAGTTTTTTGGAATGGAGTTGAATCCTCCAGGAGCTGACCATAGTAGTCTTATCATTCCCAATACTGATAATGAGGCACAGCATCTATTTCTACTTGAGTCAAAATTTGATAGAAAGGAAGTATTTCCCATTGACCCAGAAAGGGATATTGAGACTAGAATGATTCAAGCTCTTACATTAATGAACCAACTGAATCCAAAACCTATAATTATTGCTAATCATCCTTCTCGTTCAGCGGAAAAAGGTCAACAATATGGTTTAGATGATCCAGCTGAGCTACGAAGATGGAATGATGCCGCTCCTGAGGTTTCAGTTGGTATGGCTGGTGCTCCAGGCCATCAAGCTTCGACGCTTAATCCAGACAATACTTCTAGACCAGAAAAATTCCGAGGTGCTTATGACCAATTACCAACTATGGGTGGTTTTGATCCTATGACTGCCCGGCTTGGTGGTTTCTGGGATTCTATGTTGGGTGAAGGTCGTAATTGGTGGATTACTGCCAATTCTGACTCTCATATACACTATACTGAAGGAGGGAGTGATTTCTGGCCGGGAGAATTCTCCAAAACTTATGTCTATGCTGAAAAATCCTATGAGGCCATTCTAGAGGGTATCAGATCGGGTCGGATTTTTGTAACTACTGGCGACCTGATCTCGTCACTTGACGTATCAGTGCAATTCGAAAGTAATACCGCTCAAATTGGGGGTACCCTTGCGGTCTCATCTGGTAGTAATATTGAAATTACCATTAAGCTGAGGGATCCTGAAAAAAACAACCACTATAAAGAGAATCCTTCCGTAGCACGAGTTGATCTTATCANNACTGATTCAGCACAAATTGGTGGTACTATGAAAGTTTCATCTGGTAGTGACATAGAAATTAATATCAAGTTTAAGGATCCTGAAAAAAACAACCATCATGAGGAGAATCCTTCCGTAACCAGAGTTGATCTTATCACAGGAAAAATTACTGGAATATCAATTGATCCAGATAATGATCGTAATTCTAGTACGCGAGTTCTAAATCGTTTTTATGATAATGACTGGTCTGTTAAAGATGAATATAAAACAATGACTTACAACCTGACAAATGTAACTGACAACCTCTATCTGCGTGTGCGAGGAACTAATACAACGCAGTTGGAACCTGAACCAGATTCCCCAGGGGAGAACCCTTGGACAGATCTATGGTTTTACTCCAACCCGATTTTTATTCAAGTTCAATAAGTCAGATTTTAAACAGGTTTCATGAAACATCTCAACCGGATAAATGATGGGGGAATGGTCAGGATGAATAACAAACAGGTTCTTTTGACCTTATTTCTTTTCTGCTCAACCCTTACTCAAACAAACTGTGCTATTAGTGAGGCCAAGAGGAATTCCCACTATATCACAAATCGTCCGCCGCTGGTAGTACAGCCTTATACCCAACTTCCAATTGGATCTATAAAGCCTTCAGGTTGGTTAAGGGAGCAACTCGAGACAATGGCATCAGGTATGACAGGAAATTTGGATAGTCTTTACCCTAAGGTCCTCGGCCCCACAAATGGATGGCTCGGAGGAGACGGGGATGGATGGGAAAGAGGTCCCTATTGGTTGGATGGGCTCCTTCCTTTAGCCTATATATTGGATGATAAAGAATTAATAGAAAAGACTAAGCCATGGATCGAATGGTCTATAAATAACCAGACTAAGGACGGGTATTTTGGTCCTGTACCTTTTGAAGTTGAACCTGAAGCAGAAGAAGGAATCCAAAAAAGCAGGAGACGGGACTGGTGGCCACACATGGTGATGTTGAAAGTATTGCAACAGCATTATAACGCAACTAGCGATGAGAGAGTCATAAAACTGTTTACCGACTATTTCAAATATCAGTTGAGAGAATTACCCAAGACTCCGTTGGATCATTGGTCATTCTGGGGCAATCGCCGCGGTGGAGACAATCTGCTTATGGTTTACTGGCTGTATAACATTACCGGCGAAAGATTCCTTCTTGAATTATCAGAGATTCTCTACGAGCAGACACATCCCTGGACCGATCATTTCCTGAAAGGGACCCTCCGGGACTGGCAAAGTTTTCATTGTGTCAATCTTGCACAGGGGATTAAGCAACCTATCATCTATTATCAGCAGCATCCTGAAGACAAATATATTCAAGCTGTGAAAACAGCATTTGCTGATATAGAAAAGTATCATGGTCAGCCTCAGGGTATGTACGGTGGTGATGAGAGTCTTCATGGAAGAAATCCAACACAAGGTTCTGAATTCTGCTCGGCCACTGAAATGATGTATTCATTAGAGCAAATGATATCCATCACAGGGGATATAGAATTCGCCGATCATCTGGAACGTGTAACGTTCAATGCGTTGCCAACTCAGACCAACGAGGACTTCACTCTAAGACAATATTTTCAGACCGCAAACCAGGTAATGATCACAAGGGGTAATAGAAATTTTGCAAACAATCACGGTCACAAAGGAACAGATCTTGTTTATGGTTTATTTACCGGATATCCTTGCTGTACAACTAATCTTCATCAAGCATGGCCAAAGTTTACACAGAACCTCTGGTATGCGACATCAGATGATGGATTAGCCGCCATGGTTTATTCTCCAAGCAAGGTTAAGGCAAGAGTAGCTAATGGTGTTGAGGTTTCATTTGAAGAAAAGACTAATTATCCATTCGATGAAAATATAAAATTCGTTTTTGCTTCAGAATCAGATGTTGCCTTTCCTTTTCATTTGAGAATACCCAAATGGTGCAAGAATGCAAGTGTTGAGATCAATGGTAAGCTGTGGAAAAACAATCTAGATGGGCAGGTTATCATTCTTGACCGCAAATGGAAGACCGGCGATACAGTGGTATTGAAACTTCCCATGGAAGTTTTAACTAGCCGTTGGTACGAGAACTCGATCGCGGTTGAACGAGGACCTCTCGTGTACGGTCTGAAAATCCAGGAAAAATGGGAAAAAGTAATTAACCAAGAAGATCCTGCAGTTTATGGGGATTACTATTATGAGGTGTATCCGGAAAGCGATTGGAATTACGGCATCATCTATAGCTATGAAGACGGACCATTAAAGGACTACCGGGTAATCAAGAAAGAGAATATATCAAATCGACCATGGAACATTGAAAATGCGCCGATCGAGATAAGGGTCCGCGGGAAAAAAATACCCGACTGGGGATTATACAATAATTCAGCTGGCCCGATACCCTTC
>DCAL01000096.1:0-146 GCA_002311975.1 Fidelibacterota bacterium UBA1134 | reverse complement strand
AATTCAGCTGGCCCGATACCCTTCAGTGATCCGTCCTCTGATACAAGAATTTATGGAAGTGATGAGCCGATTGAAGAAATAACTCTCATACCTTATGGTTGTACAACCCTTAGGATAACTGAATTCCCATTGGTTCGTTAATCAGA
>DCAL01000003.1:6244-7244 GCA_002311975.1 Fidelibacterota bacterium UBA1134 | reverse complement strand
GATCTCGGTACCAGTGTGGTCGAAAGCGATCTTTCCACCGAGGCAGGTGCCATACCATTGCCGGCGGGCGCCTATACGCTGGCATATGATGACGGGACGGCTGAGTCGGGCGCAACATCGCTGGGAGAGGGTGGGCATTACGCGGTCAGATTCACGCCTACGAGTTATCCGGCGGGTGTACTTGAAGTGGAGCTGTACGCCAAGAATGGCGGCGGATCAGCCTGGATCAGGTTCTGGGATGATGACGGTGATGACGGTTTTCCCGGGACTGAATTGGGCGAAGGCGTGTTGGTTGAAGATATTGTTGAAGGGTGGAACGAGGTTGCTGTCACCGATCCTGATGTGATGGTAGATGACGGTGATATCTATATCGGTTGGGAGGAGACGGCTGATTCGCCGAATCTCGGGCTCGACTTTAACGAAGATGTGGATGACCGCAGCTTCTTTCGGGCTTCTGGCGGTTCGTGGGAATCTCTCTCAAATCTTTACGATGCTGACCTGATGATTCGGGCGCTCATGGAGGGTACTGTCAGTGTCTCCTCGCCCCAATCTGACGCCCTGCCGAGAGCATTTTCTCTGGGACAGAATTATCCCAATCCGTTCAATCCGGTGACAACAATTCCGTTTGCCCTCTCCGAAGAGGAACGTGTCAGTTTGATCCTATACGATATTACGGGGAGTTCTGTAATGACCATTCTGGACGGACCGTTTCAGGCGGGAAATCACCGGGCAATTCTCAATGGCAGTGATCTATCATCCGGGATCTACTTCTACCGCCTCAGAGCCGGATCATTTTCCGCCAGCAGGAAAACTGTTCTTCTGAAGTAGATATTCTTTCAATGACTTCCGGGCAATCTGCTGTCAATGAACCCTATCTTCGTGTTGCATCGGTCACAACTTTTCTGTCCCACATGTGTTAACTTATTTGATGGTAGTTGACGAAACCTGTACATTGCTTTGGGGATTCTTCATTGCAGATATCTCGTGAGATCAAAAAAAA
>DCAL01000003.1:2510-6028 GCA_002311975.1 Fidelibacterota bacterium UBA1134 | reverse complement strand
GTCGGGAGACCCTGTGAGATCGTGGATTTGTTGGGATGATTATAAGGTATGTCAGTGGATGCGTTCTTGGAGATTTCGCGCATAGGCAACCAAGCTAACCTGATGAAGATAGTAAGAACAGCCCTCATTTTTCTCTTTACGACGAGTTCACTCATGGCTATCATTGCCAAACCGGGGGTCATCACAGAGCGTCAGCCGGATGGCACGGAGATTCAACTTGTGTTGAGAGGGGACAAGTGGCAGCACTGGTACGAAACCGCTGACGGCTACTCTGTAATGGAAAATGAAGCAGGCGAGTGGGTATATGTTAAGGGTGTAGTTGACGGTAGGCTGATTCCCGGCGTCGTGAAGGTGACAGATAAACTGGAAACTGACAGTGAAAAAATCAGAGATTTGCCGAAACATCTCAAGCTGCCGAGGAGAATAATTTCCTACAATTTTCCTGCGCCGAATATTTCCGAAACGGGCGAAGAAGATTTCAAGATTCCTGTCCTGCTCATAGATTATCCTGATATGCAGCAAATATACCGCAAACAGAACTTCCTTGAAATGATGAATGAAGATGATTACAAGGGCACGGGAAGTTTCCGCGATTATTTTGCGGAAGTGTCTTACGGACAGTTCTTGAGCATCGCGACTGTTGAAGGATGGTTCACGGCTGAGAACGAGCACAATTACTATAGTGAGGACGCCAACAATTCTTTCAATCGTCAGACCAACCTGGCGCGTTACGCGGTTGATCAGGCTGAAGAAGCAGGTATCGACTGGTCCCAGTACGATAACGACGGCAATGGGCATGTGGATGGTGTTATCATCATTCACGCCGGGAAGGGTGCTGAAATGGGTGACGACTCTAACATCTGGTCGTTCAGGGGAGATCTGAGACACAACAATAAGCAGATTCAGTACGATGGGGTGTGGATTGATGTGTTTACCATGCAGCCGGAGATAGAGGGCACCTCCATGAGCCATATCGGCGTCTTCGCCCACGAATACGGACATGTGCTGGGACTTCCGGATCTTTACGATACCGATGACAGTTCTGAGGGAATCGGAAACTGGGGTCTGATGGCAGGCGGCGGATGGGGCGGCGACGGGGGCTCTCCGTGGAAACCGGCGCATTTATGTGCATGGTCTAAGATTAAGCTTGGGTGGTTAGTGCCGACCGATATTGACTCCTTCACAACTAATCTCGAGATTGTACCCGTAGAGAACAATCCTGTTGTTTACAGGATCAAGAGTTCGACGGACAGTTCGGAGTGGTTTCTGCTGTCCAACCGCCGCAAGACCGGTTTTGACGAAAGGCTGCCTGAGAGCGGTCTGCTGATCTGGCATATCGATACGGAAAGAACATCGCGCTGGCCTGGATCCAACAGTGTCAATGATGACGAGCCCCACTACGGCGTCGGGCTGGAACAGGCTGATGGACGCTTCGATCTTGAGGAAGGCAGCAACCGGGGTGACAAGAACGATCCGTATCCCGGCAGGACTGGTAACCATATTTATGATAATGAATCCATGCCCGACTCCAAGAGCTATTATTCAGAACCGTCTTACGTTGCTGTCTATGACATCACTGAAGATGAAGATCTGATTAGAGCAAAGGTCTGGATGCCGAACAGTGAAGTCCCTTATCTCACGCTGGAATCCTACAGCTTTCAGATTATTTCCGGAGACGACGATGGACTGATCAATCCGGGAGAGACCGCTGCACTGCGCGTGGTGCTGGCTAATTCGGAGAATGCCGGTGTGGCTACTGACGTATCAATAAAAGTGTCGGTCGATGACCCTAATCTGTCGTTTGTTTCCAATCGGGCAAATTTCCCTGACATCAATCCCGGCGTGACGGGAGTAAACATAGCCGAAAGAATTGAATTCGCCATTGCCGCCGGAATAACACCTCGTACCATACCTCTCAATGTGGAGGTTTCTGCGGGAGAGGGAACGACTCTGTTCGAATTCCAGCAGACAATTGATGTTGAGGTAGTTCTCAATCAGGAGGGATTCCCCTTTGTTGAGTCCGGAGCGGTCATGGTTGCGCCGGCCATCGCCGATATTGACGGGGATGGGAACCCTGAGATACTGGCCGTATCTGATGACTTTGACCTCTACGTCATCAATTCCGACGGTGAACTGAAGTGGACTTTCAAAACGGGGAACAAGATCCGGTCAACGCCCGCAATCGGCGATTTGGAAGGTGACGGAACTGTGGAGATCGTTTTTGGTTCTGTTGACAAAAATCTTTACGTCCTTGATGATTCCGGCAAGGTTAAACTCCAATATATGGCGGACGGGTTCATCAGGTCAACGGTAGCTCTCAAGGATATGGACGATGACGGAGATCTGGAGATTATTTTCGGTGATCTCGCCAAGAAGCTGTATGTGATCAATCACGATGGCACTGACTTCGGTTCATTCCCAATTGACATGGGCGAGTCGCTGATGACGTCGCCGGCCATCGGTGATCTCGATGGCGATGGCTCAAGCGAAATTGTGGTGGGGACGTGGCAGAAGAACGTCTATGTTTTGAAGGACGACGGCTCGGTTATGGCTGGTTTTCCCTATGCTGTCGGCGGAAAGATCGACACCGATCCGGTACTGGCTGATCTGGATGAGGATGGCAAGTTGGAAATCATTGTGGGCTCGGCTGATGACAAAGTACACGTGATTCAATGGGACGGGAGCGCTCGCTTCGTCTATGCCACGGGAGCTGACGTCCTCGGGTCGCCGGTGGCGGACGATCTCGATGGTGACGGATCATTGGAGATATTCTTCGGCAGCAACGATAATTTACTCTACGGCATTGACAGTGACGGGAACGATCTTCCCGGCTGGCCCGTGGCAGCTGAGAGCAATGTTCAAACGGCACCTGTATTCTTCGATTTTGATGATGACGGAATTGCGGAAATTGTCAGCGCCGAAAGGGGAGGTCTGCTGTCTGTCTTTAGCTTGAATGGAGAACTGTTGCCGAGTTTTCCCATGGAAATTCCATCGCCGGTGCAAGGTTCCTTCAGTGTGGCGGATGTGGACGGAGACGGCAACGCTGAGATTGCCGTAGGAACGTCGGCAGGTGTGGAGCTGATCGATATCAAGACCTCCTCCGGTTCCGGATATTACTGGAGTAGCTACAGGGGCGGCCCGCATCGGACGGGATTCCTCGGTGATTCGAAGCTCAGTATCAATGGAAAACCGGATGTGCTGCCGCTGTCGTTCCGCCTCTATCAAAACACTCCCAATCCGTTCAATCCTATGACGACAGTGCGGTACGATCTTCCGGAGCGAGCGAATGTGGAACTGACGATTTATGATGTACTGGGCCGTGAAGTGGCAGTAGTAGTTGACAGTTGGCAGGAGCAAGGGAGCCACGGGGTCGTGTGGGATGGGACTGATTCTATGGGTCAGCCTGTTAGCGCGGGTGTCTATATCTACCGGCTTTCTTATTCCGAGTTCGTAAAGGCGCGCAAGATGTTGCTGTTAAAATGACTTCCGGAACCATGGCTGATTCCGCCAGCGGGAAT
>DCAL01000003.1:777-2475 GCA_002311975.1 Fidelibacterota bacterium UBA1134 | reverse complement strand
AATAGAAGACCTCATTTTGTGTTGAATAACTGTTGGCTATTATTCAAACGATGTTTTGTTGTTTGAGTACATTCGTTACACACTCCGCCAACAAGTTGGCCCTCCCCTCTCAAGAGGGGACTTTATTATTCTTTCACCCTCAGATAGTATCAAGCGCAACGTGACAGTCTCTCGTCCTAAACTGTGATCAAGAACGGTCTCCTGACCGTGCTCTTTAGTGTTAAGTCATATTCGCAAAGGTAGAGGGGGGGGGCATAGCTCAACACGGTCGGGAGACCGTGTTGGATCATTGGGGGGAGGTTCGGTGGCATGTGTTCGCCGTCAGCAACCCCTCTTTCTGTCGGGGGTTACCGACGGCTGAAGTGCTTGCTTGTCAAGACAGTGCGTCTTGATAGAGAATCGAAACAGACAGAACCTCTCGTAGGACGCGTCGTCCTGCGAAATAACCCAAAACCAATTTCAGTCCCGTAGTTGGCGCGATAAACGGACTGCCCAGACAGCCCTTCTCCCCCTTTCCGAAGGACCATTTGGGGATGGGGGAGATTGAGAAAGGGTGCTGCCAAGTCTCGGCGGATCGCCGCGCTCCGATTCCATCGGGACTCGCGGTGACACCTTTTATTTATTTCTGATTATTTCTCTGCGTTCTTGGCGGGTTATTGATTTCTCCTTAAGATTCAGGATTGATAATTTCCCCCTTTCTTAAATGTTTTTTTTCTGAGAAGTCCCACGGCGATGAAGAATTTTTTTCACAACACCAGCCTAAAATCGAAGTAAATTAGAAAACGTTTGTTCAACGAACATTACGCATTCCTTTAGGACGTTGGCAAAAGACCAGTATCAGCTCGGGCGTTAGTCTCATAAAAGGGGTGATGCATGAAATTCAGTAACACAGTCCTCATCTTTGTGATGTCGCTGGCATTTTGCCAGGGGACGGGTGAACGGATCAATTTTACCAGTGCCAATCCCTTTTCATTTTATGATGTAATTACAGATTTGTCAGACCAGGAATCCCAGGAAGTTTACGGGATACTCCGTTTTCCCCAAGGTGTGGAGCATAAAGACCTGCCTTTGATTATTGGCGCTGCGGGAAGCCTGGGATGGGGCGAGCACAATCACGAATATATGGCTATGTACCGGGAGATGGGCATAGCTACCTTCGAACTCAGAAGTTTTGCCAGCCGCGGTGTCACCTCCACCGTAGGGGAGCAGATATCCGTTACCACGGCCATGATGATCTTAGATGCTTACCGGGCCCTGGCAGTCCTGGCACACGATCCCCGCATCGACGGTGACCGTGTGGCCCTCACGGGCTGGAGTTTAGGCGGCGGTGTCACACTCTTTTCTGCCTGGCAGCCGTTAAAACGTGCCATTACGGATGAGAATAATTTTGCGGCACATTTGGCCTTTTATCCCCCCTGCTTCATTATGCCAAAATTGTTGGATTTTACAGATGACCCGATCCGTATTCTCATCGGTGAACTGGACAACTGGACGCCGCCTGCCGCCTGCGAAGAACTGGTGCTGGCCATGGAAGCAAACGCCGCACAAATTGAACTAACTGTATTTTCAGATTCCCATCACTCCTTTGACCGTGTCGGGCCGACTGTCATCGATGAGCACGGTTATTCCTTCACAGACTGCCGCTTTGCCATGCGGGATGATGGAGCAGTACTCATGAATTTTATGGATATTCCCATG
>DCAL01000003.1:0-623 GCA_002311975.1 Fidelibacterota bacterium UBA1134 | reverse complement strand
TTTAACTCAGCAGCACACGCCGGTTTACTCCAAGCATCAGTTCCTCGATCTTGGTCACGAATACTCCGGGAGAAACAGTCACTTTTCTTTACTTTCTTGCGATGGATTTTATCTACAGGAGACACTTCCGGTGCGGACGAACAGGGCAGCATGAGGTCTTTCCTGCTCCTCTCCGCTCTTCTTCTCCTTAGCGCTGTCCACTTTGCGCAAGACCCATTCGAACCCTATTCCCAGGCCATTGCCGGCTCCGACCTTGTTGCAGCCATGATGCCTGTGACGGGGGGTGTTTTCCAGATGGGAAGTCCGGAGGATGAACCGGGCCGGAACAGCGACGAAGGACCCCTTCGGCAGGTGGAAGTTGAGGACTTCTGGATGAGTACACTGGAGGTTTCTTGGGATATCTATGAACTGTTCCTCTACCGGAAAATCGACAAGATTTCGCAATCGAAAGGAGCGGTTGTCCTGGAAATAGATGGAATTTCCAGTGCCACCATGCCCTACGTCAACGTAAACAGGACAGGCTATCCAGCGATCAACGTCACTCAGTACGCCGCTTCCCAGTTCTGCAGATGGCTCACGGCCAAGACAGGGAACTACTACCGCCTCCCCACGGAAGCCGAATG
>DCAL01000055.1:877-6084 GCA_002311975.1 Fidelibacterota bacterium UBA1134 | reverse complement strand
CCGGCTGGCGATCATGGTGTTGAAGCGGTGTCTGGATTTGTACTACAAACCGTAGAGTGGAACGTTCACCAAGCTCGGTGACTCAACCTCGTCGGCGTGTCAAATCCTCTCAAACGCGTTGATTTCTTAGCCCCGTTGTGAGTACCTTTGGTGTCATGACAAAGAAGAAACTCAAATCCGTAGATGCCGTCCAAAAGTGGCTGGACGATCACGATTATATCGCTGACCGTTCGCTGGCGACATCAATCTATCTCATGCTCAAGATGGAGAAGCCGCTCTTTCTTGAGGGTGAGCCCGGCGTCGGCAAGACGGAAGTCGGGAAAGTCCTTTCTCAGATGCTAGGTACCGAACTGATCCGGCTGCAGTGCTACGAAGGATTGGATGTCCACAATGCAGTTTATGAATGGAACTATTCACGGCAGATTCTTCAGATTCGCTTGCTGGAGGCGGCGGGCGAGAAGGACAAGGAAACTATTACTCATGACATCTTCGGGCCGGAGTTTCTCATACGCCGTCCCTTGCTTCAAGCGGTGGATAACCACGCGGCCAGCCCCCCTGTCCTCCTCATTGATGAACTCGACAGGGCTGATGAGGAATTCGAAGCATTTCTTCTCGAAATCCTCTCTGATTTTCAGGTGACCATTCCGGAGATCGGGACCATTGTGGCAAAGAAGAAACCGAAAGTGGTCATCACTTCAAACCGGACCCGGGAGATTCATGACGCCCTCAAACGGAGATGTCTCTACCACTGGATTGCCTATCCATCCTCCGAACGGGAGTTTGAAATCGTTCAGCGGAAAATTCCTGAGATCAATGAGTCTCTTGGCAAGCAGGTGGTGGGATTTGTTCAGAATCTGCGGCAGATGGAGATCTACAAACTTCCAGGCATCGCTGAGACGCTGGACTGGTCCAACGCCCTCATCAACCTCGGCACCAAGGAGCTTACTTCTCAGATTACCGAGGATACGTTGGGCACGTTACTGAAATACCAAGACGACATCGAAAAGGTCAACGGTGAGGTGACACACAGTCTCGTCCAGCGGGCTATCGCTGAGGCTGATCTTATTCCGTCGTAATGATCTGGCCGGGGTCTTTGGAGTGAAATGATGAATCCCGAAGTTTTGGGCTAAAGCCTTGTATTTTTCGAATCTTTTTTCTCATCCTACTTACCCACTCCCTCCTTGGGAGGATAGACGGGAAGGATGAGGTAATTTCTGATATTTTGAGAGATACGGCAAGATACTTACCCCGTCCTTCAGGGCGGGGATTTTGGGAAGAACAACCAAACGAGGGGTTTCAACCCCTTTTCGGGATGGACTCATTCCATTATTCTCCAAGATCGGGTAACCGATAAACGTAACCGTGTCCGCCGACGTCCAATCCCGCCTCCATGAGACGATCATGGTCTTCGCCCGCTTTCTTCGTCAGGCGGGCTGTGAGATAGGCACTGGTGAAATCCTGAGTGCGGTGGAGGCTGCGTCCTTTGTCGGCGTTCATCACCGGGACGACTTCAGGGAAGCCATGAGATCGACCCTTATCATTAACCACAAACTGATCCCCCTGTTTGATCAACTGTTTGAAATATACTGGCGCAATCCCAACAGGCTCGAGAATGTTTCTGATATCCTGAGAAAACTGTCTGAGTCCCGGCTGGCACAGGCTGAATTGGACAGTATGAAACGGGCCGATCGACAGCTCCGTGTCAATGAGATAGATTCGTTCAAGTCAAGTCAGGAGAACGGCGACGAGCGCGATGATGACGAACGGACACCATATGACCTCTTCATGTACAGCCGCGAGGAGATCCTCAGGGCAAAGAATTTCGAATCTTATTCGGAAGAAGAGTTGAGCGAAGCAAAAGAACTGCTGAAGAGATACAGATGGAGCTTTGGGAAAAAAAGGCTTCGCCGATTGCCCCCCAGCCACAGAAGGTATCGCCTCAACATGCGCGGCACCATCAGAAAAAACATTTTTCCGACACAGGATTTTGTTAGACTGGCGTGGCGTCAGCGAAAGAAGAAGCCTCGTCCTCTCGTCGTTCTCCTTGATGTGAGCGGTTCCATGGAGAATTACACTCGGATACTTCTCCATTTCATCACCGTAGTAGCGGGCATCAACCGGCGGCTGGAGGCATTCACGTTCGGCACCCGTCTGACGCGAATCACCCACTACCTGAGACAGAAAGACACCGATGCCGCTGCCGAACTGGTGTCACGAGCCGTGGAGGATTGGTCAGGCGGCACGCGGATCGGCGAGGCCATTGAGCAGTTCAATCTTCTGTGGGCGCGGCGGGTTTTAGGCGGCGGGGCCGTTGTCTTGATCATCAGCGATGGTTGGGACACCGGCAATCTGGATACACTCAGCAATGAGATAGACCGCCTCCACCGGAGCGTCCACCGCCTCATCTGGCTCAATCCCAATCTCGGCTATGAAGGGTATGAACCGCTTACACAGGGAATCCAAGTCATCGCTCCCCACATCGATCAGTTTCTACCCATCCACAATCTCCAAAGTCTGATTGACCTCGGGCGTGTCCTGGCAGATCTTTCACGTTCCCGCTCAATGACACCTTTCCAAGCGCCATCCCACGCTGAGGCATGATCCTTTCGGCAACCATTCTCGCGGCCGGCGGATCGACACGGATGGACAGCGAAAATAAACTGCTCTTAGACCTCGGCGATAAGATGATCATTGAGCACGCGTGCGACGTCGTCGCGGAGGCCGGCTTCGAACCCATCATCGTAGTGACGGGCCACGATAGTGAAAATATCCGTGAAACTCTTAGGGGAAGAAATGTGGCGTTTGTCCACAATGAGGCGTGGAAGTCGGGAATGGCCGGTTCCATCAGCACCGGCGTGGCTCGCCTTCCGGAGGATGTTGACGGCAACTTGATCGTTCTTGGCGACATGCCGTTCATCACCCCTTCGACTCTTGATATACTTAGAGAAGAATTCATCAGGATCTCCGGTGAAAAAATTATCTACCCAAGTCATGACGGTCAGCAGGCGAACCCCGTTCTGTTCCCGAAGAAGTACTTCAGCGAAATCATCAGTGCCGAAGGCGAAAGAGGATGCAAGTCGGTCCTGAAAAAGCATCCGGAGGAGGCTGTGGCTGTCCCCATCGAGTCGGATGATGTGATACTTGACTGCGATACAAAAGAAGATTATCTTCGAATGACGAAACTCTTGCGGACGTAAAAGTTATGTCGAGACATCAGGAAATATTTGAACGAATCACTGAACTTGAAAGGGAAGAAGATCCTTTTGCCGTGGCGACGGTCATCATTGTGCAGGGATCTTCCTCCGGGAGAGTCGGCGACAAGGCAATCTACGGCAAGAACGGCAAGCGAGTCCTGGGCTACATCGGCGGAGGCTGCATCGAAAACAGGGTAGCAAGAACAGCCCTCGAGAGCTTCGCTGACGGAAACCCGCGAATCGTCAATATTGATCTGGATAGCGATGAAATGGGGATGGGTATCCCCTGCGGAGGAAATATGGCTGTAATGGTGGAACCTCATTTAAAGATCCCCTCCCTTCTCATCAGAGGCATGGGACGGGTTGTGGAAGTGTTAGCTGAGCTTGGAACGCTGCTTAATTTCAAGACGGTTGTGCAAACACAGGAAGATGAAGCTGGACGGTACTCGGAAAAGGTCGATGTCATAACAGAGCCCCTCGACTTGGAAGACCTCGATTTAGATGTGAATTACTTCGTCTTGGCGACACACCACCGGGATGACGACAAGCTCTCCCTGGAGGCGCTCAAGCGCGGCATTCCTTATGTGGCGGTCATCGCCAGTGACAAGAAGACGGGAATCATTACCAACTATCTCACGGAGAACGGTGTCACAGATGAAGACCTGGAGCGGTTCCACGCGCCGGCGGGACTTGACCTCAGCGCCAAGACGGCGGAGGAGATCGCCCTCAGTATCATGTCCGAAATGGTGATGCACCGCAACGGCGGCACAGGGCACCCTATGAGGACGACAACGACAACTGACCGCAAGGAAAAGGAAGAGTCGTGATGGTTCCTCTTGTCACGTTCTGGAGAAGACCGGAAGAAGTCAGCTTTTGCTGAAGAGACGTAGTCCGCTGAAGAACATTAAACCGGTCAGAAGCGCTGATATGATGCGGACGCCTTGTGGTAGTTCATAACCGCCGATAATAACGTCATTACTCCCAAAAAGCATTAATAGGTACATCAGGCATACCAGTCCGAACAGTGAACCTGCGACAAGGCTGTATGTTGTTGAATTCATGGCGGATGCTATGGCAAGAAGTGGATATAGATCAACAAGAGAATTTGGAGTAAACGAGAGCGTCAATCACATTTACGTCCAGTCTCTCAGATGAGGGAATGGAAAAACTGAAACGGAGTACCGAACATGGCAACTGAACACATCCACACCAGCCGAATCAAGATTTTCAAGGACGAAGGTTCTGTCCGCCGCGCCTACATCGAGGGCTTCGAAGAGCCGGTCTACTACGGCGTCCACAGCAATATAAAGGATTTCTACGGTTATGTATCGGACATCGAATATCCTGCCACATTAGATCACATTATCGCTGCCGCCGCCGGTTGACTGACCGGTACCTTCGGCGGTGCGCTGGAGGCACGCAAGGTCAAGAGTGCTCCTGACAGACTCCACTCAACTGTGGAAGGCGATATTGATTCTGTGGACGGCGTCCTGAGAATCACCAAGATCCGTGTGACTTATCACCTCAAATGCGCTGAAGAAGAGTTGGATAAAGTGCAAAGGGCGTTCGATCACCACCCCGCAAAGTGCCCCGCCTATATGACACTCAAGGATGCGGTAGCGTTTTCCCTCTCTATAGAAACTGAATATACTTAGAGCACGTCGACACCGTCCATCAGTCCGGCGGACAGTATCAGTCATTACACATTTGACTTTATTTAGATATACAGCAATTTTGTTTTATGTGGACATCTCGCTTCTATAAACCACATTCATTCTTACGATTATCACTCGTTTCTTGTGTAAGCAATATCTCCATTCGTCTGTTCCTGTTCTCTTCGCTTTTGTGGTCACAGGACTACAAAAATACAACATTACATATTTCCTTCTTCAACAGTAGAGGCTCACAGTCAGACCTACAGAACAAGAGGGGTCTTGCTGAATGGAATAGTGAGGTAAGCTCATCTGAAAACTATCTCATAGACTCAGGCTTTTGGGGTTCAATGTACCAGAA
>DCAL01000055.1:0-764 GCA_002311975.1 Fidelibacterota bacterium UBA1134 | reverse complement strand
CTTTAATCCAACTACCACCATTGACTTTGCCATTCCTGCTGTCTCTGATATGAGCATAGTCATCTATGATATCCTTGGAAGAGAGATGTTACGTTATGACAGGTCATCGTTAGAGGCGGGCTATTACCAGTTCAATTGGCACGGTACTGACCTTTCAGGAAGACAAGCGGGGAGCAGGGGGTCGTTAGTTCAAATCTGATCACCCCGACTTAACAGAAGCCCCGTCCTGAATGCTCTTTTCTCGATAGGGCTTCCTTGTTGTGAGTACTGCAGACTTTCATTATCTTCACTTGGGCAAACCCTGTCAGAATAGGCGGTATCCGGTGAAATCGGATATCATTCTGCAGGATACCGCAGGATTGATATCACGGCATTGTGGATTGACATTCTTTCATTGTAGCATTAACCTCCTTAGTCAAACAGAGTCAAGTTATGTCATATAATACTCCTTTATGGATACAAAAATTATGGATTCGCCCCCAAAGGGGTGGGTATGACGCCCCAAGTACACACGCTATACCATATTCCATCCCGCGAAGATTTCTTGGCATTATGCTTTTCAACCTAATCAGGCAGTTGATGAAGCGCTCCCTAATTCTCTTAACTTTTTTAATTCCAAGCCTTGCCATCTCCCAGGACAACACCCTGGGCATCCTCCCCCTGGAGTCACCTGAATACAGCCAGATAGAAACGTTTACAGTGGGCTACTACGTTCAAAACGAGGCCGAGGCCATAGGAAAGTTCAGTACGGTCACCATGCTCTT
>DCAL01000013.1:8321-8583 GCA_002311975.1 Fidelibacterota bacterium UBA1134 | reverse complement strand
CGCATCGTCCCCCATCTTGAGAGAATGATACCAGTCTGCCTCAAGCTTGCGATGCTGTGCGAATCTCTTGAGAATATTGATCCGCCAGAGAAACTGATCATATCAGAAGAATCCTTGCAGTGTGCGATTATGCTGGTGGAAGAAGTGTTCCTGCCATCCATGGCTTATCTGCTCGAGGAGGAAATCATCTTCCAGAAAGACCGGATGAACGAGAAGAAAGTTGAGAAGGCTCTTAAGCAAGCCGATGGTTCTCTTGACAGGT
>DCAL01000013.1:7948-8177 GCA_002311975.1 Fidelibacterota bacterium UBA1134 | reverse complement strand
AAAGCATCTGAGTTGTAGTAAACACACAATCCGCAACTGGATAAGAGATCGAAAGATCAAATTTGTAAAGATCAAGGGGCTCATACGGATTCCAGCCTCGGCAATCAGAGAAGAAACTCTATCATACCCGAAAATGAATGACACAGTGAGCCATATTCTGGCAGATAGCTCTTGACAATGGGGGTTTATGGTGTTACCTTTATATGTGATGGGCAGAAAGAAAAGAGAG
>DCAL01000013.1:7129-7832 GCA_002311975.1 Fidelibacterota bacterium UBA1134 | reverse complement strand
CCGAAGACAGGAATCTTACCATGAACGCGACTGTATGGCGATTGGTTGAAGACTTCCTCGTTGAGTTCGGCTACATGGATGACAAGGATCGGAAGCGAAACTCACTAAGAGATGAAAACCAATAACACACAAAAAAGGAAATACAAACACTACCGCTACCCTGGTGTAAGACCCCAGGGAAAAGGCAAGTTCCTCATTGACTTCATCGACCATAACGGTAACAGACGGCAGAAAACGGTCTCGGCAAGAAGCGAGGCTGACGCGGCACAGATACGGCGTGCTGTCTTAGCTGAGCGCGATAAGATCAAGGCTGGCGTTATTCCACCACCGGAAGATAAGGTTGAGATTCCGACTCTGGCTGAGTTGTGGCAGCTGTTCAAGGAAGATCGACAGTTGAAAATAAGAGCTGGCAGCATGGATCAGCGAACTCTCGATCGGTGCGAAAACTCATTCGATGCCCTAACAAACTACGATCCCTCAATAGAACGCAGGCGGCTTGATCAACTTAAAGCGGCCGCCTTTGAGGAGTTTAAGGTCTATCGTATAGAGAAGGGCTATCAGCCTGCTGGCGTGAACATTGATCTGCGAAACTTCCGTACACTTCTCAACTTCGCAGTGGCAAATGGGTATCTTGACACTTCCCCGTTGGGAGATGTATCGCTGGTGAAGGTTGTCGATACTGACGTACGATTCCTCAGTGATG
>DCAL01000013.1:6541-7040 GCA_002311975.1 Fidelibacterota bacterium UBA1134 | reverse complement strand
GACCTGTCAAACGACTTCCTGAAAGATGCGCGGGATCTCATTCTGTTCTACCTCTACACAGGAGCAAGAACGAGTGAAGCCCTCTACCCCACCTTCACTTGGGAATGTGATCTGAAAAATAGTATCAGATTCCCCTTAACGAAATGGGGCAAGAGCCGCTCGATCCCGAAGCTCGATGCTGTCAAGATGGTACTGGAAGGTCGCAAGCAGATACAAGGCGGCCCGTTTCACCTTAACCGTCATAATGTCTATAAGAGAGTTAAGACGGTACTGAAACTGGCAAGAATACCGGACGCTTCAACTCACACGTTGCGGGCTACGACTGGCGCGTGGTACTACATGGCCACAAGGGATATCTTTGCTACAAGCAAGTTCCTCGGTCATTCCAGCGTACAGGTTACGGCGCAGCATTATGCGGGATTGATACAGTCCTTGCAGGTTGAATATGCCAGACTTTTTGAAGGGGTCTTAAACCGGCAGTTGCAATTAGGTTGCAATT
>DCAL01000013.1:0-6426 GCA_002311975.1 Fidelibacterota bacterium UBA1134 | reverse complement strand
GTAGCGCGTACGGGATTCGAACCCGTGTTACCGGCTTGAGAGGCCGGCGTCCTTACCCCTAGACGAACGCGCCATAATTCAGTACACCCGCCAGGACTCGAACCCGGAACCTTCTGGTCCGTAGCCAGACGCTCTATCCAATTGAGCTACGGGTGCAAATCTGCTGGGGAGCAGGGACTCGAACCCCAATTACCAGGACCAGAACCTGGCGTCCTGCCGTTAGACGACTCCCCACTTCTCATAATCAAAGAACAAATGCACGCCTCTCTCGTAAAGAAGAGGTCAAACTTACCCCTTCGGCAGAAGGTCAACAATGGTTTTTGGCAAGAGTTCCCGCCACAAGTGGACTGTGCAGATGAATCCTGCTAACGCATGTGCGACGGCAGCGAGGGCTTCGTCTTGGCATCAACAGGATCCGCATAATCAAAGTTCTTGGTACTCTCTTCGAACTCCTTCCGCACGGGCTCCAGTAGAGCGGGATCCATCATCACATCGATGGCATTGAAGGCCAGAACCTTGCAGGCATTCATCATCGCCTTCAGTCCTACCGAACTCCCCGATGCCGAAGTGGAAGCCCACGAGTGAGCCGGGATATTGAGCGGCCAGTTGCTGACGCTGAATGCCGTTGTGGGCGTAACCCATGAAATGTTCGCCACATCAGTGGAACCGCCTGACTCCGGCAGCGGATCGAGATCAAGTTCGGCCACCTCCGTATGATAGCCCTCCACCTCTACGCCGAACGCTTCCTGCAGTTTACGACCGAAGCGGGTTTCCTTTTTGGTGTATTCCGGTGGACCCACCCGCATAAGATTCCTGTGGACAAGCTTGGCGGCCTCCTTATTATGGTTATATTCGTAAACACCGGTGAGCATATTGATTTCGGCAGTCCTGAATCCAGTGTCGGGATCGCCGTATTCTTCACCCCACGCCATCATATCCGCCGCCTTCACGATCGTCTCTACGTGGCGATAAATCTTCATCACCTCCGGCCAGTCCTTCGCCCGTGTGAACATCCAGATGGAAGCCTTGGCAGGAATGACGTTCGGCGCTCCTCCGCCGTCAGTTACCACATAGTGAATTCTTCCCGTGGTCGGTATGTGTTCCCGCAACAGATTCACACCAGTCGCAAACGCTTCAACCGCATCGAGGGCGGAGACACCTTTCCACGGCGCACCGGAGGCGTGAGCCGACCGGCCGTAGAACGTAACTTCAAACGATCTCAGGGCTTTGCTCGGTTGGACCCTCACCCTGTTCTTGTTGGAAGGGTGCCAATCGAAGCAGACATCAACATCATCGAAGAGACCATCACGCACCATGAAAACTTTAGCCACCACCTGTTCTTCCGCGGGAGTCCCATAGACCCGAATAGTTCCCTTGAGTCCGTGCTTGACCATACTCTCCTTCAACGCCAGCGCCCCGCCGATTGTACCGGCCCCGAAGAGGGAATGACCGCAACCGTGTCCGCCGGCGCCAGCCACCACAGGATCGATCTTCGTGCTCACCTTCTGGGACAGTCCCGGGAGCGCGTCATATTCAGCCAAAAATGCTATTACCGGCTTGCCGGAACCGTAGCTTGCCACAAAAGCCGAAGGCATGTCCGATACGCCCCGCTTCAACTGAAAGCCTGCATCCTCAAGAGTAGTTGATAGAAGCTTTGCCGATTTGAATTCCTTGAGGGCAATCTCAGCTAGATCCCAGATCTGATTCGAGATTGCCTGGATCTCCTTGCCATTTTTATCTACCCACTTGGCGGCTGTCTTCTTCTCCGCAATGAGGTCGGCAGGATCGCTCGTGCCAGCCCCCATTACCTGAACCGTAACTGCGAGATAGATTAAGAAGAGGGTAATTGATATTGATCGTTTTATCATGAGGATCTCCCCTGTTATCTTTCTGAAAGAAGCTAACATTATGAGATCACAATTGCATCAGTTTTATGTGCGAAGGAGAGTACTCTCATGACTGAGAGTATCATTTGGCGGCGCCAAACCGATTTCCGCCTGCAGGCTTGAGGCTAAATTGGTTTGGGAACTTCATTCCCCGTCAGCGCCTGCCCGCCGTTCTTTTGGCTGGCCGTGTTCTTGGCGTGCCTGTCTTTTTGCGTGCCCGCCTTTGGTGTTCTGTCGAGGCAGAAAGGGAATCGTGTCAGGTCAAGACAGACAGAGAGTTAATTCTAAAAATTACTCGTCAAACTGATGGTGAGTGCATCCTCAATTCCCGGCACATAGACGCAGACGCCGCTGTCGCATTTCAGGCCGCCTTGGAGCGAACCGTAAAACAGGGAGAGAATTGTGGACGGCGTCACGTAAACGGATGACTGAACACCAAACCATTTATTTCTCAAGTCAACACCGTTGCGGCGAATCACAGCCTCCAACCAACTGTCCTCCCCGGGATCTGCATTGGCGCTCTGTCCCGTCTTGAGTTTCGAAGCGTAATCATAAACAAGACCCACGGTGAAGCGAGATGGTTTACCAATATTTACGGCAACGTAGCGGTAATAGTACGGAACTGAATTGACTTCATCCGTAGTAACGCTGTCCACGGCGCCCGTTTGTTGATCTTCAAACCCAATGTAGGTCTTCAGCTGTAGATCCTCCCACTGATGCTCCCAATAGAGCGTCAATCCCAAACCGAGCGGCAGGTTGACGGTCAACTCTGTCGGCAGTGTCAGCAGATTTCGTTTCTCCCATGTGACTATCCGCTTCGACTGGGATGAAAGCCATTCAGATGCGCCTGCCCGTTCAATGAAAAAGGCATCGTATACGATGATTTCACTGGATTGTGAAATCATCCCCTTGAAATCGAGTCCCAATTGATCGAAGTGAGCATTGATTTCACCATATATCTCCCGGAAAGGGTAGTATTGTTCTCGCGCGTCCATCCACAACTGCATTTCCGTCTCCTCTGTCATCCACTCTGTGGAGAAATCCGGACGGAACACCTTCTGGAAGGAGACATGCCGGCTGCTTGCGGCGTAATTGAAAAGGAGAAAAATATCTTCATTCGCCTCAAAATTGGCTTCGACCTGCAGACCGACTTCATCTTCGAAATCCATGACGTGGGGCGTTCTTGACAGCAGCGTTGAACTGTGTTCACGGAAAGCAGATGGCGGTCTCTGGATGGAGCTGCTGCGACCGAGCCTGAACGGAAGGTGGCGTCTTTTATCAAGATCACTGCTGTCATACATGTAATTCTTGTATTCCACCGTCATTCCGAGGCGGCCCGGATAATAGGATATACTGCCGTATCCGCCCCACCCCCGCTGACTGTCTCCATAGGTGAACCATTTACTTTGTGCCGAGGAAAAGAGGCTGTCACCATCGATAATCCTGTGCTCTCTGCGGGTGACCTCAACATACAGATCAAAATCCGGACCGAGGTATTCTCCCATCAGTCCGGGTGTGACAGATTGCGTCTGCACGTTTGCAGAATCCACGGTCACATAACCACCCTCGAACAGATTTCGCATTTTGCTGAACCACGGATTGGAGGAATTCACCCGTACCACATATCCCCCCAAGGAAGCTCCCGGCACAATGTTGCTCCGGAACACCGAGAGGGCGCTCACCTCACTGTTGTCAGAAAAGTCTCTGATCCTCGGATCGACGCCGGGACCTACGGGCAGGTGGCGTCCTCCTGCGATGCGGCCAGTGAGAACGTCTATAGACCAAACATCTCTCCAACGGGATTTCAGCCAGATTCCCCTCAGAGATGTATCCCAGTCGATTCCCTGGTTTTCCCATAGATTGAGCGCCAGACCGCGACCGAACTGGCCGTAGAGATCTCCAACGCTCACCGAAAGAGTCTGCCCTTCCCACAACAGGCGAATCTTCCTCAGTCCACTGTGCGTCGGTCCAATCTGCGGCGGTGAGCTGAACTCCAGATTACTCCAAAGGAAGAAGCTTCCGTATCCCGCTGTTAGATCGAGAAAATGTTCGCGATAGATGTACGGCAGCAATTCACCACGGCCTATTTCGAGACTCCGCTGCCTGCCGTCTCCGTACAGCGAGGTGAGACCGGCTGAGTAAGAAAAATCCTGACCCTTGATCTGGACCAGGAGAATGGCCAGGAAGAAGAAGGCTCTGCGCAAGAGAGTATTAGTGTGGTGAAGGTTCGTCAGGAGATTCTGTCGCTCCCTGCCGAACAAGAGATTGGATTTTCTCTTCCAGTACCTTTTCGTCACCGGGTACATAGCCTGTATGCTTGTAAACAATCTCGCCTGACCTGTTAACCAAGACTGTGAACGGCATGACGTTTCCATTCATTCTTCGGTAGCTTTCTTGAGCGGGATCGAGCGCCACCAGAAAACTGTAACCTTTCGATCGAACATAAGAGCGAACTTTTGAGCGGCTGCGTTCCGTATCAAGATTAATGGCGAGCACTCTGAAGTTATCCGCCGCATACTTCTTGTGGAAACCGTCGAGATGCCTCATAGCCTTCAGGCACGGCGCACACCACAGCGCCCAGAAGTCGATCAGCATCGGCCCGTCTTGCAAGAGCTGGAGGATTGTTGTCTCTTTGCCATCGACCATCTTCAGGTGTAAAGACGGAACCCGATTAGTCTGGGACAGGACCAGAGAGACGCTTACAATGAGACAGAATAAGAGTCGTTTCACAGCAGTGCAGACAGAAACTGTGACAGCTCTGTTTCCGGAACAAATTCCACCAGAACACGTGCGTAGCGTGCCACCTCTTTCTGCGGCAATTCGAGAACGTAATTCGCCTTAATGTCCACCGCTTCCATCGTTACCTGTAGTGACCAGCTGCCAATGGTGAAAACTACCAGCGGCGAGAAGATATGTTCTGTCACATAGTTGACACTGCCGGCTTTTCTCTTATACCAGTAAGGGTCGGTGCTGTCAAGGATCACGGTTCGGACCTTGCCGTCATAATCTAACAGCTGAATAATAGGAACAGTCCTGAAGGCACCCTTTTTGACTCGGTCATTCAGAAACTCGGGCAGGGGGAATTTATTCCTGGAAAATTCTATCGTAGTAAGAGATCCCTTCTGCCGCACGCCGGTGTACGGAAGCGATTTCAGCATATCCTTGATAAGGTTTTCCCTTAGTGAATATTTTATCGGCAAGGTCAGAACGATCATCTTCGAGTTGTCATCTTTGATTTCCATTTCCGGTTTGCCGATGGTGACTTGATACGGATTGCTCGAAATCCTGGTGAGGATCTCCTCGAGCATTTCGACATCCTCGGGAGGCATCACTTCCTCATTCCCTGAGGATCCAAAAGTGAAGTCGCGCGAAAACTTGCCATGAGATTCTACCGTTCCATCTGCCAGTTCACGGGCGCCGATGGTGAGATCCATTGCCTCCTCAAGATCCTCCAGCGCGGAGGATAGAGAAAGATTGAGATCCTTCATCTGCTGACTGTACTGCGGCGGTTTGGCTTCAACTAAGGGTGTCTTCAATGTGCCCGGCTCCTGAGACGGCAACTGTCCTTTGAGCGCTTCGCTCACTTTTCTGAACAGATCACTGCTCAACGCGGGAACCCGATTCAGTGATCCTCTCGTTACAACTTTCCCCAATTCATCCCAGTTGGCGATGTTTATCAGTTGTGCATTCACAACCACCTGATCAAGCTCACGCGTAAAGGTCCCCATCAACAGGACATTTCTTGTGCCAGCTTTTTGCCTCAGAAGGGAAGAACGATCCTGTAAGATTCTCTCCATCTCAGACCGACCAAGGATTCTGACACCGTCGATGTTCTCAAACTTCTGCTTCATCATGTCAACAAAACCGGTGCTCAGCCACTGGATCGAAGGTTCACTCTTGATATTATCAAATTCGAGGATATAGAGATTGAGCCAGCGGGGCGCAATCGGTGATCCCAATAGCTGTGAGACGGCCGCAACGCACATTAAGAGAACAAAAGTCTGACGGATTCTCAGCATCTTATGCCAATGTATTAGCTTGAGGAAGATTTTCAAATGTAATTCTTTTCGGTCCTAGTTTTGCTGCCCCATCGCTTTTTCAATCTTCGCCCACGAATCCCGCAGAGGGGCTGTTCGATTAAACACGGGCGCCTCCGCCACGGAATCGACAGTATCCACATAGAAGTAACCGACGCGCTCAAACTGATAATGAGTGCCGGTCTCAGCACTTTTCAGACTAGGCTCGGCCAAACAATCCGAAATGATGGTTAGAGAGTCCGGGTTGAGATCTGCCTTAAAATCGCCGCCGGTCTCACTTCCCGGCTCTGGCACAAGGAACAGGCGATCGTACTGGCGAACCTCCACGCTAACGGCATGTTCTGCCGATACCCAATGAATTGTCCCCTTCACTTTCCGGCCATCCGGCGCAGACCCGCCTTTTGTCTCGGGATCGTACGTGCAACGCAATTCAACCACTTCGCCCGTCTCTTCACTCTTCACAACGTCGGTACATGTAATGAAATAGGCGTACCGGAGCCGCA
>DCAL01000073.1 GCA_002311975.1 Fidelibacterota bacterium UBA1134 | reverse complement strand
CAACATCCGTTGGCGTTGTGCGACTTCGGGGTCCGCGGCCATGAACTTCCGCCGCAGCTCAGACCTCGTCATTCGTCAACGTGTTTTCGACCACGACATAACCGTTGATTTCAAGAAAAAGCCGCTGTCCGGAGGTCAAGGCGGGGAAAGGCAACAAACTATCATTGCTGTCTGTCATTGCGATTCCTGAGTCTCGGATCCTGCAACGGCTCATGCCAAGACTTTTGCAAGACCCTCTACGGTTTGCGGATAAATATCGCCTGGGTGAACGCCGGGTTATTAGCGATGTCATATGCCTCGGCGCGTATCCATTGTTGCCCGCTGATGTCGACATCCAACTCAAACTTCCGGGAACCATGCTCATCAGCGGCCAGCGGAACGTACTTCAGCAACAGCCCGCTGCTTCCTACCAACCTCATCTCTCTCAGCGGAAATGTCCATTCAAGATACAGGATGATTTTGCTTTTTCCCTTTCCCGTGAACGTCTCGCCGCTCCTTCGGTCACCCAAACGAAAGTCTCGTATCAGAATTGGTCCTGAAGTAACAAAAAAGCGCCCGTTTTTCAGCGCCGTAAGCAAGTTCTCAGTGTCTCCATTATCCAGCCTCACGTAATTAGGCATGTTCTCGATATACGCTTTGTCTCTGGTTCCTCCATGTACATCGCTTCCCCCGATTACCCAGACCTTATGGCCGGCACTGAGCAACGCGTCGAGCATTGCAAAGAACTCATCCTGAAAGTCCGTATTGAAGTACAGGAAGCTCCCGTACTTTGAGTGCCACTCGTCACGGGAATTCCATTCGAGACCGATAAGGTCGCTTCCCCAGTTAGCGACAAGAAACTCGGGGCTGAACAGTCCTGCCGAGAGTGGATGGTTGAGCCAGGTAATGCCGCCATCCTTGGACACTGCTTTGGCGACATCATCCATTTTCCTGTAGAGTTTCGGCACCGGAGTGAGATAATTGAAATGTCCCTTTATCTCACCCACCTGGCTTCCAAGCGAGAACTCGCTTCCAGGCAAGACGAGGAAGGAGTCTGTACTTATAGTTTTGCATCTGGCTAATTCTGTTTGCCATCTCTCGGCACTTGCAGTGAGTGCATGGGCATAATTGGTCATTAATACGATATCTACGCCAGCATCTCTTTGGTGCTGCATCGTGGTTTCATCACCATGCACATGTGTGGCAAAGATTTTGTGGCCGCGCAACGGTCGGTAGCTCTCCGTGTTCGTGTAGGCTGCTAGCGGTCTGGAACTTTTACTGTAAAGATGATACAGCATTCGAAATCTCTTCTCGTCCCCTTTTTCGAAACTGAAGGGACCACGCTTGTAAGGGGTACCGGCAAACAGATAGCACCCGGCATATCCCTTTCCTCCTTCCAATTTCTTGAAAAAAGGTTTGCCCTCATACCAGTAGTGGGGCGGGATAAACATGGTCAAGCCGGGTATCCTTCCGTTCTCATCGGCATCGGGAAAGCCGGTTAAACCATGTTGCAACTTGCTGACGCTGGAAAGAAAGTCTATCCCGGCGCGGAACTCATCTGAGAAAAGATTGGACCGATTATAGAAGCTGTAGACCAGGTAGCCTTTGATGGGGCCTAACTTCACGCTGTTAAAATAGAGATTCGCACGTGCGCCCCGGCGTTCTACTCGATACTCGGTGATATCAAGTTCTGAATCATAGACGACACCATTTATCTCGGCAGAATAATGAGGGGCTGCAAAGGGGAGTCTGTTCTTTTGGTCACCGAAGTCTCTGTTCCCGTTATCATCAATAAACATCCCGGTGATGCTTCCCGGCTTATCCCATTTGTCGAAAACCACCTTTCTCAAAACGCCATCCCCCCCAAGCCATACAATCCGTATCTCTCTCTCAAGTTCCGTGACCGTCAGTTCTGCCGGGCCCGTATGCTCGACCGGGTATTTCTTCTTGATTTTCACCGGCTCGAAAGAAGGTCTTTCTTCTGTCTTCGGACTCACCTGATGTCGGCGTGGAAAGCTTTTACGTGCTACGTCTGAAATCCTGACGTCATCCAGATGAGCTTTTATGCTGTGGCCATCTCGATCGCCGCCTATGAGCAAGCTGCCTTGGGGGTCCTTCTTAAGACTGAGGCTTCGTGCTAGGGCAATTGACCCCACTTCTTCGCCGTTTTCATACGCTCTTAAAGACTTGCCATCGTAGGCGAGGGCGAGATGGATCCAGCGGGCAATCTGGATAAAATTCCCCTTAACCGTGTAGCGGACATTGTCGCTCAGGCCAATACCGAAGCACCATCTTTTCGCCCTGACATTTATCCAATAACACCCGTTTCTTTTGTGCAAGACATAATCTTCTTCCTGATAATCGAACGGATACACCCAGATCTCAGCGGTGAATTCGTCCATCCCATCCAGAGAAGCCGCAGTTTTTGCCTCGAAGTACTCACCATCCCTGCCGGCTACGTACAGGTTTTTTCCAAAGCCCGGTTTGCTTCCCGCCCATACCGACTTCCCTATTAGCGTCCCATCGTTGCTGTACTGTGCAGCATCTTTGCCGTTCCCGTCGAAATGCCAGAGGCCCAACGTATGAGAATCCGGCGTGTGAGGTTGTGGATCCTTTTGCGCAGCCTCGCGTTTTTCTGGCACAGCAGTTGCCGCGGCGCCGGTGAGTACGTTTTTCATGATGTCTCCAAGGTCTTCCGGCTGCACGACCGTTCCACCACAACGTGGCCCGGTGCCGTTTCGACAAAGCCGCCGTTCTTATTCAAACCGCTCCCGAGCCTCTTTGCTGTCGCGGGGAACGCTGCGAATCCAGGTCGCATCTATGCCGTTCCCATCAGGGAGGTGATAAACCGCCAGCGCGGTCTCCTCATTCAGTGTAACCAGGGCGGCAGAACCGGCAGGGCAGGCGCGCCAGCGGTCTTTGGCATTATTGTAAAGTTTGTCCTGGTAGACCCAGGTTATTGCTTCATTATGACTGACCTCAAACTCTATCCCGTTCCAGAGGGCGTGTGCCAGGAAGACGCTCTCATCGGGTAGGCGGTCAAGCATGGGATCGTAGCCTGGGAATGTCTCTAAAGGTGGTGACCAGGTCTTACCAACGTCGTTACTGGCACTGAAAGAAATCATCTCTTCCCAATCCGGACCTCGCAGGGGGTAAAGCGTTTCGATGGCCGCCCTCAAATTCCCGTCTGCTAACCCAAGTACGGACGTTTTTCTGAAGGACCGTCCGTTGCTCTGGTCGGCAGCCGCTATGACCGTCGGCGTCAACCATGTCTGGCCACCATCCTGGGAGCGCAACAGACCACAGGAGTCCAGCGTCTGGCTGATATCTTCCTGACTTAGAGCCCCATATATCGGCATCAGCAGATCACCCGTAGGTAACTCTACCAAGCGACCGGCTACCACAGCACCGACAAATGGCGCACAGTCAATGATAGGAGTCATCCGCCACCGATGCCCGTGATGGTCTGATATTGCCAGGCGCAGAATAGATCTTTTCTCGAAACCCTTGATCTGATATCGTGGAATGCCGGGCTTGGTCTCACCCGCTGGCTCACCGGTGCCTGGACTGGTCGCATGTTCGCCACAGGCCATCACCAGACGTCCGCTTCTGAGTCTGGTCAGGCCATAACCGCCTCCGGCGGTAAAAGATGACGGCGAAAAGACCTCCAGCGCCTGGCCCCAGCTCAGACCCCTATCAGTGGAGCGCAGGACCACGGTTTTTCCGGGTGACGTCCCCAACTGGACCGATACAAGCAGGTCGCCGCTGCCCGTCCTGCAAATCTGCGGATTCGTACTCTTCTCTTCCCCACGATACACCGGACGTGCCTCACGGATGACCCAACGATGGGCAGGGCTGTCTACTGACGTGAAAACTGACCTGGATTCATCGACGGCAGGAGTCTTGACCTTGTGAATCCAGCGGGCTCGGGCGCCAATAATCCGTTCACCGTGCCAGGGCGAGTGGACCGCCAGAAGGGTCTCCTCATCAAGTTGCATAACGTGGTTAAACCAGGAACACCCCCTCCATTTCTTCCCCTCCCCTTCAGGATCATACCAGGCCTTGTAGATATAGCCTTGGTATGCCCAGCTGCGGCCGTCATCGTAACTAACTGTCAAACGCCCGGATAGACCCTTGGCTGTCACCATCAAGCCATTGTCCGGCAGGAGGAGCATGTCCATTTCGCCCGATACTGCCAGACATTGCTCCGGAAGTGACCACGTTCTGCCTTCATCAGAACTGAAGCAGCGGTAACCGGGAATGGAGCGGCCATAGTGGGTCGGGTTCATCCTAAAAAAAGCCATCCAGCGCCCATCCGCCAGGCGTACAACATCCGATTCATTATAGCAGTTGCCTAAATCCCGTTCTCCATTAGCAATCACCGAGGGATCTCCCCAGCTCTTCCCCTGGTCGGTTGATCGCAGGATGCATGGAGAAAATATCCATGCTTTTTCATCTTCCTCGTTCGTGAACGTATGACCTGGGAGCACCAGCGTCCCATCCGGCATCTCAGCGATACGCCCCTCACCGCAACGATGTTCGAAAGCCCCTGGCAATCCGGCGAAATCCGTAATATTCCAGGTATGTCCGTCATCATCGGAATAGAGCGTGCGTATTCTTGTCTGCACGCGTTTCGCGTACTCATAGACACGTGTCGGCTGCGGCTTGCGGCCGGGAGGGCCATGCGAATAGGGTGGACCCGCTTCGCGAAACCCGCCGGTCCCGACACTTTGCACCACTGCCAGGATGCGGCCCGAGCGAAGGGTTTGCCAAGAGGACGTTAGCGATTCCATACCAAGGCTTTTCGTGAAGTTCGTTGCTTCCTGCCAGGAGAGCCCCTGGTCCAGGGAGCGGTAGAGAATCTCTTCGCCGTCCATTTGGTCTTTCCCCCCGCGGTAGCAGGATATGAGGAGATCTCCCGCTTGTGTCTTCATCAGACCACGCACCCAAGCCTCTCTCTCGTCCGCGAAGATCCATCGTGCTTCCTGTGCGACCCAACGGTGATTTGGAATCCTCCCTGATGTGTTACCTGGGTGTGTCATTTTTTCCTCAGTCCAGGATGATCAGCCGCCCGCCAGTTCCAGGTATTGCAGGTACAGATTAACAGGTGAGATGCCGACAGGTGAGATGTCGACAGGTGTATACCCGGACATTCGGGGGCTATTGTAAGTCCTGCAAGTGGGTGATGGGGCCTGAATTTCCGAATCCCAGTTCGATGGTTCGCCCCATCATTTTCTGACGACGAGCACCAGCGGTCGAGATCAAGCGGTCGCTGTAAAATCGGCCCCACCTCTTGGTTTCACCTTCCAGAAAGCCAACAAGCCAATCGAAATGCGTTTTATTTTTCTCGGGCGTCGTATTCTGGACGCAGTTGATGTGGATGGCTCGTCGTCCGGGCTTATCGCTCAGGGCGGATGAAATGTCTTGTGATTCATAAAGATCACGTCCCCCGGCTCATTGCAGAGCGGATACCGACCCGGGACATCTTCCGGACGTACGCCCATCTCACCAATGGTCTTGATTAACGCCTCCCGAAATTCTGTGAAATGGCTTCCGGGGATGACGTTGAGACAGCCGTCTCGGGTCCGAGCGTATCCAGATAGATCGCCGCCCTCATGCTAAAGAAGCCGTCGGGGGCACAGGCGTCATGGTGCCATTCACTCCCTCCGGTATGGAGAATCCCTTCGCTGAGGGTTAGGATGAAGTCTTCCCCCATCAGGTTTTCGAAGGCATCTTGGGTCCGCCCATCATCCAGAAGCGGGTAAAGCACATCGGGGTCGTAGTCGAAAAAGGGGATAACCTGTTGCCCTCTCTCTCCCTGTTTCGCGATCGATCTCAACATCCCTCGCACAGGTAGTCGATGCACGTGGCAGCGTCTACCTTAAGAACGTGCCCGAACTGGGGTTCCAGGATGTGCTCGTCGGGGACGGCGATGTTCTCCAGGCCCGTGCCGTAGATGGCCGCCGGAATCCCCTGGAGCCACCAGCCGATTCCAGGCAGACGGCCCACTCCAGCTCGAGCTCTTCGCGGTCCAGCTCCATCTCGGCCAGCACTTCCTCCACCTTCGCCTTCACGTCCTGAGTGGTCACACCCACCGGCGTGCGGATGTCCACCTCCATGTGGCAATGGGTGGCAATAGTGTTGCTCTGCACGCCGCCCCGAATGACGCCGACGTTCACGGTCGTGGAGTCCACCACCCACGACTTACCCCGGGTGCGCTCCTGACCTTCGGCCCGCGACTTGGCGCGGGCGATGGCGTCGGCCACATCGGGGGGCGTATCCAGCTTCCATCCCTGCAGCTTCTTCAGGGCCTCCGCCACCTGCACGGCGCGGGGGATGGCGTCGTCCTCGACCGGGATGGCGGCCAGACCGCCCGGATGGCGAGTCTCCACGTTGAGCCGGTACTTCCCCTTGTGTCCGATCAGCACCTGTACCATGTCCGAAGGCTCGCTGTTGAGACTGGCGTCACCCCTCGTCATCGGCACGTTCTCCAGCAGCCACTGAGCTCCCCAGGTGCCACCGGACTCCTCGTCCGCGACTAGCGTCGCCGTGAGCTGGCCCTTGATGGGGATGTCCACCTCGTGGACCAGTACGAGACAGAGGAGAGAGGCGATGGTGCCGGCCTTCATGTCGCCCACCCCGCGACCCAGGATCTTGCCGTCCCGGCACTCTCCGGAGTAGGGATCGAAGGACCACTCCTTCGGGTCGCCAGCCGGAAACTGGTCCAGGTGCCCTGAGGACGAGGTTGCGCCCGTCCCGGCGGCCCTTCTTGTACGAGACGAGGCTCTGGAATGTCGGCCGGGGCTCGTAGACGTCCGCCGGCAGCCCCCTCGCCTTCAGGTACTCCGCGAGAAAGGCCACGCACTGCGTGGTATCGCCGGGCGGGTTGTCGGTGGGGATGCGG